>JAGQOY010000262.1 GCA_020427005.1 Planctomycetales bacterium
TATCCGGCGTTGATACCGAGGGGATCATCAAACAGGCGGAACGGGAAGACAATCAAGGCAACCGCATTCGTCGCGTTCGGCAGATGCTGTTTGAACAGTTGGGCGTATCAGGCGAAGACGAATTCCAGCAGCATTATGACTTCACCTGGAAGAACACCAGTCGCTCATGCACCGTTCTCTTTAAAAACATTCGCGAATTGCCAGACACATCGTTTGAGAACAACGATACCGATTGGAAGTTGGTGATCGACTTCCCGTTCGACGAGCCTGGCCACGGACCAAAGGACGACATCAGCCAGTTGCAGGCATTTAAGTCAAGGAATCCTCTTGGTGCAAAGACCATCTGCTGGATTCCACAGTTCTTCAGCGCCGATGCCCTGAAGGATCTCGGGATGCTGGTCATCCTTGAACACATTCTCACCGGGGAGCGATTCGGTCAGTACTCGAATCATCTCTCGCCCCAAGATCGGCAAGCGGCAAAGTCGTTGCTGGAGAATCAGCGAAGCGTTCTGCGAACTAGAGTGCAGAATCATCTCGATGCCGCCTACGGTCTGGATGCGATTACTCAGGGTTCGCTCGATACGACTCACGAGCTTGAGCAGCACGAGCAGTTTGTCTCATTAGACGACGGCTTTGATCCACAGCCTCCTGTAGCGGCCAACCTTGGCGGCGCGATGAATCACTTGCTCAGCCAAGCTTTGATGAGCGAGTTTCCTGGAGCACCGAACTTCGAGGCTGAAGTTAAGATTGGCAATCTTCGCAAGGTGCAAGCCGTGCTCAGCGAGGCAGCTCAATCACAGGACGGTCGCGTCGCTGTGGAGAAGACCATTCGATCGTTGGTTCGACACATCGCCAATCCGCTTATGTTGGGCGAAATGGGGCACGATGCAACGCACTTTGTCTTGGGTCATCACTGGCGTAATCACTTCAACAAGAAGGCGGCCGAAGCGTCATCCACGATCAGCGTGGGTCAGTTGCGAAAGTGGATCGATCAGCCGCGGGCGATGGGTTTGCCAAAGGAAGCACAGAACCTGGTGATCTTGACCTATGCCGAGCAGACCAACCGCACGTTCGTCTATCACAATGCTCCCGTCGAAGTTTCGCTCACCAATCTCTCCAACGATTATGTGCTGCAAGAGCAGAAGCTACCTGATGAGGCGCACTGGAGCATCGCAGTCAGCCGCGCTGCACAGATCTTTGGTGAAGCCGTCTCGCCACTTAAGAAAGCCACGACCGTTGCGAACCTCTCCGCAGCACTGAAGAAGAAGTCTTCTGAGGTTCGGTCGTCGTGTGGTTCGCTGCAGGAGAAGTTGAAGGACCGATTGTCGAAGCTTGGTGTTGATCCCGCAAATAGTCCTCGACTAACGACCGCCTCGGCGACTGCCAGCTTGGTCGAGAAGCTGCATGCTTCCGAAGCGAGTCAGGTTGTATCGGCACTCGCGTCGGCTGCGGTCGCGACGACAGAAGCCGCCATGGGAGAGTGCTTGAGCAAGGCTTCGCAGTTGCTGGCGACGATCGAAAGTACGAACTGGGAGATCTTTGACGCGATCGCGAAGCTGGCCGACGAGAGACAAGCGGTCGCTCAATCGATCCGTTCATCTATCGCGCAAGCGTTGCAATCCGACGAACACGTAACGGCTCTCGGACCTACGCTGAAGGAAGCTCAGCTCAAAGCAGTGCGACTACTGACGCAAACACCTCCACCGCCAGTTCAAGTGCCAGTGCCAGCGGTTACGCCCCCAATCGCGGGTGTTACTAGTGTTACTTTGCCTGGAGTGACGACGCCGCCCGTCAGTAAGCCGACAGCCACAAAGAAAATTCTTGAATCGGAAACCAGGTCGGATTTATCGATCGGCGAACTCAAGAAGATCGTGAGCGATCTGGAGCAGAAATACACAGGCAAACAAGTGATCAAGTTCAACGCGAGCTGGATCGTGGAAGAAAATGGAGACACTGAGTGAAAGACGCATCTCCAACATTTGCTCAAATCAAAGCTCAGGTTGCAGCGATCCGAAAGAAGCTGCCTGGGACGAAGAGTATCGCCATTCGCTCAAAGGCTAAGTGGTCGGGCAAGACGAGCTATGAGGACAACGGCGAGGTCTTCCAGATTCATCAGTGCGACTCACCACTGGCGATGCGTTTAGCCTTGCGCGAGTCGGGCGATGAAAGAACAACTGTGCTTGTTACGGACCTGGATGATCACGATATCAGTGACGATATCCTTGTTCGGCTGAAGCCACGCAAGTTGATTCCGCTTGATAGCTGGCAGATTGTCAAAGCACTATTTCAAGTTCGAGCCGTCGATCCACGTGTGACTCGATACGGCTGGATGGCAGATGTTCTGATGGATTTGATTCCACCGAATGGCTACCCACCAGTGGCGACAGGGTTTCTGGATGCGGAAACCGTCTGGGGAATCGTGCTTGATCACTACCTCGGCCTTTCAGGATATTCGCTGGATCTGCTGGCAGTTCTAAAATGGTCGATCGACACCAAGAACGTTGAGCGATTCTGCAGCGCGCCGCAAATGATCCAAGAAGCCACCAGCGAGTGGCTTGTATCGACGGCAGGTCCAACGGTTGCCGCCGTCTTGGATTGTGCCGCTCGAAGTTCGAAGAGCAATGGTCTCGCCGAAGCGTTGCCGCTGGGTTTAGCCGCTGGCGTTGTATTCAGCAAGTCGGCCAAGGGGAAGCTGGAACGTGCCATTGGCAAGTTAGAAGAAAAGTACTTCGATGGCCATGCGCCGGAGTACTCCATCATCGAGCGTTGGTCCGCAGCGGCTACCGAAGTTGTTCGATTGCAACTGAATGATGTTCGCGTCAAGCAAACGTTGCTTCAACGAGCTGATGAAATCCTACGAGAAGTTGGTGCAGAGCCTTTTGCTTACCTTAGTGACACATCTCCCATCGGCTTTGATCTGCGTTTGGCGGATTTTGGTAAGCAATTGTCTCTCTCGCTTGCTGGATCGAAGTTTGATTTCGAGACACTCATTGAAGCGAGGAACTCGATTTCTCAACACGATCGACATAGCCGAGAACGCCGACGGCTCGAACGCGTCGATATGGCGATGCGGCTTGTTCGCTGGCTAGGTGAGAGCCAGTCCAGGGATGATGTGAAGTCACTGGCTGACGCTGCATGTCGCCACCTAAGCGAAGGAGGCTACATCGACTGGGCACGGTTGACGCTGAGATCCGGCGATCCCGTTCGGGAGCTGTCGGAAGCTTATGCTCAGTTGTTCGAAAAGGTAACGACGGCGAGGGAGGTTGATTCACTTCGCTTTGCAGAATTGCTTCGTGACTGGACAGCGGCTAAGTCGACTGACGAGACAATTGTTCCCGTTGAGCAGGTTCTCGAACGAATGGTTGCTCCGATCGCTGCCGCGAAGCCCGTGCTCGTCGTCGTGATTGACGGCATGAGTGTCGCTGTCTTCCGAGAGTTAATGGCGGATGTACTCGGGCACGACTGGGTATTGCTGGCCGAAGAAGGCGTCGGTTTGCGTCCAGCTCTTGCAACGGTTCCCAGTGTGACCGAGGTCTCACGCACCAGTCTGTTGACAGGCAAGCTTGCCCAGGGACACGCGCCAAATGAAAAGGTGGGTTTCGCCGAGCACCCAGCTCTTTTGAAAACGTGTCGCAGTGGTTTCCCTCCCGTGCTCTTTCATAAAGCATCCCTGCAGGAGACGGATGATTCGAGCTTGGCAGCTGACATTCGCAAAGAGATCGGCTCGGCCCATCGCAAGATCGTCGGCGTAGTGGTGAATGCCGTGGATGATCACCTGCTGAAGGGCGAGCAGATTGATACTCGTTGGTCTCGCGATGAGATCAAGGTCCTGCCTGTACTGCTTCACGAAGCAAAAATGGCTGGCCGAACGGTGATCTTGTTGAGCGACCATGGTCACATTCTCGACTGCAATGCAAAAGGCAAACAGTATGAAGGTGGCGAGCGTTGGCGAATCGACGAGACGAACGTCAGCGAAGGCGAACTCAAGATTGCAGGCGAGCGCGTTGTCCTTCCTGAGACTCACAAGCTAATCGCTCCATGGACAGAGAAGATTCGATACGGAATCAAGAAGAACGGTTATCACGGCGGGGTCTCTCCGCAAGAGATGGTCATTCCCATTGCTGTGCTCAATTCGTCGAACGCTTTTCCTGCAGGCTGGAACGAAGCGCCCGTCGATACGCCGCTGTGGTGGGACATTGCGACGAGTCCGGCTGCCTCGGAGCCTGAGACCGTTCTCAACCTAAAGCCGGCTGAACCAAAGCCAGTTCCTTCAGGCATGCTGTTCAATGTCGACGAGCTGGTTCAACAAGCGGAGAACGCTGCTCCAGCAGTCGCAATTCCAGAATCAACCGCGACACCTCCAAAAGCTCAGGCTGAATGGATTAGTAGGTTGCTTCTTTCGCACGTTTACGAAGAGCAGAAGCGATTGGGTGGCCGATCGGTGCCAGCGGATGCGGTGATCACGCGGTTGTTGCAGGCGATCGACGAACGTGGTGGCAAGATCACATCGGCGGCACTCGCTCGTGCTATCCAAATGCCACCGCTACGTCTTCGTGGACTACTAGCGATTGCACAACGTGTCTTCAACGTCGATGGCTATGAAGTACTCTCTCGCGACGACGTTTCAGACACGATTCAGCTAGACCGTGCGTTGCTACTCAAGCAATTTGATTTGGTGGAGTAGGCCAAACATGGAAGCACATTTTCGAAGAGCTCTGCGCGTTTTGCGGATAGTACATGAGTTCCATAAGCAAGGTTATCAATTGATGCGAATTGCACCTGGCATGTCTCCATCAGGTTGCAGTTGGCGTTGCTCGATCGCACCTCGCTCGAACATCCTCCGATCGCATGGTGCGAAACTATGTGACTGGGACAGACTGGCAGCACATTATTCAAGTGCACAAAGTAACGAGTATTTTGGATGGTGTGATGCAGAGCACGACGACGTGAAGACTCTTGCAACGAAGTTTCACGAACGCATGCCAGACATTGTTGAAGCTTCCCGCGGAATCGATTGGGAATACGCTGGCTGGTACGTTTCGATGCTAGGCTACGCGGAACAAGAGCTATTTCCTATCGCATATGCCGATTGGCACGAAGAACCCAACCCTCGATTCCTACCATTGAGCGGAGGAACAAGCGAACTACTGATGCCTCCACCGGGCGACGCAGAAGAGGAGCAAACCGAATGATAAGCCCACAACGCCGACAAGAGATCATCGACGCCCTTCGGCGCGGTACCGTTCCGAAGAGTAGTTTGGACGCCTTTGCCGTTGGGCTTGAGCGTTTCGAATCAGCGCTGGATGAAGAGCTGCAGAAGGTGGCTTCCGGTGGGAGTGTGTTCAAAGCGGTTCGCGGCGAATACGGTTGTGGGAAGACCTTCTTTGCGAGGTGGCTGGTTGAGCGAGCGAAGAAACTTGGCTTTGCAACTTCCGAAGTCCAAGTCTCCGAGACGGAGACGCCACTTCATCGATTGGAAACGGTATATCGCCGATTGAATGAGCGTTTGTCGACAGCCGACACAGCACAGGGTGCTCTTCGGAATATCGTCGATGGTTGGTTCTACACTCTTGAGGAAGACGTGCTAGCCGAAGGTGCGATTGATGCAAACGACGAGGCGAAACTGGTCGCTCGAACCGCAGAACTTCTGGAGCAACGACTCACCAAGGTGACCGAGGCGGCACCAATGTTCAGCGCTGCGTTGCGCGGATACCGGCTCGCACAGGGAAGTGGCGACCAAGCGATGGCGGACGGAATCCTTGCTTGGTTATCGGGGCAACCTAACGTTTCTGCCAACGCTAAACGGTTTGCTGGAGTAAAGGGGGACATCGACCACTTCGGTGCACTTGGATTTCTTCAGGGGCTGTTGACCGTCCTTCGCGACTCTGGTCACCCAGGACTTCTGGTTGTCCTTGACGAAGTCGAAACGATTCAGCGGGTGCGTAGCGACGTTCGCGACAAGAGCCTCAATGCATTGCGTCAGTTGATCGATGAAGTTGACTCCGGTCGATTCCCTGGTTTGTATCTGCTGATCACGGGAACGCCGGCCTTCTTCGACAGCCATCAGGGCATAGGCCGACTCGAACCGCTCGCCCAGCGACTGCACGTCGATTTCACCACGGACGCTAAGTACGACAATCCACGAGCTATTCAACTTCGTTTGCCGGCATTCGATTTAGATCGACTCTGCTTGGTTGGCACTCGCATTCGCGACATCTATCTTCAGCATGCAAAGTCGAGTGCTCGTATCGCTGAGCGTTGCGATGATCAGTACGTGCGAAGTCTCGCGGAAGCCGTGACCGGCAAGCTGGGTGGCAAAGTAGGCGTCGCACCTCGTATCTTCCTGAAAAAGTTAGTAGCGGACGTTCTAGATCGCGTCGATCTCCACGAGGGGTTCAATCCTCGGGCAGACTATCAGTTAACGATTGGAGACGTCGAGCTCACAACGATCGAACGACACGCAGCAGCTGGCACATCAGTAGATGAGATTGAGTTGGAACTGTGAAAGGATTCGATCATCTCCATCCAGCGTTGCAGTATCACATCGTCAACAGTTTAGGTTGGCGAGAACTGCGTCCCTTTCAAGACCTCGTCATTCCGAAGGTGGTCGCTGGAGACCATTTGATCATTCTTGCGCCCACGGCCGGTGGAAAAACGGAGTCGGCTTTCTTTCCGGCGCTATCGAGAATGTTGACTGAGAATTGGACGGGCCTAAGCGTGCTCTACGTCTGTCCGATCAAAGCGCTGTTGAACAACCTCGATGATCGACTTTCCCGATACTGTAATCTGCTCGGACGCAGGTCGGCTCTGTGGCATGGTGACGTTGGAACATCCGCGCGGCGAAAGATTCTTCGAGCCCCTCCAGACTGTTTGCTGACGACTCCAGAGTCCCTCGAGGTGATGTTGGTATCCCGGAGCGTCGACGATCAACGAATGTTCGGCGATTTGAAGATGATCATCGTCGATGAGGTCCATGCCTTTGCTGGTGATGATCGAGGCTGGCACCTGTTAAGCGTGCTAGAACGGGTTTCAAAACTTGCAGGGCAAGAGATCCAGCGCATTGGTTTGTCTGCCACGGTCGGCAATCCTGAAGTACTGCTGACATGGATCGCGGGCAATTGCGACGGAAAGAAGAGCGTCGCCTACCCGCCACCGAGTGAAGCAGCTCCAGCGGATGTGCAGATCGACTATGTCGGTTCGCTTGAGAACGCTGCCACGGTGATCTCGCGATTGCACCGTGGTGAAAAGCGGCTGGTGTTCTTGGACAGTCGGGCAGGCACCGAGGAACTCGGCTTGATGCTGAAGTCGTACGGTGTCAACGCTTTCGTCACCCACAGCTCGCTAAGCCAAGAAGAGCGACACAGGACGGAGAAAGCTTTCGCCCAAGAAAGCGACTGCGTCATTGTGGCGACCAGCGTCTTGGAACTAGGCATCGATGTGGGCGACCTGGATCGCGTCATCCAGATCGACGCACCGTTAACGGTTGCCAGCTTCCTGCAACGCATGGGACGAACAGGCCGACGAGCCGGTACGGTTCGCAACTGCTTAATGTTGGCGACCAAGCCCGAGCGATTGCTGCAAGCGGCAGCTCTCACAGAACTGTGGGAGAGCGGTTTCGTCGAACCGATTATTCCTCCGCCTGAACCGTATCACATTCTGTCACAGCAGCTGATGGCGCTGGCTCTGCAAGAAAGTGGCATCGGACGACTGGACTGGTTCAAGTGGATTGAGGGCGTTTACGGCTTTAGCCAGCTACCCAGAGAATCAGTGGAAGAGCTCGTCCAATGGATGATCGATACTGAGATACTGTCCGATGATTCGGGACTGCTTTGGTTGGGAGTCAAGGGAGAGCAGACGTTTGGTCGGCAGAACTTCATGGAGCTCTTCTCCGTCTTCATGACACCGCCCATCTTCCGCGTTCTGCATGGGCGACAAGAGATCGGGCAGGTTGACGAGTCCGCTTTGCTCGTGAAGCAAGATGGCCCTCGTGTTCTGTCGCTAGGCGGCAATGCCTGGAAGGTGAACTACATCGACTGGCAGCGCAAGATTGCTTTCGTGGAGCCAACCGATGAACTTGGTCGAACTCGTTGGCCAGGATCTGGGCTCGGTCTCTCGTACAAGATCTGCAAGACCATGCAAGCGATCCTGTGTCGCTCCGATCAATCAGACCGCTGGTCGAAACGGTGCAAAGCAGAAATCGACCGATTGCGAGACGATTTTAGTTGGCTTCATGCCGACTCGACATCGTTGCTACTGGAGTCTGGCGACCGCTGGTCATGGTGGACATTCGCCGGCGCAGAAGCCAACGCAACGTTGGCGTACTACCTCGCTCAAGACCTTAAGTCGACCGTATCCAGCGACGGTTTCAGCCTCAAATTCGCCGACGGTGTGACGAGCGATC
>JAGQOY010000263.1 GCA_020427005.1 Planctomycetales bacterium
GACCGATTCCAATATGGATTCGCAGGGTCGAGATGGCAGTTTTATGCGGCTTTTCCAGTACATCAGTGGAGCAAACGAAGCCGAGCAGAAAATTGCGATGACGACGCCGGTATTCATGGAAGGCGAAATCGGCAAGTCGGATGTCTCGATGGGGTTTGTGATGCCCAAGGAAGTTGCAGCTAAGGGAGCTCCTAATCCGAAGGTTGAAAGGGTGAAGTTTCGTGAGCGTAAAGGCGGTCGGTTCGCGGCGGTTCGCTTTCCCGGCAAGCTCGATTCCAAGCTGGCCAAAGAGAAGGAAGCCGAGCTGCGAGAATGGATGAAGAGCCAAGGTCTTGAAGGTGAGGAGTCGGCAGAGGCGGCTGGCTACGATCCGCCGTTCACTCCAGCAGCACTTCGCCGGAACGAGATCTTGATCCGATTGAAATAGGCTAATAAGGACTCAGAGATCGGCAAGTAGGTCACTGGTCAAGGACTGATGCAGGACTCATGAAAAGTTTATTGAGCAATGACTGGCAGGTGGAAGTCTTCTACGATGGCAAATGTCCACTTTGCATGCGCGAAATCAATCTGCTCCGTCGACTAGATCGGCAGCACCGAATCCGGTTCACCGACATCGCTGATACTTCATTCAGCCCAACTGTCTTTGGAATGACCATGAAAGACTTCATGGATGAGATTCAAGGGCGGCTACCTAGTGGGGAATGGATTAATGGGGTCGAAGTATTTCGCCGACTTTATACCGCCGTCGGTCTAAAGCACGCTGTCGCAATCACTCGACTGCCCGGCATCTCGCACGGACTGGAGTTTGGCTATCGCGTCTTTGCCAAGCACCGATTGCGATTGACAGGCCGGTGCGGCGGTGGATCGTGCGAGGTCCATTAAAGAGGCTTGTTTGCCTCGCTGGGTTCGAAAGTTTATCATCCTCACTCCCCGACTCTGCCTTGCAATTTGCGAGTCGCAGAAAACGACAAAAATTTGGGCAGACGGGCGATCAATTGTTTCGCTAAGTAGCGCCTGACCCATGTTGTCCTCGTTGGATTCGGCAAGGAATGAGTAGATTGGTTCTGCCGTCGGATCGTCGTGTAACTTTGCATCTCACCCTGGGTTCGGCGGATTGCAGCGCGAGAAGTTTTGAATATCAACGCAGCATATGTTGATCACCATCTCAAACATCTCCGCACTCAAAATGAACCTTGATTGGCCACCAGGAAGTGCCGAAAGTTTCGAGTGCAAAAGCATGAACGAATCGATTGACCAACACGCGGGAGATGAAAACTTTCTTCTTCTGACCGTGGAATTACTTCGGAGCCCTGCGCATCTAGTTTTGTGAATACCGCGCCCACGATTTAGCGGCATTCTACTGCCTTGCCACAGCGGAAGTGTGTGTTCGATTACCGCTGGGCGGCTCGGAAGCGTCAGGACCTGATCGAGATCTGAGGTGAGCCAAGGGGAGCTCGTGCCGTGCATTGGTCCCGAATCTTCAAGGCTCCCGGCCGTTGAAAAATGCTGAAAAGGGTACAAACTCCTGGGGAATGCCAGTTTTTCGAAATCTTCCGTGGGGGAATCCCGCCCCATGCGTCGCGTTATATGCAGCCGACTTTTATTTTGGCGGTTTCTCCTGATGGCGACAACGTAGGCCACCATTCGCAGGAACTCTGGAGAAACAGACTGTTCATTTTGACGTGGCCTGAGGATTGGCACTATGTTTCTAGCCAAAAAGAATCTGAAACGTATCTCCTGGCTCGGTTTGGCTCTTGTCATCGGCACGTTGGCCAGCAGTCATTCAGCACAGGCGCAGGAGCCATTGTATCTGGGGGCCGTTGACGCACTTACGGCCATTCGATTACAGGGCGATGTGGGGATTGTCGCAGGCGATGTCTATCCGCTGGAAATTCGGTTGAACGAATCGCCGGCAGACGTGAGATTCCCATACTTATACGTGCTGACTCTGGAGGACACTATAGAGTCACTAAGGACACTACATGGTGAAGCCGCCTTCGCCAGTGACGGAAAACTTGTGGTCAATACATGCTATTACATGCAGTTGAGCCAAAATGCAACGGACTCAATGCTCAGCCGAGT
Organism: Planctomycetales bacterium; assembly: GCA_020427005.1. Classification (GTDB taxonomy): domain Bacteria; phylum Planctomycetota; class Planctomycetia; order Pirellulales; family Pirellulaceae; genus Aureliella. Next base: position 2,083 of record JAGQOY010000263.1, read on the forward strand.
CACAGGTGCTTTTGTAATCGACATCGATTTCCTTGGGCAAGACACATCCCAATTGGTTGTCACTGCCCCGCAACAAACAGTCGAGTTCGGCAAACGTGACGAAGCCACATTGGAGTCCTACCTCTTCAACACAGCCGTGGTTGATGACAATCGTCAGTATGCGGCCTATTTGGGCTATGACCCAAGTGCGGTCGAGGGAACGAGAATTGACTTTTTTGCCGTGCTCAGGTTCGCCACGATTCAAGGCACAGGAACATTGGGGAGAAATGGAACGATTGAAGTTGCCGCAGGGGATTCTTTTGTGTGGGATTATTCCATTTCCGAAATTACCGAGCCAATCGTGGTGCCGCTGTTGTCCGCATACACTGTCAGGACAACCGGGCTCATTGATTCGAGCACTGAGGGTGGAATCGATGGAGGCAAAGGCGGTGGCAAGGGTGGCCCCAAAAAATAGCTGACGATTGCTTCCTCGATCTGCATTTTCTGACAAGACCGTCTGGGGAGGCAGAGGTTTCGAGACTTTCTGTGGGGGAAATTCGCCCGAATCGTCGCGTTGTTTTAAGCATGGTGTTCATGGGCGTCCGTAGGTTCAAAGCCGAGGCCGATGACGCATTTGGCCGCAATTTGCAAACTCACTTCTCGGCTATTCAGGAGTCAAACTAATGAAACTTGGTATACCAACAATATTTCTCCCTGCGATAGTATTCGCTGTTTTCAGCCTGACCACTAATGACGCCGCCTTAGCTCAGGACGGGGGCTTCAACTACATCGGCTCAGTGAATAAGAGGACAGAGGATAAGCTTAGTCAGCAGGCTGGATTCGAACTTGTCAGCGCAAATACGCCGTACCAGCTCGATCTGTCTTACCTTTTTGAACCCCAGCGAAAGTTCACTCACTATTTCACCATGGTGGTCAACGGTGGGTTCGCAATCCGAGGAACCGCAAACACTGACCGCTCAGGAAATGTAAAGGTCGTTGAATCTTGGCTGATAACCTATCCGCAACAAGAACCGTTGCTCTATATGGGAGGACGGTACACGATTTATGTCTCGGCGGCAATTGAGTAACTTGTCCAGGCTTATGCCGAAATACGTGATCACCTTATCGACGACGGAAGTTAAATCCTCGTCGCTCTGGCAGTCCAAGGCCGCGGCCGAAATCACGCACTTTGGCCGCAATCAGATTATGAGGTAACCATAGACCCACGCTGCGGCGATAGGCTTCGTAATCTGCGCCGAAGCGATCTACCAGATCAGATTCCTCAAACGGCCTAACGATGAAGTGCCACACGAGGATACCGGCTAGTGAGTACACAACAACTGACGGACTTCCAAGCCATATTCCCATTGCAAAACCTTGGCCAATTCCAGCGCTCGCCATGGGATTGCGGACCAGCCTATACGGGCCAGTCGATACCAACTTGACCGCAGCGGCGGTCGGCAATGGCGTTCCTAAACCCAACGTCGCCATCGTCCAGGCACTCCACAATCCCAAGCATGAGCAAGCCACGAAGAGTACAACTGCCACAACGGCGAACGGTTCAGACTTGGACTGTGGCAGACCAACCAGCCGTTCGACTTCTACGATCGCACGCGGCAGTACGACTAGGAAAATCGTCCAGAATATGACAACTTGCACGAACGTAAAGGCGATCGACCATCTCTTACTCATGGATGTCGGACGAAACGCTGCTGGCGATTGACCTTCCACGCCCACGATCGTTGCCATCGCCAGAGTCAGTCCAAACATGCAACTCATCAGTCCAGCACCCAGCCAAGCTTGCCCAGATTGGATCGACGCCGATATGCAGTATAGAGTCGGATAGCCAATCCCTGCCGACAGAGCCCAGATTGCCAACTTTGAAGCCGTCGAATCTCGAGCAATCAACCAAGCCGTCGCGGCCGAACCAACGATAAGTCCAAGGCAGTCGGGCAACATGAAGGCAAACAACGCATCGCGAGGCCAAGCTGCTGGATGAAACAACGCGACTGTCTCGGGGTACCGAAGCAACCAGCACCACCACGCGGCCGTGCAGGTCGCCTGAAGCAGAAGATAGGCGGATACAATGGTTCGAACATTCATACTGAGACAACCGCACTCGCCAAACATCGTTAACAATAGATTGCCCAAAATGAACCAAAAGGACTCTCCAAACCTGATTTTCTCAGCGGGTACGCAAGTCGTGACTCGCAAGGATGTGTACGCGCAGAACAACCGTGTCGCGCATCCGGCGGGTGTGGTGGGCGTGATCGTGCAATCGCCCGTCGACCGTTCGCACGCTTATCGAGTTAAGTTTGCAGACGGATTTGAGGCGCCGATTCACCACGAACAAATGATTCGTCTCGCTGACTTCAAGCGTGAAGCGATTGCTCCGAACGATACACCTATCGATGCCGTGCTATACGACCGAGTAATCTATCGTTGCGTGATCGGCTCGAGAGCGTACGGGCTGGACGGCGAGGATTCTGACACGGATCTGCGCGGTATCTATGTGCCAACGGCTGAAATGCATTGGTCGCTGTATGGAGTGCCGGAGCAGTTGGAGAACGAAGTGACGCAAGAATGCTATTGGGAGCTGCAGAAGTTTCTGCTGCTGGCGCTGAAGGCCAACCCGAACGTGCTCGAATGTTTGTACACGCCCTTGGTTGAAAAGATAACGCCACTTGGAGAGGAGTTGCTTTCGAAGCGTGACGCGTTCCTGTCCAAGCTCGCGTTCCAAACTTACTCGGGCTACGTGGCTTCCCAATTCAAGAAGATGCAATCTGATCTTCGCAATCAAGGCCGTGTGAAGTGGAAGCATGTCATGCACTTGATTCGCTTGCTTATGTCGGGCATCACGTTGCTCAGGGAGCGACAAGTGCTTGTCGACGTTGGCGTGAATCGCGATCGATTGTTGGCGATCAAACGTGGTGAAGTTCCGTTCGAGGAGACGAATCGTTGGCGACAAGAGTTGCAGCGCGATTTTGAATCTGCATTTTCTACGACTACGTTGCCAGAGCGTCCTGACTACGACTGCGTTAACCATTTTCTCGTTCGCGCCAGGCGTCTTGCCAGCGAAGGAGCGGAACTATGAACCATCGCCTTACAACGCATTCAACAATCGACTACGACCGTATGCATCAGTATGTCAGTGCGCATTCTTACCCATTAGTATTTGCCACGATCAGTGGCGCGCACCTGTACGGCTTCCCGTCGCCAGATTCCGACTTTGATCTTCGAGGCACGCATGTGTTGCCACTGCGATCGGTTCTCGGCTTGACTGTCGACGATGAAACGATCGAAAAGGAAGGTGTCTATGATGGACTCGAAATAGATCTCGTTACGCATGATCTTAGGAAGTTCATTGCCCTGATGCTGCGCCGCAACGGCTATGTACTGGAGCAGTTGCTGTCGCCATTGGTCGTGCAATCTTCACCGGAACATGAAGAGTTGATCTCGTTTGCTCCAGGGTGCATCACTAAGCATCACGCGCACCACTACCTGGGCTTTGCTGCCACACAGTGGAAGCTGTTTGCCAAAGAATCACCGCCGCGCGTTAAACCGTTGCTCTACGTTTATCGTGTGTTGCTGACCGGCATCCACCTGATGCGCACTGGCGAGGTTGCTGCCAACTTGGTACGGCTGAACGAATCCGCGAAATTGACGTTTATTGACGAGCTGATTGAAATGAAAATCAGCGGCAATGAAAAGGGCCAGCTCGACTGCTCTGCCGGCGCTGTAGCCGATGTCGACTTTCACCATTCTCAGTACTTGCGACTCGTCGCCGAACTTGAGCAGGCTTACTCACAGTCCTCGCTGCCCGATCTGCCGAGCGCGCGCGACGCCCTCAACGATCTGCTAGTTCGTACTCGCACGTCGTTTTGTTAAGTGAGTACGTCAATTTTTTGAATGACCATTGACGTGGGAGCTCACTTAACACGCCACCAACGCGCGATCCTCGGCGACCATTTCATACTTGGAAAGTTCGACTGGAGACTTTTCCAACTCGCCGCGAAGGATGGAAACGTCTTTGGGAGCGGAAAGTCCGAGCGTGATGCGATTGCCTTTGATCCGTACAACTTCGACCGTGATGTTGCCGTCGATTACCAGCTTCTCACCAACTTTGCGACTGAGAACCAACATTTGAGTCTTCCTTGATTTTGGATTCTTGTGATTGGAGATTCCCACGACCGTTTGAAAAATGTTAGTCGGCCACTGAGTGACACTACTAAGTATCAGCTGCACCCGTGACAAGTTTGGTCCCAGTCACCGCGAAAATTAAAGAATTTGGTGTTTCCCAGCCCGAAGTACCATGAAATTGTTGCCAAGAATGGATTGCAAGCGGTTGGCGGACGCGGGATTCGAGTTTCAATTTCCGATACTCGAACCTGCACTGAGGGATCTGTATAAATAGGCTCCGCGACCAGACTCTCTTGCGGATCCATCGCTATGTGAATCTTTCTATCGGACTCTCCTCAACATTGTACTCGCGTAGAAAGGAGAGTTCAGCTAGCCATGTCGGTCCACCCCAATGTACTGCTGGGGTCTGCAACGTAAACAGATGTGAGGGTTGACTTCAAAGTCACAGGCGAACAGAAGAGGTCCATTTAGAATTCGAAGACGAATTTCGTCACTCCAATGTCTACGGTGATATGTAGCTGCGTACAGACTCAAATTCCGAGCGAGTCACTTTACTATCGCCATCTGAATCAGCGTTTCGAACTCGCATCCACATAGGCGGAGGAAGCTCTGCGCTTTCAAGAGCGTCGTCATAGTTGGCATCAAAGTTCTTGAAGATGAAATCTGCAGTGGGAGGGGCAACGGGAGGCAGCGGCAAATATTCGTTCTTCAATCTACTGACTAGCGTAGCCCATTTTGCACGTTGCGTACTATCCAGCTCATTGTCGATCTCGCTACAAAGCTGATCGAATTCTGCGAGTTGCAGCGGATAGGTCTCGGCTCGCAGAGCTTCCATACGGTCATAGCGCATGTTGATTAGAGATTCCACTCGATCGAGTTGCTCATCATGCAGGCCGATAGTACTAACTAACTGCGGGGAAATTCGAGAGGCCAGACTCGCGGGATTTTTCATGGCCATCCTCCATTGATACCGACTCACTGCTCTTGTTGTCGCGCCACCCACGATAGCACCACTAGCAAAGATACCGATCATCACTAGAACAAGACGCCTAGAGTTTGTTTGTTGTGATGTTAAGTTGCTTGAGCTTGAGTGGGTCATGGTAGTCTCGAAACGAATGGCACGATCATTTCTAGAGGCGGTTCTTGGCTTGAAAAGACGCTGATTACGATCAATGTCACCACGGCAAGTGACATTGAACCGACAACGAACCGGACTGCAATCCGGTCGTCGTATGCACACCTATCTGAAGCCGATATGGACGCCATGACCCTGCCTCGAACATCAATTCTTGGCGAATCTTCAGTTGAAGCCCGCTTTGCTAGATCGACAAATTTGTCCAGTTGTTTTGTCATGGTTCGTAACGCTCTATTATGGCGATCATTTTCTTTCTTGCACGGAATAGTCGCAGCTTGGTGCCTGTCACCGTCCAGCCACAACGGAATGCAGCCTCCTTGATCGAGCAGCCATCGAGGTAAATAACCGTTAGGATTAGCCGATCCGGTGGAGTGAGTTGAGACAACAACCAATGCACATAGTCCGCTGCTTCTGACGCGGATGTGGAATGATCAATCAGTACTGGCGCAAACTCAGGCGAGTTTGATTCCTCTGCCGAAACAATCCTGGTATCACGTTTCTCGGCTTTCCAGTAGCGGTACCCTACTCGAACGGCGATTCGCCGCAACCAATGCACAAAAGGAGCATCAAATCGGAAACTACGTATGCTAAAATACGCTTCAACAAAAACATCATGGGTCAGTTCTTCGCAGGCTCGACTGTCGCGCGTAAATCGTCTCATTTGAATACCGATGCATGGTTGGTATAGTTCGACCAACTTGCCAAACGCGCTCCCGCTACCCGATTGAGCTTCTCTGATTGTCGCCACCGTTGGTTGCGAATCTTGCTCCACTTCATTCGCGGACGACGACATCGCAATACGCCAAGTACCACTTGCCTGAATGGCCTGTCCATATTGCCAGTTCGCCAGGCTAGCCACCGCGCTCTGTACTGAGTACCGGTGGCTGTCCAAACTAGCAAAGGTTAGTTTCGATGTGAATCGACTCACTGGGGTTTTCCGAAAGAATCAAATTCTTTTCGA
>JAGQOY010000264.1 GCA_020427005.1 Planctomycetales bacterium
AGCAGTATTTGCGCAAAGAAAAAGGCTGGTCAGAGTGAATTCTGACCAGCCGTCTAGATTCGAGTGAGTCGCATTAGCTGGGAGTCGATTGGCTTCACCAGCTGCGTTTCAATCAATTACCGCTAAATTGCCGTGCGAGTATTGAACTCGGATTATCACTGGATAGGTATTGGATGTGAGCCTTGACGCGTGAGCGGCCGGGTCTCGAGTATCCCCGAGGCCTTCGGCTCACAGATCATAATTTCACACGGCTATCAAGTTTAGACAGCGAATGTCGCCAATTGTTCGCTAAAGCTCTCGCTAACGCGTTTGACATTGACCCCTGCAGTCTTGGTGGTCTCAACTTCTCGAGAAGTTGTTTCCGCAATGGAATTGACTTCGTGGATGCTCTGACTGACCTCTTGAGCCGCAGCGACTGTGTCATCAACGTTGCGCCCGACTGAAGCCGTTAGCGTAGCAGCCTCTTCCAATTGTTCTGCCACAGAAGCAATCGTTGTACGTTGCTCAGCTACGGCGGCGGAAGCTTCGTCAGTGCATTTGCTAACATTGCGAACGACCAATTCGATTTCATGCATTGCATTGACAACTTGTCCAGAAATGCCTTGGATGGATTCGATGCGGCGTCGAATTTCGCTCGTTGCATCGGCAGTCTCGCGAGCCAGTTGTTTCACTTCAGAAGCAACCACAGCGAAGCCTTTACCGGCCTCTCCTGCTCGGCTAGCCTCGATCGTCGCATTGAGAGCCAACAGGTTCGTTTGCTCAGCGATGTCTTTGATGACATCGACAATGTCCCCGATACCCTCAGCCGCATTTTCAAGTTCACGAATCTGAACGCCGCCCTGAGCAGCTAAATCTTCTGCGTTCTTGGCAATCTTAGCCGATTCATTGGTATTTAAAGCCACGCTCTCGGCGTTGGACATTACTTGAGTCGAAGCGGCAGCGACTGCTTGGACCTTAGTGCTGACTTCCGTTAGCGATCCTCGCATGGCGATTAAAGCTTGGCTCATTTCTTCTGCAGCAGCGGAAACTGTTTGACTGCGAGAGGTTGTTGCCAAGGCTGCTTTTTCTACACTGCCAGCTGTGGTCTCAAGACCAGAGGAAACCTGACCCAGTTCGAGCGAGTTGCAACGCATATTTTCTATCATGGTACGCAGTTGCTTCACCATGGCATTGATGCCACCTTGGAGTTGGCCAATCTCGTCCTTGCTCTTAACTTCAATTTCTTGACGTAGGTCGCCATTGAGTAGACGCTGGAAGGCTTGACCGGCCGCTTGCAACGGACGCAGAAGCGATCGATTCAGAATCCATATTAGTAGCAGGCATGAACCTAGAATAAATCCGCCCACTAGAGCTAAGCCTTTCATGGTAGCAGCTTGAGCTCGCTGATCAGCAGCATCCAGTGACTGAATAACTTCGTATGCACCGTGCAGGTCGCCAACGGCCAGATTTTCCATTTTGTGGCCTGTTCCATCCAAGCCATCGCTGTTGCCCCAGATTTCCTGGGAATCCTTCGGATCTCCGTGACACATCAAGCATTCTTGAGAGAGCTTGATAGGACGGAAGTATCGCACAACGTTTTTGGTTTCGTCGAATTCCGAATACTCGTTGATACCGCCACTTGTTAGTTTCTCTAACGCGCGACGTTCAAACTCATCCGGTTCGTTGGACGAATTTCGGGCACCTACACGCGGTGTTTTGAACTCATAACCACCCTCTTTAGCTTTCATCATGACGGCTTCCCAAGCCGCCACGATTGGAACAGTTGCGAGGACTCGAGAAAGTTCCCCTTCCTTGGCCCAAGCGGAGACTTCTTCCTGTTCGAACACGCCACTTTTCCACTTTTCGGCCATTCCATGTCGAATGGATTCTGCCATGTCTACTACTCGACGAGCCTGTGATATCGAGTCTTCGCGGGCCGCAGTGCTAACTTCAGAATTGAACATCCACATGAATGCAATTCCTACGACTACCAACTGTGCTGCCACAATGCCCACGAGCTTGACTCGCATGCTCAGATCATTGAACCACTTAAAAATCCCCATGCCATTACCCCTCGAACACCGGTTGATTGATCAAAAAGCCATTATCTTTGGCTTACAACCATTTACGTCATCGTTCGATTGAGTCAAGAAAACTTGGAGTTCAATATTCCACGTAATGCGGGCGTAACAAGTACAGGCTGTCGAGTTTTATTTTCAAGTCTTTAGGAACAAAAGCGACCTCGACGAGGATAATGATGATTTGTGAGACTTGTATGAATTGAACCGACTGAACCTATTTACCAACAAATAACCATCGCGTGATCTGAAGCGAGCGACGACGGCCAGAATGGGTGGTTGGGTGACTAAGAATTTCAATTCCAATCGCAACGCTTAGGGCCAACTCGAGGAAGTTAACCATTTCGAATATTAAGAAATGCAAATTTGTCGGCGACGACAATTTAGTTCTAGGATTTAGGATCAAATAGTCTGTAACGGATTTGATGATTGGGTGTTACCTCCTGAGTTTGGAAAAAAGCATAGTGAGCCGCTAATTGGATCGGATTGCTCGCTCGACGCTTGACCAAATCTCAGCGTTTGAAACGCCAAGTAATCGGCCCATAATGGCCTTGGAATTTGCAAATGCCCGTTGATTGCGAGAATCTTCCGAAATAATTAGGTTGTCGCCCAATACAAAGAATTGGTCGTGCTTGAGAGGTTCAAATACATGGTCAACCAAATCGGCGCGGTTGCTGTACCGTAAATAGATGTCTCGGCCCACAACAATTTGAGAAATCTCCATCGATACTTGAGTATTCTTTGTCGGTTGTTTGGCGGCCACGAGTTCAAAGGCATGGATAGATTCGTCCGATGGAGCTCCATGCAAGCAGCTTTCCAACGAGAATTCCTTGGTCCCGTCGCAGTCGCTCCATGTCAATATACGCCCATCGCAGAATGCCACGATAACTCGCAGCTGGCAACTGAGCTCCGCAGAACTGGGAATCTCGGCATCAGGGAAAAAAGGAGTTTGTACATGCGAAGGTTTCTGAGGGAAGACAGTGAGGCCAAAAACTCCCAGCCTATTTTCGATCCGCAGGTTCAATGAGTTTTCTATGGGTAGCTGGAATTGAATGGCGAGCCACAAATCGTTGACCGTTCGTGGCGACATGAAGCTTCCATGATTTCCAGCCCATTCATCGCTAACAGGAGAATTTGTAAGCCATTGATTTTCAGGAGTTGTTTCCGGATTGACCCGAGCAGGTTGTCTGTATTCCCACCGCAATTGTTGACCAGCCTCCAAACGAATGCTGTTACCGTTGATTTGTTTTTCACTCGCGGCTTGTCCTGGTGTGGAATGCCAATGCCATCCGGTTGGAGCTGCTTGTGGGAAACGATCAAGGATCAAGCAAAAATCAAGCATTTGTGCCAGAGACTTTTGCCATAGTTTTCCATCAACCATTAACTCCCCATCCACAAACTCCAGTTGCTCTCCAGGGAATCCCCACAATCGCTTAAGAAGCATACGGGATGAAGTAGAGTAGTCCGTGCCATCTGTGGCTTTGAGTTGTACGACAGCCAGTCTTTCAGGTCGCTTCTTAAGCTTCTCCACTGCCACCAAATCTCCCTTTTGGGCTGACAGCATAGCTGGGTGCGTAGCCAATTTGCTGCCACACTTTGGACATCGCGCCGGTAAATCGGGCCGCACAGATTCGAAGGTAAAAAGCTGTTTATGTGCGCAGCGATCGCAGTGACTGAGCACGTGTGGCCCCCAAACTCGAGGCGCCATGGAATTGCTTTGAAGTTCGAAAGCTGCACTATGGCTCAGGAGCTCAGTCTCAGGATGAAAACAACCTGCGATGAATAATGCCAACAGCAGAACTGGCGGGACCCCCAGACGTTTTAGGAGGCAAGAAGTATGGAGGGCATTGGAGGCACGCATGTTGTACTAGATTCCAGGAGGATAATTGATACCTATTCTAGCCGGTAGTTGGTAGACATTGTTGAGTTTCTCCAAGTGCCGCGCGAGATTGAATAGCGGCAGGTGTCACAGCGGTTCGAATGTCGCATATTTCGCGCACAGGTTGGGGGCAGCAATCGGATCCGCTATAGTTATTTTCCAACTAGAAGGTGGACAGTAACAGGTTTAAAAGAATTCAATAACAAGCTTCTTTCATGTAGTTGAATTACGAGTTAAGGGTAGAGTTCGCGCTCTTCGGAGCTTAAAATACGGAAAATTCTTGGCCAGGCGTTTTTCAAAGAATGTGTCGGTCATTGAAGACACTGCATTGCAAAGATTTGTTATGAGACTTCTCTTATTTCTATGGTGTTCCGCAGTTTGGTGTTCATTTGTACATGCCGACATCGTTTGGACTTTTGAAACGCGAGACGATACCAATAGTATGGTCGGGAATCGCTTTACAGGTGTGTTGACTACAACTGGCTCGTCGAATGATTTGCTGAGCAGTAACGTGTTTCAACTATTGTCCATCGATTTAATTAATGAGCTCTCCTCGTCTTCCGCATGGTACAACTCTGTCACGCCACCATTTACAGGCTCGCTGTCCGGAAGTGTGGCATGGACACCCGGTGGCCCAGGAACAGTTTTCTCTCGACTTGTCGCGACGGATGATCCGAATTTCGTAACCATAGCTGCTCCAGGCTCGGGAGATACTTCACAGACGGGGTGGGCCTCGACACCAGGAGATTTTTCCAACATGTTTTTTCCAACTAGCACGACGCTCAATCCGATTAATGCAGTGCCTGAAGCATCACAGGTTACGCCAGCGATTCTTTTGCTATTTGTGACTTTCTTAATGCGCACGCATCGGGACAGGAAGGGCCGTAGTTCTCTCGTACACCGAACACAGGAGTGTTCGGTGACCATGCACTGTTGATCACCACACAACTTCAACTCGAAACGTGCTGTCGAGCCGCACAAAGAGTGTGACTTTGGTCGCAACCAGAGTAAGTATGACGGACTTCCAGTCCGTCGCTCCCTGTTGCTGTCGACGGACTGGAAGTCCGTCGTACGATTGGCGCTATTCATCCGCGATCCACATCGCGTTCGATCCGCCATCCGCTTTCGCCTCCTACTTTGCTGATAGCGGCGACGTGCGGCCGCATCGTCTCACAGTGGATGTACAATAAGTGCGGTGTACAAAAGGTGCCTCGGCATATATGCCTCACGCAACAGCGCCGTTGCCTGCAACGTATGATCAGGGCCTTCCTGGATCGACCGAGTCTCTGCCTGCTTCCGTAGCTCCTCATACACGAGCGGTAACAACTCGCGTGCAGCCTCTGGATCACTAGCCTCAATCTTAGATAGTATTAGTGTGCCATCGGACGTATTGGTATTCGTGCGTGCACCATGGAGAGAAATCGATGTGCAAATTCTAAGATGGAATAAGTGCGGTTGCCATAGTGTTGATAGGTCCCCGGAACTGGCAGGTCTGCGAATCCAAAGCTAACGAATTCGAGTGTAAAGACCAATTTCACGGATGAGGTCCGCAGCGATCCCGGCTCTCATTGCACCGCCCACTCCGAGCCTCTGCCGTGTACCATCCGGGTGTTGGAGAATTAATTGGACAAAGCTAATGTGTCTCGGCCATTTCTCGAAAGTCCCACCGATCTCGTGATAATGCACTTGAACTCCCTTGAGGTTGTTTCTCGGGAAAATCACACTCGTGCCCCATGGGCGCCGCAACTCAACTTGTTCGGGTGTAATTTGAAGTCGAAAACGCATCAACTGGTCGAGCACAAAGAGCGTTGGCGGCACTAGCAAAGCAACCCAAAACCACATGGGCACTTGTATGGCAGCCAGACGACTTAGGTTCTCGGCCATGGGTCTTTCCTGAACGAATGTAATGAATGCCAGCAACAAAAACGGACAGACGAATTCACAGACAAGGGCCGTGCGGCCACACAGTGATACGCAATGCAGGAATGGCCAAGGCAGCGCGAAACCATTGTCGTTATGCGTCCAGCGCACGATTGAAAGCCAGTTTCGTCGGTTTTTCATAGATCAATTCCTCGCACGCAAGGTACTGGCCAGGCCTTTATCGTCAGGGTTTCTGAGCCAGAATGATTTCGTTTCGTCGACTTGAGTTCACATTCGCTACCACTCGTACAAAATAAATTGTAGCCAAACTAGATACGCATAAGTTCCAGGTTGTCCTTGCCGAACGGGAGCACTAAACAGAATTGCGATCTATCCGATGGTCAGGTGAGAAAAAAGCTCAACGTTGGTGTTGAGCTGGGTGCGTGACTATTGGACAGATCGGTTGTTGAACTTTGTCGCCCGGGGTGCAAAGGGGTTGGGCGAGCGAATCAGTGCGGCTGACCCTTCAATAGGAGTGTGCCTGCTCGCATTTAACTTCTGGCCAAAATCCGGGCAATGTCGGAGCCAAGGCTGATTAGTGGATTCTCCACGTGCAAGGCCTCAGCCGGAATGCACCTACGACCCAGAGACTCCAGCAACTCGGTGCAGCATGATTATCTACTCACGACTTTCTTAATTGGGCCACGATAACATTTCAATTTGGAAAGTTGTACCTGAACTGAGTCAGCGCCTGATTGGAACTTCGGTTCCGTTCAAACGTAGTGTTGCAGTCCAATAGTTAGAATCAATTTCGACTGCGGTGATAGATTCATCAAGCGGACCGATAGTAACGCCATCAACTGAGATTTTCGTTGGGGAGAAGGCGAATAGGTGCCCACCAGCTTCGATTTCGGTAGTCAACGTGTTACTGGCGCACGAAAATGGACCATTGATGATCGCCGTGGTTCCGTTGGGCAATGACGCTGTACCCGAAACGCTTGATGTCATCGTCACCAGCAACAAAAGCCCGCAAAATAAAGTGAAGGAAAGCATCGCGATAGCAAACGCGACACGAGCAAAAAGTGTGAGAGTCTTTGGCTTTTGATCCATCTTGAGACTTCCGTGGTGCTTAAAAGTTGCATAATCTGGCTGGTAAGTGACAGGTTAATCACGAACTCGATGATACGCCGGAAGCTTGTTCAGAGCTACCACGAATTGGACCATCTGCGCGAGTTTTCCTTCTCTAACTTGCGTAGATTTCTAATGACAATGCATAACCGCGTGAACTGGAAACGTGTTTTTGTTTGAAATTCAGAGAACTCTCCTCCACACCATTAGTTCGCTGGATTGCCATTCGGGAATCGATTGCCAGGGGAACTCTTTGCTATTTGCTGGAAAATACACTGGCATCGCAGGCATAGCGAGTACGACCTGCCCAGTCCTGCCAAATGTCCACTCCACAAGCACGAGGGTCAGCTTCGTTGGTGGATCCACTCGGACCGGAAGAGCTCTTCTGCAACTCAACGAAAAGGCACTTTCATAGTAGTTAGGATTGTTGGGTACTTAGAAGAAGCAGGTATTACGACCGTGCGCATTATCGTCTTGGCAGGCAACTTGGAGCTACTGCGAGTGAAAGAAGTGACTGAACTCCGACTGGCGAAAATACGTGCAGCGCTTGATTAGGTGGGGTGAGAAATGATGGGTCGAATTTCTTGACAGGCGAATTTGAATTTACCAGAATTGCGTCGAGTGAGGTTCGATGACTAGTGGAAGAAGCTGCGATAAGGGCCAGGGAATGAAAACTGTATCATCAAAGGTGATTATGTTGTCGATTGTGTGCTTACCTGCCGCCTGTTTGGCCCATGTTCCGCCACCACTATTTGCTCCGCACTTCACCATCTCCAATGGGAGGATAGTCGTCGCGCAGTATCGTCGTGATTCCGAGGCAAAGATTCGCCAAGAAGTTTTTGACGCGATGATGGCCAACGCACAAAACCGCATTGGCGCACTACGGCTAAGTCACGATGTAGAATCTCGATTAATCTTCGCGGCAAAGGTGACCAACTGGAGATTGTTACGGGAGATGAATTTCTGGGAACGCGATATTCAATCTCATGGATTAGACGAATGGTTTGCCATTGAACGATCGGCTTTCAAGATGCTCGCAAAAGTTCGAGCTGCGCCCTTTCTTTCGGACTCACTCCTTTGTCACGTTGCACGAAGAGAGTTGTCGGCTGAACAGTTTAGGGAGTTCAATTCACTTCTCTTTGGCAATTCACACGCTAGATAACGGGCAACCAACAGAGGATTAGATGGCAACTCGGATCAATGACAACCCGCTCAAACAGCGAATTTTGATAAGTTCTCAAAAGCGTCCTATACCAATCCGACTGTGGATAAGCAATTTGTTCGTCGCCGGAACTTTTTTGAGCATTGTGGTTTAATATGAAGGCGAACCTTCAATAG
>JAGQOY010000265.1 GCA_020427005.1 Planctomycetales bacterium
CCTCGACGATGGGCTTGAGGACTCTTGAAAACTATCGCTCTCTGTGAGCGGCGGTAAACGCGCCGCGAGAAACAAACAACAAGTCCATTAACCACGGAGAGACGTATGAGCCTCAACATCAAGCAGGAGGTCGCGCGCATGAAGAGCATGCCGACTGCTGAACTTCGAGAACACTTCGAGTCGGTTTGTCTCGAGCCACCGCGCAGTCGTAATCGCGATTGGATGATCAAGAAGATCGCCTGGCGGTTACAAGCAAATGAACAAGGAGGTTTACCGGAACGAGTCCGACAACGGGCGCTGGCCATGGCCGACGACGCCGACCTGCGCAAACGGCCACCTCAATCGTTCACGGAGCAGATTTCGCTTGCGGTTGAGGAAACGAGTGTTATCGATACCGGACGCGATTCTCGGCTGCCGCCTGCCGGAACACCTTTGTACAAAACCTATAAGGGTAAGAAGCTCGCTGTTTACGTTGGCGAAAAAACCTTTGAGTTCAATGGTACGACGTATAGCACTCTGTCGGCTGTGGCGAAAGCGATCTCGGGATCACACGTCAATGGCTTCACATTCTTTGGGCTGAAGAGCAAGAAGGAGAGCGCCCAATGATCGACACCAACAAGCAGAAAAAAGAGATTCGATGTGCGATCTACACTCGCAAGTCAACGACAGAGGGATTGGAGCAAGAGTTTAGCTCACTGGATGCTCAACGTGAGTCATGCTCATCGTACATCGCCAGTCAACGCCACGAAGGTTGGGTGGAGATCGAAAAGCTGTACGACGATGGCGGTTTCACGGGAGGCAACATGGAACGCCCAGCGCTGAAGCAATTGCTGGATGACATCAACGCCGGCCTGATCGATTGCATCGTGGTCTACAAGGTTGATCGACTCAGTCGCTCGCTTATGGACTTTTTGAACATCATGAATATGCTCGACAAGACCGGCGTCTCCTTCGTATCGGTCACGCAGCAGTTCAACACCACATCCAGCATGGGGCGATTGACGCTGAACATCCTGCTCTCGTTCGCACAGTTTGAACGCGAGATCATCAGCGAACGAACTCGCGATAAGATGTCGGCCGCGAGACGTAAAGGCAAGTACATCGGTGGCCGGCCAATACTGGGTTACGACATCGATCGAGCGACTAAGAAACTGATCGTCAACGAACTGGAAGCAGAGCGAGTCCGTCAGATCTTTGATCTCTACCTGGAATGCGAGGGACTCATTGGAACGCTCGAAGCGATCCAGGCCCGAGGTTGGCGAGCGAAGAGCTGGGTTACCAAATCTGGCAGGCAGCTCGGCGGTGGTCTGTTCTACAAAACAACACTTCACAGCTTACTAACCAATCCGATCTATATCGGAAAAGTCTCCTATCGCGAGGAGATGTACGAGGGTGAGCACCAAGGCATCGTTGATCCGAAAGTGTTTGCGGCAGTAAAGAAGAAGCTCAATGCCAACCGCGTTAGCCTGGGCGACCGCATCCATGGCAAGTCTCCTGGCGTGCTCGCTGGTTTGCTGCGTTGCTCAGCCTGCGATTCCATGATGACGCATTCGACTAGCGGCGGCAGCGGGCGTGGCAGCAAGCGATATCGCTACTACGTTTGCAACAAAGCGAAGAAGCGCGGCCACAAGACTTGCCCAAGGCCTTCGCTACCTGCGGAGGAGGTCGAACGTTTTGTGGTGGCACAACTCCAAACGCTGACCATCGACGAAGACCTTCTCAACGAAACCAGCCTTCGCGTTAGCCGAACCATTAACGACAAAGGGGATACCCTTCGGAAAGAGTTGTCGCTACTAAACGAAAGCCTGGTCAACCTTGAGCGAGCAATTGACGCCATTTCGATTCCCACTGGCGACGACGCTCGCGAAGTCAAACGTCTCGACTCACTTGCATCGCTCACCGAGCAACAGACTCGCGACCTACGCCGGCGCAACGATTTGCAAGAGCAACTCGCAAAGATTCAAGCCAGCACTCCCGATCGAAAGACGATCCGAAGGGCAATCAAGAATCTCGAAGGCCTTTGGGAGCATCTAACAATGGGCGAGCGTAGCCGACTGATGTCCCAGTTAGTAGCAAGCATCGATCACGATCCAAACGACAGCACCTTATCCATTACGCTTAGCCCGCTCGGGCTGAAGTCATTTGCCACCAAGAATCCTGACAAAGAAGAAAGCGAGAAGTCATGAGCCACATTAAATTCCAATTCGAAACGAGTTCATCGTCCCATGGTCGACAACGCGTTAGCGCACCCAAGCCAAAGAAGTCCAGCGCCCCGGCCAAACTTCCTCACATCACCAAGCTGATGGCCTTGGCCATTCGACTCGAACATCTCCTCGCCACCGGACAGGTGAAAGACCAGGCCGAAATCGCCCGCACCGCAGGCATCACCCGTGCTCGCGTAACGCAGATCATCAACCTCACTCAGCTTGCCCCTGACATCCAAGAAGCGATCCTCAACCTTGAACCCACCACCGAACACGTCCCCCACTTCCGCGAACGCGAAGTGCGCACAATTGCGATCGTCCCGAACTGGGAGGCACAGCGGGTGCTTTGGAAGCGGCTCGTCAAGCGAACAAGCCAGGTTAATCGACCTTGAATTGAAAACGTGATTTCTAGGACAATGACCAGCGATCGAATTTGCGCATTCCAGGGAGGTTAAAAGGTTATGAATGGTTCTGAAGCTTCGTTAACATTTAACGCTGTGCAAATGTTGAACGCGATCTGTGATGAGTTTCGACGGCAACTTAAAGTCGGCATGTTAGAAAGCGGCAACATATCCCCGATGACCCCAGCCGATGTCTTGCGTACTGCCGAAGCATTGCAGCGATCACCTTGGCTTACGAAATTCCGGAAAAACGATTCAGATGACTCCGAGTGACGAACAGGCTGATCAGACAATGCAATGATTCAATCACATGGAGGAGGATTTCCAAGTATGGCTGCCAGCTTACGAACTCCCGCTCAATCGAAATAGAAAGAACCTACTGATTGATTCGCATTCGATTCGTTTACCTCCTCGCCGCCATAGTTGTCGTTATTGCAGGCTTGGCATCACGCAGATACCGAGGGCAGCTTCCCACATTCGTGGCTGAGTACGTCGGCGATACGCTGTGGGCGCTGATGTTGTTCCTATTGGTTAGCACGCTGCTGGCTGGTCGGCCGATACTGCTGCGGGCTGCGATCTCGCTAGCTCTCGCTTTCATGGTGGAGATCAGCCAGCTCTACCACGCTCCATGGATCGACGCGATCCGCCAGACCACGCTGGGAGGACTGGTGCTGGGTTTTGGATTTCTGTGGACGGATCTCGTTTGCTATTCGGTCGGCGTAATGATCGGTGTCATCGCTGAATTGGGAAGCGTCGGTAGAAGGAATGCTTCGAACAAGAGTTAGCCAGCCGCGAATTCTGATTCGGAGAGAATGCCCAGCAACCAGAAGACACAGAAATCCTATTCCATGATCACCGGGGATAGGCTTCTTCGGATCGCCGCCTGATCGATATAAAGGCGACGTTCGACATCAGGAAGTGACAGGAATTCGAGCTTCATGCTTCCTCCTCGGCGAGTTCCCGGAAGATCGGATGCATCCATGCCGGTGCGAGGCGGATGTCCTTGAGCAACTCCTTTCGCTTACTGGACGGGATGGTGCGCTTGAGGTGAGCGATACGTGCAGGTGTCACATGAGCCTGGCCCAGTTCGCGCAGGGCTTGGATCAGCAAGCCACTCAACCGCCCAGCCGTTTCCATATTCTTTGGCGTCGTCCTGCGAAGCTGGATAGTGATCGGGCCGACCTTGACCGTCCTGGCCGGGCCGTCGGTCAGGAACACGATCTTCGCTGGCACCTGTTCGGACAAGCCAAGGGTATTGGCCGCGTATGCCCCTGCCGGCTGAAGTCTTGTTCTGTCACGTCCGGCCAGTGCTCGGGCGATTGCCTCGGCGGATGGTTCCAGGGGGCCAAGGACCGGGTGTTCCTTCGGGAAATCATAGATTCCGCGTGCCAATCGCCGAATAGCCCCCTGCCTGACTAGTCGATGAAGCGCAACGTCAACCGCCTCGCGACTGCCGATTCCCAGGAAGTCGACGGGGACAAAGACCGAACCGCGACCTTGCTTTTGGAGCGCTGCAAGGATCTTGGAATCACTGGCTGATGGTGATTTCTTTCTGCCGCTCATGTAAGAAACAATACCCACTATTTCTTACAGAATCAAGCCGTCACTCGGCGTTGCTATTCGCGTACTTCCACGAAACGTATCTTACAGTCCAAGCCAAGTGCAGGCTCGGTCCTCATCTAGCACGCAACGTATGACCACGGTGGGAGGGCTGTTGCTGGGTTTCGGATTTTTGTGGACGGATCTCGTTTGATACTCAGTCGGCGTAACGATCGGTGTCATCGCTGAATGGGCGATCGTCGGTAGAATGAGAGTTTCTAGCGAGGCTTAACTGTGCAATCAAAATCCGTCCTCATCCTTGCGAATCGTCAATCCGCTGGGCTCGTATTTCCGCTGCTTGACGATCTGCAATCTGCGGCGCTCGTTTCGCCGATTGCCGGCACTGGTAATCATGCTCATTGGTTGTTGGGCCATTTGGTTTTCTCCGAGGGCCGTTATCGCGAGATGATGGAGGGAATTGTGAATCCCTGCGAGTCGCTCCAGGACAAGTTTGGTGGAGGTTCACAGCCAGATCCAAATGCGACCGGGTACCCGCCCTACGAGGAGCTTTTGAGTCGTCTGCGATCCATGGACGAGGAGTTCATGGCGTGGCTTGAAGGCACGAGCGAAGAGGAACTTGATCGAGTGGTCGAGGGCGTACCTCCGCAGTTCGAGCTCTACTTCGGAACGTGGCGGCACATGTTCCTGATGCGAGCCATGCATTGGATGAACCATCGAGGGCAGCTCGCCGACTGCCGTCGCGCCGCCGGTCGACCACCGCTGATGATTTAAGCCATCACGATCGACAGGGCTGGCCAGGATCGGGACTCGGCTTTTTCGAATTGAGGACGCTGATGGAAAGAACAATCGATGTACCGCTGCGATGGGTCGAAGACGTCGCGACTCTCGTGTTGCCGGAAAAAGCAAATCAGCATCTGCAGCAATTGATGGATCGGAATAACGAGGGGCTACTGAGCGACCAAGAGCGGACGGGCTTGGCAGCTCTTGTGGAGCTGAATGAGCGTCTTTCTCTGGTGCGGGCCGAAGCTCTTCATCTGCTTGGCCGCAACAAGTGAAATAGACAGTTTGCTGCAAGCACCTGGCTCATTGCAGCGGCAAGCCTTCGTTTTGGCTGGCTCGAATGCGAGCCTTGACCAATCTCATGAGCAGCTCTGCCAGTTCGAACTGATCCAGTTCGCGGCGCGATGCCTCGTCGAGCGCGTTGGCACGATTCAACTCAAGCAACTGGTTGGCTCGCTCGATGGTTGCCTGAGACGGGCGAAATTCGAGGATACTGTTTTTCGACGGTGCAGAAGCAAACAGAGTTGCTACTTCGTCGAACAAGGACGATGCGGATGGTTTGGTCGACATGATGCCTACTCGGTGGGCCGGACAATACATCTTAACGGTTTCTGAAGCGAGTTGTACTTGCCACGCTCATACGCCAACTGCGTTGGCTTGCCCCAAATAGCGGCTCTCAGCAGGCGTTACTATTTCGAAATGGCAACTAAACAACTTGGCCTAAGTTCGCTAGCGTTGGTCGAATGAAGTCATGCCACTGGTATCCATCGGGTAGTCGCTCGTTTGAAGCAAACTCCAAATGGAGAATGCGTCGATGACGAAGTGTACCCTCAACGGATGCTCCGCTGGCATGGCTAATCATGGGACGCATCACCAGTACGTCACCTGGGGATGCGTGAATCGTAACAGAGCAGTCTACGCCATCGCCTTCGCTGTCACTCGCTACGTGCGATCTTGGAATCACGCGAAGCGGTCCATTCTCGTCGGTGACTTCATCAAGATGGATCCTAAGTGTCAGCATTTGTCGCAACAGCGCATCGCTGGCAATCACATGGGGAACACCCGCTTTGATTGTTGGCCTCGAGAATGATGGTGACATAGTCGAGTTATCCTTAACGGAGATCGACGTGTCTTTGTGCCAAGGTAGGTTCCAAGTGCGTTCGGGCGGTTTGTCAAAGAAAAGAGCCCGAACCAATCCTAGGTCATCCCCAAGAACTTCTCGAAGCAATCCAAGCATAGGATCAGACTGCCAAACAGTCGTGACTTCAGGAATCGATTCAATCAGGTTTCGAGCAGCATACACATGCCCTCGACTCGAACGTGCGCGTACCGACTGCGAATCACCACTAAATGCATCATCGAATACGGATAACAATCTTTCAACAACATTAGCATCGACGGCTCGCGGCAAAATCCGAAAGCCATCACGTTCTATATCCCATTCCGATATTGTCATGTTGTAGCGATACAGTCAGCAAGAGTTTCATCCAACCATTGACGCATGCGGTCCTCTTTATCCACACGGCCCCATCAAGATTGACTACCATTCTATCGAGAGTGCAGGTCTATTAAAGCCGACTCAAGCTCTGGGTATTTGAACGTGAAACCTTCTTCTGCCAGTCGCTTTGACACGACGTAGCGACCGTAGAGCGCGAGCTCTGGATCGGTGCGGAATATCAACGGCGCTCCCAACCGGACCATCCACTCGAAGGCTGGCAGTCCAATGGGCATTCGGATGACTTTTCGAAGTGTTCGCATGAAGTCTACCTGCGAGACTGGATTCGGAGCGGACGCGATGTACATCCCTGACATGGAGTCGTTCGTGATAGCTTCCGCAAAAAGCGCATTTAGGTCATGTTCGTGAATCCATGACATACCCTGAGTCCCTTTGCCGACTTTGCCTCCGAGGCCGAGTTTGGCGATCAAACCAAGAGTCCCAAGCGCGCCGGCTCCAGCGCCGCGATCGCGTCCGACAACAAAACTTGTTCGCATAATGACTCCGCGTTGGCTGGGCAATTTACTCTCGTGAAAAGCCGCTTCCCAGGCTCGTCCAATCGCCGGCGCGAAACCGATCCCTTCGACACTATCTTCGTCGCATACGGCTGAAGGCGGATCGCCATAGATATGCGCGGTGCTCATTTGCACCCAGACCGAAGGTGGTGAATCTACAGCACGCATCGCCTCACCCAGCACCCGCGTCGACTCGACCCGCGATCGCAGAATCTCGTCTTGGTGGTCTGGCGTCTTGATGCAGTTCACGGTTCTGCCCGCCAAATTTACAACTGCATCTGCGCCATCAAGGGATTCCTGCCACTTTCCCAACGCTCGACCATCCCAGCTTACATGTGACCACAGACCGTTTGTCTTTGGTTTAGCACGCGAGAGAATCGTTACGTCACCACCAGCCTTCGTGAAATACTCTGCCATTGACAAACCTAGAAAGCCGCTGCCTCCCGCAATCACGATTTTCTTACCGGCAAGATCTACCATGGCTTCATCCACACCTATCCAAACGGCCCCGGGCAACAGACTGAGCATTAAACCGCAAAAGCACTGGCTGCTTTCACCATGCAAGCAGACCGCAGACACGGGAGTCTCAACCTCTCTGTTAAGAGGAGCCTCGACTACTCTCTGCAGCCCCATTTCTGTTAACCCGTCTGCCATCGTTAACCGAGAGAGTCAGAGAGATTTCGCTTTCCTGGACGGGGTGGGGGCCAGGAAATTGGCGATTCTGGACGTTGACCGGGCGGGAAGAGACGCGGAGTTCGTAAGGGCGGTTAACAAGAAAGCCGCGAAACCCTAGGGTTTTAACGCAAAAAAGCCGAGGTAGAGACCTCGGCTTTCTGCGTTAACTAAACCAGAACAGTTTCGACACTGTTCTGTAAGGCTCCCCGAGCGCAACCCTCTTCGTAACAATACTCTCTGCGCTCGAAATTCGTAAAGCCTTTAATCTAAAGGACTTACGAAGTTCGAGACCCGTTTGGTCTGTTTTCTCTACGAAGAGGTTCGAACAATGGGTTAACACCATCTTCAGCGGTAGTGTAGCCGAGCTTCACTTTCGCATCAACAGTGAAACTGAGTTTGTTCCGAGATTCTACCCCCAAGCGTGGGGCTATCATGATCCACTAGAAACGCAACTGATACTGGGAGTAGAAGAAGTCGGCGTCGCCAGCGAATGAGACACCAGGCGTGTTGTAGTAGTCGCCGGA
>JAGQOY010000266.1 GCA_020427005.1 Planctomycetales bacterium
TTGCCGACTGAGGGGACCTCGCAAGTACGAAAGTGCCCATCTCGATTGAAATATTGTTGGGAAGTCATCATGGACGTTGTTCATTAGGAACACACGGTTTCCCAGCGCAGCCAATGTCTGTTCCATGGCTGCGCGATCAAAACGCGTCCCAGTTTGTGCGGCCGCCCCCTCCAGCCCATCCAAGACTCGATCCTTATCACGCTGTGTCTGCAGCCGTCCTAAAAACCAAGTGCCAATATTGGAAAGACCTTTGTAATCAAGATCAACAGGATTCTGCGTCGCTAAACAAATCCCTAATCCGAAGGCACGGGCCTGTTTTAGCAACACCAGCATTGGCGATTTGCTAGGTGGTTTTGCAGTCGGAGGAAAATATCCAAACACCTCGTCCATATAAAAAAGTGCTCTAAGCGAACTCGTTCCCGGTTGCATCCTCATCCAACCAAGCAATTCATTCAACAGAATGGTTACGAAAAACATCCGTTCGCTATCACTCAAATGGGCGATGGAGATAATGGAGATGCGAGGTTTTCCTTGCGGCGTGTACATCAGGCTCCGCATATCAAGCGTTTGACCTTCTAGCCAGCCCGAAAAACTTGGACTAGCAAGTAGGTTATTGAGCGACATAGAAAGTCGCAATCGATCGCTAGCGGGAAAGAAACTCTCCAAATCGAAAACGCCAATTTTTTGAACTGACGGATTTTGGATACTTCGAATTAGCGTCGGTAAATCCAGATTCAATCCCTTGCGCCAAGCGTTGTCGAAAATATTGGCCAAAAGTATATGCTCGCGACTTGTCAGTGGATCTGCTTCCATGCCTAACAACGTTAACAGCCCTGACGCAGCTCCGGTAATGCGCTCACGATAAACATCAGCATCATCCATTACCGAGGCAGGCGGTGCATCAAAGCTCTTCAGCACAGTCAATGGAATACCTGCGTTACTGCCTGGCGTGTAAATGGCAATGTCGACATTATCACGGAAACGTCTAATTCGGTCGCCATCTTGATCCCAGGACTCTAATCCCGCTTGCCATTTTGCAGCGGTTTCTGCGGCATACTCCTCAAGACTGAGTCCTTTGCGCTGAGCCTCAGAGGCTTCCAACCAAGGCAGAAAATCAGCCGCGGCTAGGTTTGGAAATGTCAACAAAAGATTGCCTAAATCACCTTTAGGATCGAGGCAAATGGCCGGAATGCCGTCAATTCCAGCTTCTTCCAGCAGCGACAGACAAAGTCCCGTTTTTCCGCTGCCCGTCATACCAACACAAAGCATATGTGTCGTCAAATCTTTTGCATCGTAGAGAATCCGATCGGGCATTAGGCGATTGCCCACTAGTTCGTATTTCCTTCCTAAGTAAAACGAGCCCAATCTCTCGTAGTCCGGCAGATTATCCATTCGTCTGTCTCACCCTTTACTTGCATGCAACGTATTAAGATAATTGCGTATTGTAGAATGATGGTAAGATAGTGTCGGTTGATTTTGATCAAAACTAATGAAGTAGTTCAAGGTTCAATAATGGTTTTGGTGTTCGAGATTCTTCGTAGGTATGTGGCCTCCGCCATCGCACTCGCATCTACGGTACTATTATTTTTGGTACCTGGCGAGTTGTTCCTTCAATTGGGACTTGCAGAATCGCCGGCACAATTATCTCGCGGACAAATCGATTTACTTACGTCCGATGGTGATCGACTGGCAGATCAGGGCGACTTTCTGGGTGCACTGAAGAAATATACGCGTGCTTACCAAGGAGTCGTTGCCAACATCCGTGGTCAACATTTTGTACGCGAGGTACTGCCAAACATTCTTAATCGGGAGCAACTGGGGCAAGAAATGTTGGCCATGATAAGCTCCGAATATACAGCCGATGAACTGCGTCTTATGGACGGCAGTTTGAAAGCACTGGGATTGGTCCCATCTCAGTTAAATGTGCCCGATCTCATCACAAAAATGTTGACCGAGGAAGTGGCAGGTTTCTACGATCCTGACTCCAAACGCATGGTGCTCATCGTCGAGGAGGAGGCACCCAATCCGGGCTTATTTTCTCGATTATTTGGAGCTGGCTCAACATTCAACAAAGATGAGCAAAAAACTACGCTCGCCCACGAATTGACTCACGCCCTGCAGGATCAACTTTATGATCTGAATTCCATGGAAGCCAAGATCGAACACGACGATGACATGGTGATGGCCTTTCAAGCATTGGTGGAAGGCGATGCAACACTATTGATGTTCGTTGAGGCCAGTGATAACGACGCACAGGATTTTGATCCAGCTGCCTTGCGTGCAAGTTTTTCTGTCATGAGTTGGTTAGCACCATTTGCAGGGGGGGAATCATTGAGAAAGGCACCTCCCATATTCCGTGATGGCCTAATGTTTCCGTATCTTCAGGGAATGCTCTTTAATGTCCACCTAGCCGCACAAGGGGGCTGGGAGCAAGTACATTTGGCATATCAAAGTCCTCCGTGTAGCACCGAACAAATACTGCATCCAAACAAATACTCTGACACCGAGGCTATTGATGCGCCAATACAAGTCAACGTGCCAGATCTAGCCACAGCTATTAACGATAGCAATTGGCAGTATTTGGGGAAGAATTGCCTGGGTGAATTCCAAACAGCAATTCTACTCAAACGAGTCCGCCTGGGGTCGAAAGCAGCGGCAGGTTGGGGTGGAGATACTTACGTAGTATTTCAGGACCCTGAATCCAAAGCGCTTGGATTAGTCTGGGTCTCGATCTGGGATACGGATCGAGATGCCATTGAATTTCGGGATGCATTTATTGAATATCGCAATTGGAATCATGGCGGAAGTCCGTTGCCGGATGAGTTAACCAGCGGAACAAGTCCCAACGGAGTTGATCAAGTGTTTGATTCCACCAGCTCAAAAAGAGTTGTGCAACTTCATAATAATCAAGTTTGGATTGTGGAAGGCTTCGATTTCAACGTTACGAACCGAATCCTAGCTGCACTCCCTAACACAACCTTTGAAGAGAAAAAAATCGACACTCTTCGCTGAATGCTGGAATTCGCGACTCTTACCGACTGTGAGCGAAACTATCCTCAAGCATTCGATAATTCGTCGGACCGGAAAGGCAAGCGCACTAGCACACTTTCTGCTAAACCCGACTCACTCCACAGAGGGCCGCATGTTGTTATGCCAGTGTCTACTTTGGTCGACACCACGCACGATAACTCCCTTTTCATTCCAGCCTAGAGCAGCTTTCACCTCCGCACTGCAGTAGCGAAGCGTAAGGCCACAACGTCGTCGTGTCGAATTATTAGCCTCCGATCCGTGTAGTAAAAGATCACTATGGATAGATGCCTGCCCAGCCTCGAGGCAATCCAGCACAATTCGACCATACTGCTCTGGTGAATCAATAGTCTGATTTAATACGTTATGATCTTCTGGTTTACTTGGCCGGTAGGTTAAATGTCCGAAGTAATGAGATCCAGAGACAAATTTCACGCAAGCATTTTCTTCGTCGGAATCATCTACGGCCAGCCATACAGTCAATGCCTTTGATGGGGATAGCGGCCAGTAACTTGCATCTTGATGCCAGGCAACTGCTTTTCCATCCCCTGGCATCTTGCAGAAAAAATGAGCCCCCCACGCGACCACGTTTTCTCCTAGCAAATCGCTTACGTAATCCACAAGCGTGGAGTTTGTAAGGATATCGTAGACTGGGCCGTACTTTAGGTGGGCCGAACTTATTGAATAGCTGTTTCCTCCTTGTTTGCTTACTCGATCCAACAATTCGTCAAAGTACTCACGTATCTCCGTTATTTGTCGCCTGTCATACACGTTTAAGGGGGCCAGGAAACCATTGCGATTATATTGCTCAATTTGCTCAAGAGTTAACGATTTTGGGTCATTGTTATTGGTTGGATGAAACCGGAGATCGCGGTCCAAAGACGCCAATTCCTCATCTGTTGGTACAATATTGAACTGCCTTGCCATCATTTTGCCTGATTTGCATTTTGCCTGATTTGTGGATTAATTGCCCACGCGATTTGATTACCACTAGGGTCGATGGGTTCTAAGCCGAGCGACAGAAATAAATCTACCAGTCCTAACCCGAAGCGTAAGCGACGGATCGAACAAGTATCCCTCACTTACGTTTCGGGTTGGGACGTTTATTCCTGCCGCTCGCCTAAGCCCCAATGGTGCAGAACACGCCGTAGCAACTACCATGATACTATTAGTTCAGTACGTGCTGCATTCCCACGCGAATTCTAGGCACACGTTTTTCTTACAAAACATTCTTTTGGCCAGTGAAGCCCCTTAGTCAACCAGTGAAGCCCCTTAGTCAACCAGTGAAGCCCCTTAGTCAAGCTGATACGAGAGCTTGCTTGAAGACGGAGCATCGCGAATCGCCTCCGCCTAGGAATGCAGTTCTCAACTGTTCGCTTTAGACCGTTCGTCACTAGACATGCAAGTATTTCCAATTTCTTTTGCCCTCAAAATCGGGTTGGAAAAAGAGAGCGGGTTAGGCAGACATTGCCGGTCAGAGAAAGTACTCGAGTGAGAATACCGGGGGCACCCAAGCCTGTGGCCACGATCGACATCGAATTGAGGGTGAGCTTTGTAACGATTTTGACTACCAGAGCGAGAACGCGGTTAGGCAATTCACCACTTTTTAGACAAAAACCTATTTGAATCAATCCACCGAGCACAAATTTCGATGCTAGGTTTATTCGTGACAAGGCACGGAGTGTACTCGTGTTGCAATAGTCACAGATTGCGATTCCGAACTACTTCAACTCAGCCATTAGGGCCAAGAGATCGAAGCAGCATAACTTTTCGGGTCGCGAAGACGCCAAGGTGTTGTCCTGGCGCGAGCGGTTGCCAATGGCTTGGGCCACTGCAGCAACTCAGCCTTGCACATACCTGCAAGCGTGATTTTCGTTACCCGATCCGATTCTGGGAGTTTTTCAAGCATGACTCGAATCAACACCAATGTTAGCTCGCTCGTTGCTCAAAACCGACTGAACAAGACTAACTCCGATTTGCAAACCTCCTTGACACGATTGAGCACTGGTTTGCGAATCAACACTGGCAAAGATGATCCTGCCGGTTTGATCGCTAGTGAAGCCCTAAGAAGTGATATTACAAGTATCAACAAGGCTATTTCCAATACACAGCGTGCAACCCAAATCATCGCCACCGCCGACAGTGCCTTAGGGCAGGTCAGCAGCCTATTGAACGACATCCGCGGCCTGGTGACAGAAGCTGCCAACTCAGGTGCGTTGAGCGACGATGAAATTGCGGCTAACCAACTTCAGATTGATAGCTCGTTAGAAGCCATCAATCGGATTTCACAGACTACTACCTTCCAAGGAAGACGGCTGCTAGACGGTAGCTTAGACTTCATCACTCGGGATGGCACAGGCTACAACACAGTCGCCGACATCAAGATCGATCAAGCCAACTTGGGTAGCTCTGGAAGCATTTCCGTAAACGTGGAAATCGCTTCTGCTGCCACTAAGGCAACGATCAGTTCAACTGGTATCCCAGCCGCTACGACGGCAGTCCAGTCCTCTGGTACAATCACCTTTACTGATGATACACCAGATACCAATGCAGCGGGTAGTGTATCGCTGGCCAATGCATACACCATCGGTGCGGAAGCTACTGGATCGATTACATTTGCTAATGCATGGACCCCGGGCAATGAGGCCGGTGGTACCTTAACGCTCGGCAATAGTGGCGTCACCGTCGATATTGACGCAATTGATGCGGCAGCGGCCGACGGGGCCTTCGGAAATGGTGTGATAATCGATGTCACTACCATTGCTAGCGGAACTAGTTCCGGTACCTATGATGCCAATACCAATACCTTAAGTCTGACAATCGTAGAAGGAGATTCCGGAGCCACGATTCAAGGGCATTTGGCTGCTGATACGAATATCAACTCGATCTTCGCCTTTACTAATGGAGCTGGCGCGGCCTCCAACGCAAGCGATGCCGGCACGTACACCGGCGTACTGTCAGGTGGTACCAACACTACGAACCCTGCGACTGGCTTCACTTTGACTGCCGCAGACGGTGGGGAAGCAGATGGCGTTCTTGGAAACACTACCGACGTCGTCTTTACAAGTGGCGCCGCCAATGGAGCATCGTACGACGCAGGAACAAACATACTAACTGTCACCGTGGCTGCCGGCGCAACGATTAGTGATATTGCAAACGCAATCAATACTGAAGGAAATTTTGTTGCTTCCAATACGGTGAACGGTACCTACAATTATGACGTTGCCGACAATGGAACGGATACCGACCCCTTGGCAAGCGGTACTAGTCCAACTGCAGCTGCCTCATTCACTTTGGAAGCGGTATCCGGCGGTCAAGCAGATGGTACCTTGGGCAATGCAACCAGCTTGGTGTTCCAGACAGGTGCTACTACTGCAGCTGAATACGACTCTGGCACTAACACCTTAACTGTTTCAGTCGCAGATGGCGATACTGTTGATGATGTAATCGCTGCCATCAACTCGGACCTTGCCGGCGATTTCCTGGCGAAAAGTCCTTTGAATGGCACATCCATCTTTAGTGCGACCGATTTTGGGACTACAACTCCATTGAGTGGTGGAACTGACACAACTATCGACGACGTCATCACAGTTACTGCGGACGAAGCGACGCCAAATGCTGACGGCGTGACCATCACTTTGAATTCCGACAATTCCCTAGCCGCTGGTGAAGCGACAGCTGAGATCGACGATGATGGCAACATTATCGTCAACGTCAGCAGCAACGGATCCGTGGCGATCGGAACGATTGCATCTGCAATAAATGACCTGGATGGCTTTGGAGCTACCGTTACTACAAGTGACGCAGATGGATATTACGACATCGTCAATGACACAACTGCAGTCACAGCCGATCTTGCAGGTGGTGTCTTTGGTGGTGGGATTAACGATGATCTCGTAGTTCAAATCACCGGTGCCACTGGTGGCGAAGTCTTCCAGTTTGAAAAAGGTGCTTCTCTCTCCAGTATCATCGCGTCCATCAATCTAGTGAGCGACGCAACTAGTATCGTGGCCTCGAATGACAGTGGCAACTTGAAATTGACAAGTTCTCACTACGGCTCAAACGCCTTTATCGACGTCGAGGTTATCAGCGAAGGTACGGACGGAACATTTGAATCCGGTCTAACTGCCAAGCGTTCCAATGGAACAGATATTGTCGCGACCGTCAATGGAACTGCAGCCACAAGCCAAGGCAATACGTTATCCATTAACACTGCCACACTAGACCTATCTCTGACTGTTGATGATGGCTCTAGCACGTCAGTCAACTTTGACATTACCGGAGGTGGAGCACTATTCCAACTCGGTGGAGAAGTCGTAAGCAATCAACAGGCTCGCCTAGGGATTAGCTCACTCTCGACCGGCAAGCTAGGAGGAGTTAATGGTCGATTGTACGAACTAGCCAGCGGACAAGCCAAGTCGCTTGTAAACGACGTCGTAGGTGCTGGCCGAGTAATTGATGAAGTGATCAACAAAGTCACGAGTCTTCGCGGTCGATTGGGTGCCTTCCAAGCTACTACTCTGGAAAGTAACCTAGTGTCTCTGAACGATACCGTGGCCAACCTAACGGAAGCCGAAAGCTCGATCCGAGATGCTGACTTCGCACAAGAATCAGCTCGCTTGACTCGAGCTCAGATCCTGGTTCAATCAGGTACTTCCGTCTTGGGTATCGCCAATCAAAACCCACAAAACGTGCTCGCCTTGCTGCGATAAAAAAGCAAGCACCGCAAGTAGGTTAAAATATCGAAAGCCTCGACTTGATTTCAAGCCGAGGCTTTTGCTTTTGAAACTCTGATTTCAACTTCCCTTGGCTCGCCCCCAAAACCACTTTCCTAACCTGCTCCTCTGAGCCAAGTGCTAGCGAAGTACCTAACTTGATTATCAGCGACGCGTGAGCGGTCACAAATCTTCCAGGTCTAGTTGCATCGTCCAACATTCCACCTGTGAAATGTCTAGATGAACATGAGCGATTATGACTCGGAATTGTCACTGGAGGTGAGCCGTGACGCGCTAGCGGCTGGGTCTCGAGGGTCTGCACTAGCAGGCTGCTGAAAAAGTAACCCGAAGCG
>JAGQOY010000267.1 GCA_020427005.1 Planctomycetales bacterium
CGAGTCGCACGGACGTATAGCGTGTGTTTTCAGGGAAATCATTGATCAAATAGGCGAAAACACGCTACTCTTATGTGAAGTTAGCTCTATCGTCTTTGTCCAGCATATCGGCGCTAGCTGCGGTGCATCCCATCGGCTGATCCTTAAACTAGGTACAGTTGCTAACCAGTTTGAAAGTAGGGCTGTCCAACTAAGCTCCAGTCGGGTTGCCGAATGTGACCAAGTTTCTCAAACAGATCATGATCCTGTCGAGCAATAGGCCTATCACACCAATGACAATCACGCTAAACGCAATGCGAGCGTACGTCAGGCTACTACCGTTCTGAAATTCATCCCACACAAATTTTCCCAAGCCAGGATTCTGAGCGAGCATGTCAGCTGCAATTAGTACCATCCAACCCACACCTAAACTAATGCGTAGGCCAGCGAACATCAGTGGCAAACTGGCTGGCAGGATAATCTTGATCAACCTTTGTGACCAGGAAAGATTTAGCACTCTCGCTACATTCAAATAGTCTTTGTCTACGCTCGCTACACCCAAAGTTGTATTGACTAGCGTGGGCCACAGCGAACAAAGAGAAACTGTGATCGCGGAAATGAGGAAGGCTTTAGACAGTATGGGTTCTGTCGTTTGATTGCTGTACCACCAAATGACAATGAGTCCAGCCAATGGTAGCCAAGCCAGTGGACTCACTGGCTTGAAGATTTGAATGAACGGATTAAAGGCTGCGTTAAACCATGGGCTCATACCGCACAGTATCCCAAGAGGCACTGCAATTGCCGTCGCAACCAAGAAGCCAAAGAATACCGTCTTAAGACTAGTGTAGATTTGATCAACAAACGTCGGCGCACTGGAAGGTACATAGTTTGCTGCTTCTAGTGCTTGACGCTTGAGTATAGCTGCTTGCGCCAAGAACGCCTCTTGACGACTACCCGAGGGAGATTTTGCGGCCGCCCGCTCCGTTGCTTTTGCCTGGACGAATAAGCGAATGGCTGCTTGTGCTTTATCTTGTTGCTTCTGCCTGTCGGCCGCTTTCTGTGCGGAATGCATGGCCAACAATTGCTTACCAGCCAGCCAAGTCTCGGCTGGACTGGGCAACTTCATGCTATCGGTCACTACCACATTGGCAGCGGCCGACCACATCGCAAGGAACATCAAAAACGCCAGGGCCGGCACGAGAGCGAACTTCGCAATTCCCTGTAGCTGTTCTTTCGGATCCTCACCGCAGGCTAATCGCACGAATGGCTCTAATACGGGCAAGCCGGCCACATTGCAAAACTTGAGCAATGCCCCACGGACATTCATTGGACGTCTCCCAAACGTTTTACAACACCTGACCTCAGCCACCAAACCTTGGAATCATTCATTCTTTTATTCCTATGGCAAACCCTTGAATGTAGCCAAGCGGGTCCTTCCCATCGTACGTTTTGCCGTCGATGAAATCCGCAGTCGGCTCACGGTAGCCATCGTAATCGGGTGGCGGCAGTTCGCTTTCACTCAGTTTTCCTTCTGCCACCAGCATCATGGCTGCAGTTCGATAGATCTGCGGCTTATAAATATCCTTGGCTGTTTCGGCGTACCATTGGGCCGGCTTCGCTTCGGTTATCTGGCCCCAACGCCGCATTTGCGTTAAGAACCAAACGCAATCGCTGTAATGTGGATAGCTGGCGAAGTACTTGAAGAAAACATTGAAGTCAGGAATCGGACGTACATCCGTCTTTTGAAAGACGAATGTGCCCGTCATCGAATTGTCAATCACATCTTCGTCAGCACCCACATAGTCCTTACGACTTAAAATATGGGCCGCTTCCTGTCGATTAATCAACTTGCCATCTCCGTCTGTCGCGTCTAACCATTTGCCAGCACAAATCAATGCCTTGATGACCGCGAGATGAGTATTCGGATACTTGGTATTCCACTCAGCAGTCACCCCAAAAACTTTCTCAGGATTATTCTTCCAAATGTCGTAGTTAGTAGTTACAGGCACGCCGATGCCTTTGATAACCGCCTGTTGATTCCACGGTTCTCCAACGCAATAGCCAAGAATGGTGCCCGCCTCAAGTGTCGCCGGCATCTGCGGCGGAGGCGTAACCGACAAAATCACTTCTGCGTCTTTTGTTCCCGCAATGTTTTCCGCCGTGTAGAAACCGGGATGGATTCCAGCTGCCGCCAGCCAGTACCGAATTTCGTAGTTGTGAGTACTCACAGGAAAGACCATTCCCATATTGAAGTCTTTCCCCTCCCGTTTATACCTGTCAACGATTGGCTTGAGGGCGGCCGCTGAGATTGGATGGTTGGGCGTCTCGCTCTTCAACGCCGCATCGTTTTCTTGCATTTGCGACCAAATATCGTTACTAACGGTAATGCCGTTTCCGTTGTAATCCAGACTATAGGCCGTAATGATGTGTGCCTTGGTACCGAAGCCGATTGTGGCCCCTATAGGCTGACCAGCCAGCATGTGGGCCCCGTCGAGTTGCCCGTCAATGACACGATCCAGCAATACCTTCCAATTGGACTGTGCCTCTAATTCGACATTAAGTCCTTCGGCCTCAAAGTAGCCCTTCTCCTTGGCAATGACTAAGGGTGCACAATCAGTTAGTTTGATAAAGCCGAACTTGAGAGTTGGCTTCTCGATGCTTAAGAGCGATTCCGCACCCAAAGGCTCTTCTACTCGGATCGAATCAAGATCTGCCGCCCCAGCCACCGCTTCCAAATCTTCGAGCGTGATCCTCGATGGGCCACAGCCAACAAGACTAGCACATCCGAGTAACATCCCCAGTTGGCAAACCACCACAAAACGAAGTCGCGCAAGTACCAACTCACACATGCTCAATTGCTGACACATAACCCTACTTCAAACGAGAAAAGACTGCGGAAGCAAATCGATAACCCGATCGTTCCGAGGTTTTTTTGTAACGCAATTGCCATGCCAATTAGAAGCGCAATGCGTTGTTGGTTTCTTAATGGTGGACAAAAGCTCCTTGGCTCACGGACGCGGTTTCCATGGCACCCTCTCGTACTTTGCCACTCGACATATTTTTTTGGGGCCCGCCGAGAATTGCCTACTCGTTGTGCAAAAACTGCACTATTCTCAGGCAGTTTCGCAGCCTGCGCATGCCAACTTAGATGGGAAGCTGTGGCCAATCAGGGCCAGCCCCGGTGATGAGGTGGTGAATGAGTCGGCAAAGCGGCAGACTGGACTGAAAGAAGTCTAGTAAGCAATACGCGCTGAGCTCATGGCAACGACTGCATGGCGGAAGTGATTACCGCATCGAAAACTATATTCAGCTTGTCGATGTCACGGTCCTCCCCTTGAATTTGGATAACGTAGGTCCAATCCTGGGTCTTAAAAGCAAGTATTTGAGACGAGATGACAAGATCGAGGTAAATGAACCGCTGTTGTACTCCATCCATTTTCAGCTCACCGAAGTGCCGCACAATATCTTCTGTCTCGACCTCTTCGTACTCCTCAATCATAACTTGGCTGGCTTTTTCCACCGCCTCCCTCGGCCCTTGCTCGCTAGGTAGTTGAGTAATGGTCATGAAAGCCCCTTCGGGGCTCTCCAACAAAATAGCTGCTTCGTCTTCTAAAGACTCCTCAAGTGTCCACGTTTCGGGGTATAAGAAAACCAACCCCAAGCCTCGATACGTTTCTGGCATAACTAAACTTACTTGCCTCAACTAAATTACATACCGAAAGTTTGACACTTAAAACTCGGGCGTGCGAGCATGTTCAGGTAATTGGCTACCTCTCCGCGGCACGCTTTAAATAGAGTTGATACCGATCATGCATTTCCTCCACGCTATCTCCTCCAAACTTATCAACCAAAGCCGCAGCTACTTCGAAGGCCACAACGTGCTCGACGATAACACTGGCAGCCGAAATTGCACAAACATCACTCCGTTCATAGTTTGCTCTTTGAGGTTGTTTGTCCTCCATACGAATCGATTCCAAGGGCTTCCGAAGCGTACTGATCGGCTTTTTTGCAGCTCGAATCACTAGGGGCTGACCATTGGTCATGCCCCCTTCCAATCCACCAGCATTGTTTGTTGGGCGGACATAACCCAAACTTGGAAGGTGACGTTTCGATGCATCGTAGTGTATTTCATCATGAACCTTGGAACCAGGAATTCGGGCTGCTTGAAATCCTAATCCAATTTCTACGCCCTTGATCGCTTGGACGGCCATTACTGCCTGCGCGATTTTGCCATCCAGCTTACGGTCCCACTGTGCGTGGGTACCTAAGCCGATCGGAAGCCCCTCTACTCGCACCTCGACAACGCCTCCGAGGGTATCCCCATCCTCGGCTGTCGCATCGATCAGCTGCTCAAATTCAGCATCCCTCTCGGGTGCAAGCGTATAAACGCTACTCTTATCACGTGCTTCCCGCTGTTGCTCGATATTCCCTTCGCAGGAATGTCCCACAGCTAGCGGGCCAATTTCTGTTACATAACCCATGGTTTCAATTCCAAATTGGCGCAATAACTGTCGCGCTATCGCACCGGCCGCCACTCGCACAGCTGTCTCCCGAGCGCTAGCACGCTCCAACACACCGCGAATGGAACCCAGATACTTAATCGCTCCCACTAAATCGGCATGACCAGGCCGTGGCCGCTCCAATTCCTTGAGACGTTCTAGCTTGAAATCGGCATTAATTACCTGCAAGGTCAAAGGACTTCCCAGCGTTCGCCCCTGCCAAACACCTGTTAGGATTTCCAACTGATCCGTTTCCAACTTCTGACGGCCGCCGCGTCCATATCCACCTTGCCGCCGCCGGAGCTCAACATTCACCATCTCATAGTCGATTTCCAATCCAGCGGGAAACCCGTCGATGAGGGCTATCAGAGCTCGGCCATGGGATTCCCCCGCTGTCCAATATCGAAGCATGAATTTCTGACCTAGAACGAATGATTGCCTACACACTCTGAATACAGCGCAAGCCCTACCTGCGCCCCGAAATGCGTATTAGGCTGAAAACTGCGCTTCGGAATGCGTATTTTAGCTGCAGAATTGACATCTCCCAAGTCTATACAGTTAGACGCCAAAGCGGCAATTTAGTCACCAACAATGGTTGCCACCCAGTTTTTCCTTCATTCGCAATGACGGATGGCGGAATGCCGGTCGCACAGCGGTAGGCAGAAAACTGCCAGGTCTTGGAGACCTGAGTACACAATAATTGCTCGGTATGGCTGGGCAAAATTGCCAACACGCAATGGTGCTGCCAATGTAACACCGAATTCCGATTCAGAGGTTTGCTTTCGTTTCAGCTAGTTAAGGATTGCCTAGCCGCGTTTGGTGAGCCAGCCCTACTTGAACTCACAGCAATCACTATTTGGGCATACGTTTGGAAATGAATTTTTCCAATGCGCTTCGCTGGTCGCGAATGGCAATAACGCGATCGCCCGGTAGCAGGGCGTAGTTCTGCCCCAAGTTTTTCACGCGTCCATCATCATCCGTTGTTGCCACCAGGCGGACCGGCGGTTGAGATGGATCCTGTGTGCGCATGATAGAGATTTCCAATTGTCCGAACGTTTCATGAAGATGCGATTCTTGCACAAGGTCTTGCAGGAACATGGATCGATCTGTCGGTAGTGGTACGCGTTCCAGCTGAGGCACCTCACTCCCCCGAACCTCTAAAACCACGCTAGGCCCACTCCCGGCTGGCAAATGGACCGGAGCCGGCATTCCGCCAGGAGGAATCGAATACCCTTGAGCTTCCAAGTAACTGGTGTCCAGTGTGGGACGTTTGGGACCCCGAATGAGCGACGTCAGTGTAATACATCCAGAATTTGTTGCCAGCAGGCAAATTGCTAGCAAACAGAGTTGCTTACGAACCATCTGTTATTGACTTTCCTATTCCGTGTCCGAGAGACGCAGTCCCTGAGGTATCCCGTGCTATGATTCAATCGGTATCAGAGACTTTAGAAATTTAGCAGAAGCCCAAATTTCTTTCGCAGTCGTCCCAAGCCACCACGATTGCAGATAGGTTCCTTCTCAAAAATCCATCCCTACCAGCACCCGCGAGTGATTTTTGGTTTTCCGTACAAAATTCATCTGCAAAGTGGTTATCTGCGCAATGGTCATCTGCGCAGCGCGCATCTGCATAGAAGCACGGCCACACAAAGTTTTAGCGCCAACTCTTCGATTTGAATTTAGCGATTGCCTCAAGCGCTTGTGGTCGCCCAGCGCGCAGGCTATGCTGCTTCTTGTCCAGGAACGTCCGGTGGCTTAGTTTGAAAGTCTATCGGATTCGTTTCTCGTGCCTGAATCTGTCCCCGGCAAACACTCTCTAGTTCTGCTCATGGCCTGCCTCACGCGGAGTCACTTATGTGCCATTCCAATCCTCGTTTCCCCGTTTCCACCTTACAAAAATTGGCCTGCCTTTGCGCATGCTGGATTGCCCAATGTACTTTTGCCGCTCAGCCTAACCTATTGATCATAACTGTTGATGATATGAGCTGTGATTCCGTGGGTGTATTTGGTTGCCCACTTGCAGACACCTCACCTAACATGGACGCATTTGCGCGTACTTCGATGCGTTTTGAATATGCCCACGTGCAAGTAGGAAACTGCATGCCGTCAAGAAATGTCATGTGGTCCGGTCGATACCCACATAACAATGGCGTTGAAGGCTTTTACCAAGTAAAACCAATAACCTTCCCAGTTCTGTGCGACCTAGTTCAACATGCCGGCTACTACACCGGCATACGGCATAAGGTCTCCCATTCAACCCCTTATTCACCCTACAGCTGGGATGTCAACCTTGATCAAGATGCGAATGGGCAACCTCGGCATGTCAAGGATGCTGCTAGCTACGGGGATTCAACTCGCCAAGGAATTCGCCAAGCCCAAGCAGCCGGGAAACCGTTTTGCCTGGTCATCAATGTAGCCGATCCACACAAGCCGTTTTTTAGTGAGGTTACAGGAGGAAATGACCCACATGTCCCGTCGCAAGTTTACACGGCTGACCAAGTTCCTGTTCCGGGATTTTTGCCCGACGATCCGGTCATTCGGGAAGAATTGGCCCGCTATTACTCGTCTGTACGAAGGGCCGATGATGCCGTCGGAGAAATCTTGCGAGCGTTGGACGAAAGCCAGCAAACAGATAACACGGTTGTCTTTTTCCTCTCCGACCACGGAATGCCATTGCCGTTCGCCAAAACACAGCTTTACCACCACAGTACGCGAACACCGCTGATGATTCGTTGGCCTGGAGTCACCCAAGCTGGAACCATAGACAGCCACAACATGCTCTCAGCTGTAGATTTCTTGCCTACCATAATGGAAATACTAGAGCTTTCTCCGCCCGACGGCTTGGATGGAAGATCTTTTGCCCCTGCGTTGCGTGGCCAACCATTAGAAGAACGTGATTTTGTGTTCAAAGAATACAATGAAAACTCTGGTGCAAAGCGCAATCCCATGCGAGCCATTCAAACTCGCGAATATTTATATATTTTTAACCCCTGGTCCAACGGCACTCGTCCAATGGCCACAGCTACCAACGGAACCGACACTTACAAACGTATGAAGCAATTGGCGAGTACCAATACGTCCATCGCCGCGCGAGTTGAATTGGCTGACCATCGCGTATTGGAAGAACTGTATTTTGTGGCTGAGGATCCGGATTGCCTGGTTAACCTCATCTCAGCTGCCGACTTTCAGTCCGTTGCCGACACCATGCGACAAAAGCTAGCAGCAGAAATGAGTCGTACCCATGACCCGATATTGGAAGTATTTCAACACCGCACGTCGAGCGAAGAACTGGAGAGTTACATGTCAGCTGTGCAAGCCGCGGCAGATGCTCGGAGACA
This sequence comes from Planctomycetales bacterium, assembly GCA_020427005.1. GTDB lineage: Bacteria > Planctomycetota > Planctomycetia > Pirellulales > Pirellulaceae > Aureliella. The sequence goes on from JAGQOY010000267.1 coordinate 7,814, forward strand.
ATCTCCCAGGCGGGCAGGTGGTAACAATCAGCGAAGAAACGCCAATCGTCGGCAAAACCAAACAGAAGACGAGTAGTTCAGAATCGTCTCGTTCATAAGGTCGCTGCTTCGCGTTGCCTCCAGCTAGCACAGTTCGGCCAGCTAGTTGGACCAGCCTCTTGGAGGAGCCTAGAGCAAACTTCACGAAAGAGTAGCGTTTTTTCGCACATTTGCTCAATGATTTCCTTGAAAACACACGCTATA
>JAGQOY010000268.1 GCA_020427005.1 Planctomycetales bacterium
ACTATTGCGCACCAGATTTCATGCCTTTGCGACTCGATACGGGGAAGAGTATGTTCACCACTTGAACGATCTTGAACAACAGGGTGCTATGGTTCCTGGCCAGAGTTCCTCGGGTCCAGCAGTCTTCTTTTACGCATCTGAAGAGGATACGCAGGACTTGGTTGATTATCTTTGGCAAAGGGAGTATGTCGATACTCAGCCTGTAGTGGGACCGCCAAGTCGTGGACTTACACTAACCGTCAATGGCGTTCCGGAAACTGTTGAGCAAAGCTTGAAAGAGGAGAGAATCACGTGGTAGCGAATTCTCAGCCTACGGTCAAACACATTCAACGGTATATCGATACATTGATCTGCCGTTTCACTAACGTATTGGACCTACCGGACGTCGCGGCGGCCCCAACACGTCCTTCCGAGTTTGAATTGGGGAGCGTGGACGCACTACGCCGAATCGGCAATATGGTAATCGAGCGGGCGGAGGTGATTCTGCGTAACTCCGACCTGAGTATTCCTATTGCAACGGTAGCGCCGCCTCAGGAAACATTTGCCTTCAGGTCTAGCGAACAAGCGACTTTTGCAACCTTTGAACAGCCCATTGAACGAGCGGCGGCAACGCTCATACGACAAATCGCCGAATGTCCTGCCGGAACCACCCTGGAGTGGCTGGCACTCAATCAAGCCTGCTGGATTCAAGATATTGCCATCCGCCAGGCTCGCGTGGATGAACGGCTGCGCAATTCGTGTGGGCAACTAGAAACTCAAGAAAATATCCTGCGAGAATCTCGCGAGCTTTTCTCTGGAACCGACATGGGCAACACCGTGAATCAGAATCAACAGTTCCTCAATTATTTCCAAGAGATCTTGCAACGCAAATTTCGCGTTAATGGCGTGGTCCCCGAACTAATCATCATCCATGATTTTGATGATTCGCTGACAATTGACTTTGACGAATACAAACATGAGATTCCCTTTCGCAATCTAATGACCTTGTCAAGGCAATGCTTGGATAAGGGTGAACTAGGACGAGCCCGTGTACGAATGTCTTTACTGGCCGGGTTGATGAGCTTGCCAGCCCTATCACAACTACTCGATGTCCAACTCCGACGTTTAGCATCGGCAAATCGGTTTGTTCCAGGGGCGTTGGGTTTGTTGGAGGCTTCAGTCGATGGCGTGCAGCATCGAGTCCTGAGTGCTAATTTCGGTTGTCACGTACGCGCCAATTTGAATGGAAGACTTTCACGTTCGCCTACCGTGACTGCGCTGGAGAGCAACTCGTATCGGGGTCCAGAAAAGTCTCTTTTCATAGTGGAGTCCGTGATAGCCAATCCCCATGCCATTCACGTAGTCGTCGACGACGGCGACCATCGTTTGGCCAGAGCCGTCAATCGGTTGGCGACTCAACCTAGTGTCGGTGATGCCCCACGATTGGAAGATCTCGCCGTTTTGTGCAGCCGGGCGTCGTCAGATGGCTCAAAGCGATATCCGTTACACGACGCGTTCCAGGCGGCAGGAATTATCCACGGAGTGCATCAAACCGACTATGCACCAACTTCTGAACTCGTGCGTGTATTTCACGAAATAATCGAGACCCTTCCTGGCAGGCGAATCCGGTAGTAAACAAAACTGCCTATTATTAAAAATCGACAACTCTCCAGGACAAAGAGTGCGAGTCAATGTTTTGCTCACGCATTCGTGACGGACATCAGCACTTAGGCACCACGCGGCCCGCAATGCTGAGAAGCTTCGCCCAACGTTCAATGGCCTTTGTTCGGCTAGTGCTAAAGCACAGTCCGTTGTACTACAAAGTCAACGCATCGGAGTTCGAGTTTCAATGGCCTTTGTTCTGCCGGGGGCTTAAGCACTCAGGATATCGCAGCTTCCCGAGATTTAGGACTCTAAGAAGCCAGCTTTTAGACATCTCGCCAGCCATGCAAGTAGCCCCCTCGGAGGCTCGGCAAAACCGTGATGTTCCCGGTGCAAACTCTTTTCCAGTAAGCAGTTGCGAGTTTTGCAGACTTGTTGGGTCCAAGAGTCCTATTAATTACAACTTTGCAAGGGGGTACACCTAGGCCACTTACAAGTTCTATTTCCCATAGCCGTTCCATCCCTGCCACTTCTTACCCTTTTTCGATCGCCAACTGATCTCAAACGACTGACCGAAAGCGACTGTGACACCTTTCACCAATTGGCATCTGAAAATCAACGCTTCACTGTATCAATCCAATGACTGTTGGTCGATGGCTGGAAACTTGTCGAGCGGCTCAGTCTACTCACCACGAACTGTCACCTCAAACTGTCACTGTCACCGCGAACCTGTCTGGAGCGTTTCCTGTCTAGAATGAACAGAGGAACCACCTCTACTTGAATCTCAGATAAGTAAGGAAAGCGATAACTTCGCTCAAATCGCCATGAATTAACCTCTCCCGTTATCTCCTAGCTCAACAAACATTCTGTGTGGCGCTGGCCGGGTGGTCAGAGTACGTCAACACGGCAGTATTGGGCTCTCCCAGGAGATATTGACATGGCACCTTCTATCACGTCTTCAAACAGTCCGGCAAATAGTGGCTCCTACGGTTCGGCGCGAATCATGTGCCGCCAGGCCGATGGCGCCGTGGCACTTGTTAGGGTTTGTCAGTCCTTGGCCGAAGCACTGGCCGAAAGCAATTTATTGATCGATCGGCATTTGGTGCGTCTCAAGACAAACCGGCAATTGGATGTCGCCAACCCTGCTCGTCCACGCGAAATCTATGTAGAACGCTGGGTAGGTACAGAGACTTCAGGCCATTGGGCCGAAGTGCAGCGAGGTGATTTTACAGGCCTAGTGTATGGTCGTATGAACGCCGAATACAAACTCGAGTTGATTACGCCTCGCCTTCGATTCGAATTTCTAGATCAAGCTCCACGACTCAATCGCGGCAAGAATGACGAGGTACATGCTTTTGTCGACTATCACGGCGCTGCACCAGCGAAGGGGATGGCTATCGACGGATCAACCTTGCACAAAGGGGCTTACGTGGTCTGTATCCTGACTGGGCGCACCAAGAAAAATGGCTGGTTTGCTCGTTTAGAGTATGGCTCGGCCAGCGGTCCAATCACCAACGCCGACCAGATGCCTGCTGAGTTTGAAGTCGGGCATTCAGTAACACTTCGTTTAAATGGCATCAATCTAGACAAACAGTTTGCTTCATTCCGTTGGGAAGGCCAATTGGACTGACGGATATGCTGAGGCGGCTCGTGAGTGCTGGAGCAACTACTTCCGATACACGTACCGTATCTCCAGGTGGACCTAAGTTAGTTGCCGATCTCGCATATACTATGGGCCCAAATCAATCGTGTATATTGATTCCAGATGACACATTCCACAAAAGAAACTGGACGAACGTCAAAGGTTTTGCATCGTAGAGGGCGAATAGGCGGTTTGACAATGACCGCTCATTCGCGTCCGCCCATTAAACTCAATCGCGATCCGACAATCGTTTTCCGATGATGTGCAGCCATTTAACATCTGCATTCAATCCAAAACTCACGGAGATTCTCGATGTCCACACACCCAATCAATCAGAATATCTCCCACACTCGAAAGTTTCTTGGTAACGTTACCAAGTACATAAAGATCTGCTGCGTTATCAAGCCGTTGCAATTTCTGGTTGCTCGCAATTGCAGCCATCAAAAGATGGCTTACATGCGGTCGCTGCCTGCTAAAACGGTAGGGCATGACCTAGCACACATGCTAGACAGCAGGGGACTGAAGCTAATTCCGGGGTTCGCGAAGCACGACCTCGATCATCTGATTCTCGGCTATGGTATGCATCCTGAAGAAGAATTGTGCATGCAGGCGTATTTGATTGGCAACGGGCGCTGGCAACTGCAAGTGTTTCTCTTCCTCAGTTCGGCCGTATTACTTCCTGGACTTTGGGGCGAGTTGTGGGCTCACTACAAATTGGGCAGGCAAAGACCTTCTCTGACATTGCTGACTTTTGACAGTTGTTTGACCCAGAATACCGAGCATCTGCGACGAAAGTACGCGCCACCATCGATGCTTATCACGAAGAGCGCTACCCACTTACCATCAGGAATCGTCGGTTAAAAAAATGATTGCTACTGCTGAAAAAAGTATGATACTTGGGGCGGAGTTTTTATGACCGTCTGATGAACAGTGCCAGAATAGCAACTCGGGCAGTGAAAACATGCGATTGCAGATTATGCACCACGAAGGTCACGAAGTGCACGAAGTTGAATAATCCCAATTCTTCATAGTTACATGCGAATCCTCATCAGACATCCTGTTGCAGGATTAGCAGAAGCTGAGGGAGAGGCTCCTGTTGATTTGCTACTATCTAAGAGGAAAGTGCATTCAACATTTCAACGTGCGCAGAATGGCGCGCACCTCCTGCCGATATCGCGCGCTTCTGGTGCCCAAGGCAAATTTAAAAATTTGGGGCGCTAAAATATTCAACATTCTGAATCCCTGCGAAACTCAGCAAACAGGCACCGCAAATGGCGGTCCCGAGCTCGAGGCAGTTTGGCATCCTTCATAGATGCGGACGGTTATTTGAGAGCACAATTTCTAAATACATGCTGGGTCCAAGCTGTGGTGCAACAGCAGATTTCATGTGAAAAAATAGGCTCTTGCCAAGCACTGTAAGGCGAGTATCAGAAATTCGCGACGCATGAAGAAAGGTTCGAAATTTCCGAGTCGCGTGCGAGCGGCACGAATCTTGCTTTCCTGAACTAATGCATTCACAAGGCAAAATGATTTACTATCTCCCAGCTCTGGTTATTCACATATTTCTAGGAACGAGTGGCTGCAAACTGAAAACAACAATCCTTGATTGTCTTGGAGGCAACGGACAGGAAGCAACGTTTGTATCTTTTCAAGCCAGCTAGTCAATCAAAATGAAAGGAACGTCAACATGTTGTGAGAGTGAAAGACACCCATGAAGTGGCCGCGCAACCGTACGCTTGTTGCCCTTGCGCGACGGTTTCCTCAAACAGAAGGCTAGAACCGATGATTATCTATGTTCACGATCCACGTTCACCGTTTCCTCGATATGTAACTTTCACAGCTCATCGAGACTATGGCCCAGCGGAACACATCGTGATCTCGGCGACCATGTCAATTACACAGATCGCGCAGGCCGTAGTTAGAAAAGCGAATAGGCCCAACGATATATGGCTGTTAGTCTTACTGGCTCATGGAAACTCGGGTTGGCTGCAATTCGGCCAAGGCTTAACAGCGTCTACAGCTTCTCAATTCGCTGCCGCCAAACCATACATGAATCCTTTTTTGTTCGGAGTAGAAATACATGGCTGCGCAGTAGCCAGCGATACACAAATTGCCGATAACCCGTTTGTCGGACTTCAAGGTGAAGGGCGCTCAAGTCCCACTAGCGGAATTAATATGCTGCAAGTCTTGGCAAAAACACTTGGATGCACTGTCAAGGGCGCCATCGATGCGCAACGCGTTGATACGGACGGACGATACAACGGCCCATATGTCGTCGCCAGATCGAACGGGAAAATTGAGATTTGGGAAGGCGACAAGATCAAGTGGATTCGTTAAAGACGCTTGTCGCCTTTTCACTCCCCGCTGTCGGCAGATTGCGATGAAAGCATCTTGGATCGAATGCTTCTCACGTGAAATCTCATAGCCTACCCCGGAGCCCCCCTCATCCACAGCGGGCTTCGTCCGGAGTTTTGGGAAGAGTTTTCTAACCAGCGTTAGATCGTAGCAACAATCTTTGAGATATCAATTCTGACGGAATTTCGACTTTTCAGGATTTCTCCTGAGCCGATTGACTCGCAACTCACGCATTAAATGTTGCAGCATATCAAGGACAGCTTCTCTTCAATCGCCCACAACTGCCCTTAACTGCAGACTGTCTCGCAAAACGTACGCAGTTAGAAGATGCCAACGGATCTCTAAGATTCGAGAGAAAGCTAGGAGTCGATAAGTGATATTCAATTACCGTCGCAAAAAACCAGGAAAAGCCAAACAGAAAAAAAATAGGCGGCGTGCAGCGCGGCGGTTGATGATATTCGAAAGTATGGAACAACGAGTTGTTTTAAACTCAGATTGGCAGAATCCTCGAAACCATATGGACATCAATGACGATGGTTCCATCGCACCTATCGACGCACTGTTAGTAATCAATCATCTTAATCTGGCGAAGTCCGGTAATTTGGTTGCTGGCAAGGCTCCCTATTTAGATTGTAACGGTGACGGAATCGTTACGCCGTTAGATGCGCTGTTGGTTGTCAACCAGTTAAACCGTCCCTTGAGTCGGCCCGACGGGCTGACATTCCAGGCGGAAATTCGAGTGAACGAGTATGTGAACGGAGAGCAACGAGTTTGGGACGAATCGAACGCCGTGGTTACGCTTGCTGACGGAGGATTCATTGCGACCTACAGTGGTAAAGGCGAGGGAGATAACGAAGGCGTATTCGCCAGACGCTTCAATGCGAAGGGAACTTCCAGTGGACCTGAATTCCTGGTCAATACGTATGTAAACGGTACGCAAAACATGCCAGCCATTGCGGCAAACGCGTCCGGAGATTTTGTAATTGTCTGGAATGGAAAAGGCGCTGACGACACGAATGGGATTTACTTTCAGCGATTTCTCGCCAATGGAACACGGCTCGGCGGACAGCGGATTGCTAATCAGACAATATCTGGAATTGAGGGTTCTCCAAGCGTGGGAATGGCTTCGGACGGAAGTTTTGTAATCGCTTGGGAGGGGAAAGGACCTGGAGACAACGATGGTATTTTCTTTCGCCGGTTTCAGGCTGATGGCTCCGCGTTTGGCGGAGAAATGCGCGTGAATATCACGACCAACGGCCAACAGCGGCAGCCGCAGGTTGCTATGGCATCAGACGGGAGCTTTGCTGTTGCCTGGTTTGGTCAAGGGCCGGCTGGCCAGTCTGGTATCTACCTCAGTCGCTACGACAATGCATTTGGAGTTGTTAGTAGTGAAGTCCTAGTCAGCCAAACGCTGAGTAGCTCCCAGTCCTCACCCGCTTTGGCGATGAACGATACAGGGTACATCGTGGTTGCTTGGGATGGGAAAGGTACAGGTGATACTGGCGGAATTTTCTTTCGCAAGATAAATCCAGATGGAACCTTTGCTGGTGGTGAGATACTCGCAAACACAACTATTAGACATAAGCAGACGGATCCATCTGTTTCCGTTGCGCCTGATAGCTCTTTCGTAGTCGTATGGAGTAGCACTCTTGATTCGAATGATGGTGAAAATGTTGGAAGCGACGGCAGTGGCGAGAGTGACGATGATGATGATGGTGATGGTGATGGTGATGGCAGCAGCGATATCATTCTGCAACGCTTCAGTGCTGAGCAACTGAAGATTGAAGGCGAAGTAACGGTCAATACGATTGCAAAGCAAAAACAAGAACACCCAAGCATCTCCATCAATGCAAATTCTCAATTCACGGTGGTATGGAACGGTGGTGGACCAGGAGATTCGAATGGTGTTTTTGCGAGACAATTCTCCCTTGGAGAGGTTACGAACTCCACTCCGATCATAGCGAATGTGCCAAAACAATTTATCTCTGAGCTCTCCCCATTTTCATTACAAATTGATGCTACCGACAGCGACCTGCCGAACGATGTTTTAACCTACTCCATCGACGCTGGACCAGCTGGTGCGGCGATCAATCCAACTACTGGGCTTGTGACCTGGACGCCCACTGAGGAACAAGGACCAGGTGAATTCCAATTAGTTGTAAAAGTGGTTGACCAGCAAGCAGCGTTTGACACGGAAACCATTTTAATTGCCGTATCCGAAGTCAACGAACCGCCCGTATTGGAGCTCATCAATGACGTCCAAACGGTGGTCGGAAGCGAGATTACGTTTCGCGCTCTCGCAACTGATTTGGACCTTCCAAATAACCAATTAACTTTTAGTATCGGTTCTGGATCTCCTGTTGGAGCATCCATCGACCCGTTGACTGGCTTGTTCCGTTGGACTCCTGGCCCGCTGGATGCCAGAAGTGACTCGCCAGTTACGATCGTCGTTACCGACAACGGATTACCACCATT
>JAGQOY010000026.1 GCA_020427005.1 Planctomycetales bacterium
CCTCCCACGAAGTATCAGAGCGCTGTCACAAGCGTAAGAATCGCGGGTGATTTGGGGACTGAATTTCAGGACGTGCTAGTCAGCACCGGTCCCGAGGCCACCTACTTTTCTCAAGATGGCCTTCGATGGGATCACGTTTCCGAAACGGGCTTTCACGCCTTGGCCACACACAATGCCTATTGCTTAGCCGTTGGATCCGATGGTCGGTTTGGCCGTGCATTAATTAGTTTGCAAACTAATTAATCCTCTCATGGCCAGGGAGCTTACCGGGGCTCTGAGTAGACATAGGTGAGGTGTCCTAGCAGGGTGATGAAAAAGTAACCCGAAGCGTCAGCGAAGGAATGTGCCCAGCCCCTCGCTGACGCTCTGACGCTTCGGGTTACAAATCGTCCACAAAATTTTGCAAATCGATTTTTTTTAGCAGCCTGCTAGCACTTCGATACTCCATTTTGCTCTAATTCACACGATTGACTTAGGATTGACTATGCCCTAAAATCTGCAAAACTCGAACTGGTTATGCGTATTTTAGGTCTTAAATGCGGCTTCAGACACAAACTGATTTTGCATTGCGATCGCTAATGTATCTTGCGGTCTGCGGTGGTAAGACCACCTCAGGACACATTGCAAGGCAATTCGGTATCTCCGCACATCACCTGGCCAAGGTGTTGAACCAGCTGACACGTCTCGGTTACGTTCGCAGTACTCGCGGCCTGGGTGGTGGAATCGAGTTGGTCGTACCACCCGGACAGATCTCGGTGGGCAAGGTTATTGTTGAGTTTGAAGGATCTTTGCAATTGCTTGATTGCGTTTCTATGGACAATGTATGTTCCATACAGCCATTCTGCAAACTAAAGAAAAAATTGGCTGAAGCACAACGTTTGCAGGTTGACTATCTATGCAGCATAAGTTTGGCCGACGTTGTGCCGTCAACTCGTCAATTTCAGCAACTAGAAGTCACTGCTGAACAAGACACATAGAAGGTTGTTCATATCTTACCAAGGTATCAGGAGATGTTCTAATGATGCGAAGAGTCTTAATTGCAATGGCTTGTGTTTGTGCGATTGGCCTTACCAACGTCGTGGTGGATGGGCAGGACAGCGCCAAATCGGATGCCGAAGTTGAGCGAGGACGAGCAACAGTGAAAATGCTTGACAATATTTTCAAGCAAGCAATTGTGTTAATAACCGACAAATATGTGCATGACGAGGATGATTTTCCCGCTGGCAGTGCTGCGGTCGTTTGGTTTAAGGCCATTTCGGAAGCTGGACCTAACAGCGTGCGGTTGATCGATGCCTCAGGCGATCCCTATAAAGCTACCAATGTGGCCCAAGATGAATTCGAGAAGGCCGGGATCAAAGAATTGAAAGCAGGAAAACCCTACTACGATGAAGTCGCAGTTCGAGATGGAAAGCGCGTACTACGAGCGGTCACGGCGGTACCAGTGGTTATGGACAAGTGCGTGATGTGCCACCCGCATTACAAGAACGTTAAGCCAGGGGAAGCAATTGGAGCGATCAGTTACACTGTGCCGCTATAAGTTTCTTGGCCTCCACCAGAAACGCGACTCGCTTTTCTAGGGCGGAGGGAATGCTTCCGCCCGTTTGCTCAACAATTACTGACAGAATTTCAGTGGGATAGACTTCCAGTCGGTCAGCAAAAAGTCAGCCTATCCTACTATTGCCATGCGGATTCCAATTGTTGAGCGACTCTTTAATCCGGTGGAATTTTTTTGGCAAGCCTGTCCAATTGATAATCATTGCCAATGGAGAATTGGATGCGTGACAAGGAAGTCCCTGATCAATATGACCTACAGGCCAAGGATGCCTTTGATAAGTTGCCTGGATTTTGGCCCGTACTGATACATGAGATTCGTTCACCCACACATAGTTTGACCTGTTTTCTTGAGCTACTTGAAAGGGACCTGGCTGAAATTCCACTGCCAGAAGAAGCTCAACGGTCGATCCGTTTTATGAACCATGCGGTAGACAGGCTTCGCAAATTCGTTAGAGCGTTTGGTCAGCTTGTACATTCCCTTGATAGCAAGTCCCCTCAGCCCCAAGAAATCTTACCGGTTATTCAAGAGGCGTGGCAGAGTCTGCATGATGCGCATGAGCAGTCCTCACTAGAATTGGACTGCGATTCTTTAGCGGTAACAGTCAACTGTGATCGCGATGCACTTTTGAGAGTTTTTGGTGAGATCTTTCAAAACGCACTTCAATTTCGAAGTACTGAACGAAACTTGCAAATATTCATTCGTGCCCGAAAAGAGGCTCAAAGCTTGTGCTTGGTGATCCAAGACAATGGGCAAGGTTTTGCTCCTGAACAAGCCACGCTTGCATTGCAGCCTTTCAAGAGACTGGCTGCGCGAAGCGAAGAACATAACGGTCCGGGGCTGGGCTTAACAATTGCCAGCCTGCTACTAAAACATTGCCAAGGAGAACTTGCCATTGAATCGGATGGACAATATGGTACGACGGTGACCCTGTCATTCCCGATTGTCTAAACATTCTGCCCTACAGGAGTCGTTCAATAATTAGGAGTCTGCATCGGTAAAAGTAGGACAGATTTCTAGCCTGACTTTTTGTTGGCAGACTGGAAGCCAATACTACTGAAGTCCTGTTAATGATCTTTGTACGACTCCTCAGTTAGTTCTGCTCACCTGCAAAAGAGCCCAAGGGTGCGTTGCTACGGCATGCTCAAGATTGAACCTGTGATTTGCGTATATGCGATACGTGGGCTGCGAGTAGCTTCTTAACGGCAGGGTCACGAGGTTGTTGCAATTCAGTAAAGGCCAGTTGTATTTGTTCCTCGCTGTCGCCTCGTGTCGTTACTTGAACTGAGACCGGCAGTGCATCTTTGATCTTGCTCACGTTGAATCCCTTGGGGCCATTCAGTACTGCAATCAGCCCTTCGGGGCGCTTGGTGTGCAATACAATCCAAGGTTCATCGACGCCTGGCAATACATAACGCGCTGCCGTAGCCTCATCCCACCGCCAACGCCCGTCGCCTGTAGCCTGATGTACCGATTGTATAAACACACTTAACGTCTCAGCGGGCCAAACGATACTCCGCCCTGGAGGGAATCCTTTGCGTAGTGAATGCCATCTCTGTTTTAGGATTTTCCACGGCATCTGCTTGCTAGCGTCGATGGGTGCTGCGGCTACAGTGGGCGCCGTTTTTCCAAGGAATGCAAGAGCAGCATCATCCAGCCACTTCCAGAACTGAGTTGTATCGATTTCAGCTAAGGAATGAGGGCGGAGCTCAAGTTCCATCCATTGTCCGGCCAGCCTGGCTCGAACTCGAGGCTCATTTCCATACATCTCGATTTCTTCCATCTCATTGAGTGTCGGAAGCTTTACGATCGACTCCAGCTGAGCTTTTGAGAAGTTACGGCGTGGTACTCTAAATTTAAGCTTCAACAGCCAAGTTTCAGCCGTGATGGCGTGTAAGAACCAGCCCCTTGCCTTCACCGGCCCACATACTTCCACAATGCTGCGGTTGTCCCAATTCGTTGGCGCAAAGCCATCGATGGACTCTATTGCCTCAACAATCTTTACCAGTATGTCGCGTTCCCAACGAATGGGCTGCCCAACTCGGTCCACGCTATCGCGGGTATGCCAGCGTCGGCCATCCGACTGCCATGGTAAGAGAGTATCGCGCCCGATCTGTTCTAGTTCAATATCTCCCTCTTGCTCCTCGCGGGACAGAGAGGGATCGTATTGTTCACGTTCAACGTACTCAGCTGACTTCATCATGGAGGCTAAAGCTTCACCAGTGTGACTTCGCAACGAGTTGGTCTCAACGCGCGCTGTAACGGCTTTGCGCCCGCGCGATTTTTTCGCAGAAGGGCGAGTAGCCTGAGCGTATCCAATCAGATCCTCGGGAGTACCTGCAAAGATAATCTGTCCTCCCTCGTTACCAGCTTCTGGACCAAGATCGATCACCCAGTCCGCGCACTTGATCACGTCCAAGTTATGTTCAATTACGAGAACAGTATTACCAAGGTCCACTAATCGCTGCATGACTTCAAGCAATTTGACAACGTCTGAAAAATGAAGTCCGGTCGTTGGCTCATCGAGCAAATACAGCGTCTTGCCAGTATCGGGGCGAGCTAGTTCCGTAGCCAACTTGACACGTTGGGCTTCGCCGCCACTAAGCGTGGGAGCGGACTGTCCCAATGCAACGTAATCCAAACCGACATCCACCAGCGTTTGAAGAATGCGCCGAATTTTTGGAATGTTGCCAAATACTTCCACCGCCTGTCCAATTTGCATTTCCAAGATGTCGTGTATCGAGTAACCATGGTATTCCACCGACAGCACCTCTTCGGTAAATCTACGTCCATGGCAACTATCGCATTCCACCCAGACATCTGGCAAAAAGTGCATCTCAATGCGCAATTGGCCATTTCCCTCACACTTTTCGCACCTACCTCCGGGCACGTTGAAAGAGAATTGGCGTGGTGTGTAGCCCAATGCTCGGGCTGTTGGCAGTTGCGAAAAAAGTTGACGAATCAGATCGTAGACGCCAGTGTATGTGGCTGGAGTAGAGCTTGGGTTTGAGCCTAAGGGACTTTGATCAACGCGAATGACTTTGTCGATCAATTTAATGCCTTGGATGGAATCAAAACATCGATGACGTTCATTCTGTTGCGCCAGTCGCTTTACCAATCCTGGGTAAAGCACTTCGTTTACCAGAGTACTTTTACCGCTTCCACTAGGACCTGTGACAACGATTAGTCGACCGAGCGGGAAGCCGACATCTACACCGCGGAGGTTATGAGCCCGAGCGCCAAGCAGACGAATTTCCCCGTGATCAACTTGCCGTCTATTAGCCGGAATGGGAATCTTTTCCTTGTCGCTAAGATAACTCCCTGTCGAGCTGGTTGAGTTTTCGCTCAATTGCTGCGGAGTACCTTGGGCTGTCAACTCACCGCCATATCGTCCTGCGGCGGGACCAAAGTCACACACATGATCGCCCGATTCGATAACTTCACGATCATGCTCGACAACTATGAGGGTATTTCCGAGATCACGCAATTTCTTCAATGCACCGATCAAACGTGAGTTATCGCGAGGATGCAAGCCAATGGTGGGTTCATCCAGCACATAGAGTACGCCACACAATCCGCTTCCCAATTGACTTGACAATCGAATGCGTTGGGATTCACCGCCACTAAGCGTATTCGCAGGTCGACTCAGCGATAAGTAATCGAGCCCAACATCCAATAAGAATTCGGTCCTTATCTTTAGCTCACGAATCAACTCACCAGCGATCTTCTGTTCACGACGATTCAGCTTCCAACTGACAATCTGCTCGTGTAGCCAGCTGAGTGTTCCTTGAACATAATCATTCACAGTCAGTCCACGGAATTTGGCGGCCGCTGCATCCTGGTGGAGCCTAGAGCCGTCGCATGCTGTGCATGCCACATCGGCGATGAAGGGGCTCAGCTTGTTGCGTAGTTGAGGATTAATCCGCGCCGCCTGATCCAGAGCGTTAACTAGTCCCTTCCATTGAAACTCAAAACTTACGCCACGAGGTGAGGTGACTTCAAACCAGCGATCCAGCGAACCGTATAGAATCATGCGTCGCTGACCAGCCGTCAAACGATCGACTACAACATCCATCGGAATTCCAACGCCACGACAAAAGGCCCGCAGGATGGGCTCTGCTAACTCATTAGCGGATTCCGATTCTTGGTCAGCTGCAGTTGGAGAATTCATCACCGGCCATAAACGAATACCGCCTTCCAGTAGAGATCTACCGGGGTCCAAGAGCAAAGTAGGACTGATACCGGTCTGAGTACCCAATCCTTCACAATCTGGACACCAGCCCAACGGTGAGTTAAAGGAGAACGAATGGGGCGTCAAAGTTTGCAATGAGTATCCGCATTGTCGACAGGCTAGATGTTGGCTGTGGCGCGTAGATATCCAATGCACTTCATCCACGTCGTCCCGAGGTTGGATTGCATGTAGATTGCCGTTGCCGAGCGATAATGCCAATTCAACGCTATCAGCGATCCGACTGCGATTGGCGGCAGAGATCACGATCCGATCAATCACGGCCTCGATATCGTAACTCAACGTGGCGGAGAGTGGCGGCACGGATTCGAGCGAGTGAGTTCGCCCATTGATGCGGACACGGACCAATCCGGAAGTTCGCAAATCATGCCACATGTGTGTGGGGTCTTGCGTCGGTTGCCATTTCAATGGCGCCGCAATGATCAATCGGGTTCCTTCTTCCAGATCGAGCAAATGTTTCGTTATGTCGTCGGGGGACTGAGTTGAAACTGGGACATCGCAGGACGGACAGTGCGGAATTCCCAGTCGGGCCATCAAGACGCGAAGGTAGTCATAGATCTCTGTAACTGTACCAACTGTGCTGCGCGGATTATGAGCCACACTTTTTTGTTCTATGGCTATCGCGGGCGCAAGCCCTTCGATGCGTTCGACTGACGGCTTTGGCATTTGACCAACAAACTGTCGCGCATACGAAGAAAGACTCTCCACATACCTGCGTTGCCCCTCGGCATAGATAGTATCCATGGCCATGGAGCTTTTTCCGCTTCCGCTGGGTCCACAAAACACGGTCAACGCATGATGTGGAAGTACCAGACTAACATCTTTCAAATTGTGCTCGACAGCATGTTCTACACGTAGGGCGGGAGTGGGCAATTTCGCTGAAACCGGTTTGGGCGGCTGAGCCTTATTATTGGGCTCAATGAAGGGTGCGGACAAATGCTTTACAAGCGATTGAGCCGTATGAGAACGCTTGCACCGAACGAGTTCATCAGGTGTTCCCGCAAAGACAATCTCTCCTCCAGCTTCACCTCCTTCGGGTCCGATATCAATGATCCAGTCGGCAGTCTTTACTACATCTAAATTGTGTTCGATGACCAAAACTGTGTTGCCACGATCCACTAGGTCTTGCAACACTTTCAAGAGCAGGCGAATGTCATGAAAATGCAAGCCAGTGGTGGGTTCATCTAATAGATAGAGTGTTTTGCCGGTGTCTTTTCGCGACAGTTCCTTGGCCAATTTAATGCGTTGCGCTTCGCCGCCGGACAGCGTGGGGGATGGTTGTCCAAGCTTGAGGTAATCCAACCCAACCGAATGCAGTGTCCGCAACTTGTCAGCGATTTTCGGTTGGTTTTCAAATAATCCAAGTGCGTCAACGATATCCATTTCCAGGACGTCTGCGATGGACTTATCCTTGAATTTGACTTGCAAGGTCTCGTGGTTGTAGCGCCGCCCTTCACAGACAGGACAGGTAACCCATAGATCCGCTAAGAAGTCCATCTCCAATCGATTCGACCCGTTCCCTTCGCACGACTCACATCGTCCTCCGGCAACATTGAAACTGAACCTTCCGGCGGCGTACCCTCTACGTTTGGCTTCGGGCAGGTCGACAAACAGGTTTCGAATTTCATCGAATACTTTCACGTAGGTGGCAGGGTTACTGCGGGGCGTGCGGCCAATAGGCGATTGATCGATGGCAATGACCTTGTCCAACAAGTCCACGCCTTCAAAGTGATCGTGATCACCCGGCATATCTTCTGCGGCATGCAAACGCCGTCGGAGCACCGGAACGACAATCTCATTGACCAGTGAGCTTTTTCCAGAACCGCTTACCCCAGTAACACAGACTAACTTGCCTAGTGGAATTTCCACGTCAATGTTTTTAAGGTTGTTCTGCCGCGCTCCCAATATACGCATGTGTTGTCCGTTACCCTCACGTCGGCTGTCGGGTACCGGAATTGATTCCTGTCCGGAAAGGAACTTGCCTGTCAAACTGCGTTCACTGCAGGCCAAGGTATTCAGATCACCGCAACTAACAATTTCCCCACCACGCACACCCGGACCCGGCCCAAAATCCAGGATCAAGTCTGCTGCGCGCATGGTGTCTTCATCGTGCTCGACCACCAATAGCGAATTGCCAGAATCTCGCAGGGCCTTCAATGAGTCGATAAGTCGATCATTGTCGCGGGGGTGCAATCCAATGGATGGTTCATCGAGGACATATAACACACCTACAAGCCCAGATCCAATTTGACTAGCCAACCGAATCCGCTGAGACTCACCACCAGATAAAGTCGGGGCTGACCGGCTAAGGCTAAGATAATCCAACCCAACGTTTAATAGGAATTGCAATCGATTGGTTACTTCCCGCACAACGGTGGCAGCAATTCGCTCTTCGATGTCGTTCAACTCGAGCTGCATCAGGAACTGTAGGCACTTGTCAATTGACAGGCGGCAGAGGTCTGGCAAATTCAACCACTTGTTAACACTGGGCAATTCGACTCGACTAGGAAGTCTCAATTGACGAGCCTGCTGGTTTAGCCTGCCTCCACCACAGGAATCGCAATGTCGTTGCTCCATATATTTTTCAAATCGCCGGCGGGCTACTGTGCTTTTCGAATTCCGATACTGTTCTAAGAGTTGTGGAACTAATCCTTCGAAATTCCCGCCGTACTTCATGGGGCGACTACCACCGCGCCAAGTAAAGGTCACGTGGCGATCGCCCGTTCCATACAGCCATTCACGTTGAACTGCAGTAGGCAAGTCTCGCCAAGGCAATGTAAGGCTTTCACCTGGCTGAAGGCCAAACTGTTTCTCAATGGATTCACTAACCCCCATCAGCTGGTGACGTTGCCATCGCCCCATTTCATTCCAAGTACCAATTAGCTCAAGGGCTCCACGACGAAAAGACTTGCTAGGATCAGGTATGATCAATTCGGGGGCAAACGTAAACTGTCGTCCTAGGCCTTCACAGACGTTGCACATTCCTGCCGGACTATTGAAGCTCAATAGTTGTGGTGTTGGTGGAAGACTGGAAGCGCCACACTGTGGACACGCATATTCACTACTAAAAACGAGATCACCTCTTTGAAGAGTACCTCGTTTTCGACTTTTGATTCTATTTTGCGGAGTCAAATCGCCTTGTTCAGCGATACCTGGAGACTCCTCAAATGGAATTGCAATAAGGATATTTTCTCCCAATCGCAGAGCTTCGTGCACGGCATCGGCGATTTGAGATCGCGATGTCTTGATTGGTGAAAACCGGGAAACAACAACCTCTATGTCATGTTTTTGTTGACGTTGCAAGTGTGGGGCTTCCGCCAACCGCATGACCTGTCCGTCGATGCGGGCTCGTGCATATCCCTGTCGCTGAAGGCTTTCGAACAGATCCTTGTATTCCCCTTTTTGACCACGAACTAAAGGAGCCAAAATGAGAAACTCTTCGGCATCGTCCAAGGCTTGCAATCGGGCTACAATTTGATCTCGAGTTTGGGATGTAATGGGAACATCACACTTTGAACAAAATCCAGTACCGACGCGGGCATACAGGACTCTGAGAAAATCGTAAATCTCCGTAACCGTTCCGACCGTGCTTCGCGGATTGGAGCTAGTAGATTTTTGGCTAATGGAGATAGCGGGACTAAGTCCGCCAATAAAGTCAACATTGGGCTTTGGTAATTGGCCGATGAACTGCCTCGCGTAGCTCGATAGGCTTTCCAGATACCGTCGCTGACCTTCGGCATACAATGTATCAAAAGCCATCGAGCTTTTACCGCTTCCACTTACTCCTGTGAAAACGATAAGCTGATTTCGCGGTAGCGTAATATTCACATTCCGCAAATTGTGTTCGCGAGCGCCACGCACTTCGATTGTCGCGTTGTCCATGTTCCTCGACTTCGGGGGGGAGCTTGGCAAAACCCAGTATTGTACGTGAAATGATGAGTTTTGAAGACGGCCCCAATTTTGGTGTTGGTGAGGAAAATCAGCGATTCGTGCTCCTTAGGCACGAATTACCGCGGAATGATCCGCCAGGATCACACTGGGATTTGATCCTCGAATTTGACAGCAATAATTTCACACTTCAACTGCTCGCTCTGCCACCTAACTGCCCACCTTCACTGAGGCTGCGCGCAAAACGGCTCGCGGATCATCGCAGCCTATATTTTACCTATGAAGGACCGATTTCTGGCGACCGTGGGCAGGTTGAGCGCATTGCATGGGGCTACTGGCAAACCGCTATTCACCCGTGCGCGGAAACCATGGTTTCCCTTGGGCAATCGAATTGCATAAAGCTTGTCGGTTCGCGGCTTACCGCTACCATCCAATTCCCCAATATTCAATCTTGGCGAAATGGTGAAGAAAAACTAATCGAGGTTCACGGCTGGAGGTTGAGTTCAGCCTAAACGGTTTGAGCGTAGGCGGATAATCCAACTGCATTCCTTGCTGCCGAAAGGGTTGCGCCCGGAGTGAGAGAATAGCCCAAGTCACTCAGAATCGATTCTAAGGCCGAAAGAATCAACGTGACGTTCTGGAGCGTGCTACTGCTGCCCATAAGTCCAATGCGCCACGCTTTTCCTTTGAATGGTCCCAGTCCGGCACCGATTTCGATGTTGTATTCATTTAGCAGCCGCTTGCGCACCACGGCATCGTCGACTCCTGCAGGTACATGCACAGCATTCAACGTTGTCAATGAATGATCGGGGATGTAATTCAAGCCAAGGGCTTCTAGGCCCGCGCGTAGCATGCGGTGGTTCAATTCGTGCCTTGCAATTCGTTGAGGTAATCCTTCCTCAAGAATCATTTGCAGTGCTTCTCGCAATGCGTATGTCATGTTGATGGGCGCCGTATGATGGTAGACACGATCGCTTCCCCAATAGTTTTTCAACATGGTCACATCTAAATACCAGCTGGTAACCTTGGACTTACGGGCCATGATCGCGTCCACAGCTCGGGCTGAAAACGTGACTGGTGCTAGTCCAGGTGGGCAACTAAGGCACTTTTGTGTGCCGCTGTAGCAGGCGTCGATTCCCAAGCCATCGATCGGTACATCAATTCCGCCTAAACTCGTCACCGCATCAACGAGCAAATACCCGCCAGAAGCATGGACAAGTTTGGCGATTTCGTCCAGCGGCTGATGAGCTCCCGTAGACGTCTCGGCATGCACAATTCCGACTACCTTTGTGCGTGGGAATTTTACCAATTGATCTGCAATTTGTTGGGGATCAATAACATTTCCCCAGTTTGTTTCGATTGCATGAACGACAGCACCGTATCGCTCGGCCACGTCTTTCATGCGTCCGCCGAACACTCCATTGACGCAAACGATCATTTCATCGCCAGGTTCAATTAGATTGCAGACACAAGCTTCCATGCCGGCGCTACCAGTTCCGGAAACAGCCATCGTCATTTCGTTGTTTGTCTGGAACACCTGCCTCAACATCTGCCGCGTTTCGTCCATGATTTGCAAGTATTCGGGGTCCAAGTGGCCGATTGTGGGAGCTGCCAGAGCCCGTAGAACTCGGAGCGAAACGTCGCTTGGTCCTGGGCCCATGAGTACGCGTTGCGTAGGATCCAGTTGTCCGAAATGGGCAGCCATGGCAATTACTTTCCGGGAAAAATTTTTTTTGTGGGACAACGCCAACGCTAAACATTCAGGCAATTATTGAAGCGAGACTTAGGTGTGGGAAATGAGATAGGGGAACCCAATTTTCCTCTTTTTCAGGTCACTTGACTAGCGACGCAATCACCAATTCCGCGCGTGGCAATACAGTCTTCAATATCTTATCAATTTTCGACGATGTCGTTAGGTGTGCCTAAACATTTGCTGCATGTTGATCACGATGCTGTAACAATTGTGCCGCAATGGAGATAGCTATTTCAGCCGGAGTGTTATTGCCCAGCGACAAGCCAACGGGGCATTGAAATGCCTCAAGTTGTTCCGACGAGAACCCCTGTGACTTTAAATCGCGTTTCAAGGCTGTCGCTTTCTGGCGACTTCCGATAACGCCAATAAAGGCTTTAGGTCCGGACCGCAATAGCTCAGCAAGAACTGGAAGATCCGTCGCATGCCCCTGGCTCATCAAAACGAAAAAAGTGTGTTCAGGCAAACGTCCAACTTCGTCCACCGGGCGATCTGTACAGACCGAGCGGAGCTTCGGGCTCTCCGGGAGTTTGGCTAACCATTCCTGGCGGGGATCAATACAGGTTAGTTGGCAGTGCAATGGCAACAAAGCTCTTAGCAGAGCCTGTGCTACATGCCCCGCACCGAAAACTGCAATGGGCCACGAATCGGTTACCCGTGACTCGAATAACAACCTAACCTCGCCACCGCATGTCATGCCGATTTCGGTTTGTAAATTCCATGTTTTCAGTTCACAACGGCTAGGGCCGGAACTCAACAATTGCTGAGCATAGGCAATTGAGGCCGCTTCTATCTTCCCTCCGCCAACCGTACCCGACACAATACCTGCGTCTGTGACGATGGCTTTGGCCCCCGTAACTTGTGGTGCACTTCCACGAACTTCGACTAAAGTCACGATAACGAACCCTGCGCCTCCATCCAACAGCTTTTGCACCGTATGCGTATGTTCCACGATATCGTATGACATATTATGGTGATCAGTATTTCTTGGGATTACGCTCTTGGAACCTTCAGCCACAAGCCTATATTTCCATAACTTTCAATCAGAGTGCGGCTGGCCTTGGAAACATATTTTATGACAGAAAACTCAGGAATGGCAGCACCAGAAGAAAGGCCTGAAATTATCAGGTGCTTTGCCGTGTTGCCAGCAGCTGGGCATAGTCGTCGCATGGGCTGCCCCAAGTTGCTGTTGCCTTGGCCTCCTATCAATCAGATTGGTCCAGCGGATTCAAGAGTCCTCGCTAATCGGACGGATAGGCTTAGTATTTTCGAAAAAGGTGAAACTGCCACGGATTTAGATGAGGACCATCGGGCAATACCAGTCCGACCGGAACGCATTATTGATGCTGTACTATCTACATGGACGCACGCTCCCGTGGACCAAATGGCTATAGTCGTCCGAAATGACGATGATGAGCTTGCCGATGCCTGCCGCCGTTGGCCCATCCACATCGTTCGGCCTTCGGTGTCCCCGATCGACATGAAAGCATCTGTGCTTGTCGGTGCTGAATTTATTGAGGAACACTATCGGCCGGACTGCTGTGACGCCCTGTTGGTAGCCCCAGCGGACACGCCGGGTATAGCTTCAGAAACCATCTTGAGCGTTGTAAACGCTTGGCGAGGCTCTGGTGGTCGATCGGTTGTAGTTCCCACGTCTGAAGGCCGGCGCGGTCACCCGATTTTGCTTCCTTGGCCCTATGTGAAAAGGATCCGTGAATTACCGGCCGACCAGGGACTAGACAGTTTGCTTGAGGGCGCGAGTTTGCTTGAGGTTGCACAACTCCATGCTGAATTGGCTGGCGACATAGACACACCGGAAGACTACAACAAGTTGATTTGACTTGCCCTTCTCGTCTGGCCGACAGGGTGCATGCGCGGACACACAGTTTTCAATCGGCTTCGAGGCCTCCAATAGCGATCCTGGGAGCACCCTAGCCAATCCGATGGTTGGCCCAGGTGATTAGATTGGGTAGAGGGGGAGGTTTTGCGTATTTGCGTAGAGTGGTGTGGCTTTGCATCCAGAGATTTTTTTGTGAAAAGTTTAGCGGTTAAATCAATTCATAATTCTGGAATGAAAAATTCATAACCTATTAACGCAGGATAACTTACGCGACGGGGAGATTGCCAAAATAAAGTCTCCCCCGTGTTGATGGTTCTGACTACAAGTACTCACCCAAAAGGCACTTACGACGTTCTCAAGGTTGCATTTGACATGCCAGGCGGAATCTCTAAACTCTGCTGGCATGCTAGATGTTGTGCTTGCAATCGCTATCTATACTACAGGTAGTGGCTACAGGGCTCGTTTTAGCATCTTTGTCAAAGGATTCTTGAGACGGGCGGAGAGCCCGAACAAGTGTTCCCACGACGACCATGATGGTGTGCGTAGGTTCAAATCTTGTCTTGGTGAACAGCTGGAAGTACTTGCTGGGAGGATTCAGCCCCTCTTGTGCCTGTTAGTTTGCTACGCTCCACCTTCATCTTGTCGAACTTTTCTACAACCGAATCAAATGCCGAAGGAGTTCAATCAGGATGGCGACAGTTGATTTTGATCGTAAAGGACGGGGTTCAAAATCTCGATCAACAAAGGCTCGAGGGAGTGCTCGCTCGACCGCGACGAGCAAACTGGAAATGGGATTGCAAATTGATCAGAAGTTTTGTCCAGCAGATGTTGATCCATTCGATACTGTGCGATGGGAACTGCGAAGTGCGGTTATTAAGGATGAAAGCGGAGAAGCACTTTTTGAGCAGACCGATTGCGAAATTCCTGAATCGTGGAGCCAACTTTCTACCAATGTTGTGGTCAGCAAGTACTTTTATGGGGAACCAGCTACACCCGAGCGCGAACGCAGTGTTCGGCAATTAATACATCGAGTTACCCGCACAATAACTGACTGGGGTTTGGCTGACGGTTACTTCTCGAGTGCTGAAGCAGGCGAGAAATTCTATAAGGACCTTTCCTGGTTGTGTTTGCACCAATATGGCTCTTTCAATTCTCCCGTTTGGTTTAATGTAGGCCTGTTCCATGAATATGGTGTTACAGGAGCGCCTTGCACTTGGAACTACAATCCAACCACTAAGCAAGTGGAGCAACCGGAGAATCCTTATGCGTTCCCGCAGGCTTCAGCTTGCTTCATCCAAAGTGTTGAAGACAACATGGAGGATATCATGCGGCTGGCATCGAGCGAGGCGATGCTATTCAAGTTTGGCAGTGGTACAGGTACCGATTTGTCGACCATTCGCAGTCGACGTGAAAAGTTATCTGGCGGTGGCACTCCATCGGGGCCGCTGTCCTTTATGAAGGTATATGATTCGATAGCGGGTGTGGTCAAAAGTGGCGGCAAGACCCGTCGTGCTGCCAAGATGCAGTCGTTGAAGGTATCCCACCCGGATGTGATGGATTTCATTCAATGCAAGTGGAAGGAAGAGCAAAAGGCCCACGCTTTGATTCGCGAAGGCTACGAAGCCAATTTCAACGGCGAAGCTTACTCTTCAGTATTTTTCCAGAATGCCAATCTGTCAGTCCGTGTGACCGACGATTTCATGGAAGCCGTAAAACGCGATGCGAAATGGCAGACACAATGGGTCAGCGAAAAAGCCAAGGGAACGGCTCCGTCTTTCAAAGCGCGCGAAGTCCTTCATGCTATGGCGGATTGTGCTTGGCACTGCGGGGACCCAGGTGTTCAGTATGACAGCACCATTAATGATTGGCACACGTGTCCCAATTCAGGGCGCATTAATGCCAGTAATCCTTGCAGTGAGTATATGTTCTTGGACAATACTGCTTGCAATCTGGCAAGTATTAATTTGATGAAGTTCCGTCAAGGCGATGGTGCCTTTGATGTGGCTGGCTTTACTTCTGCTTGCCGTCTGTTTTTCATTGCCCAAGAGATATTGGTTGGGCATGCCAGTTATCCTACCGAGCGCATTGCAGAGAATAGTCATCTCTATCGTCCACTAGGCTTGGGGTACTCGAACCTTGGTAGCCTGATTATGACTGCCGGTTTGGCCTATGATTCCGATGCAGCCCGTAGTATGTGTGGTTCGCTGACAGCGCTATTGCATGGAGCGGCCAATTTGGCGAGTGCTGAATTGGCTTCAGTCGTGGGTCCCTTCGATCGCTTTGAAGAGAATCGCGATTCTATGATGCGTGTCATGTGCAAACATCGTGATGCAGTGAATACGATTGACCCAGCTGGTTCAACCGCTTTGCGAAAGGCTGCGAGTGAACTGTGGGATAAAGTAATCGAACTTGGAGAGCGGTATGGCTATCGCAATGCACAGGCCACCGTGTTGGCGCCGACCGGCACCATCAGCTTTATGATGGATTGCGATACCACCGGCATTGAGCCGGACATTGCTTTGGTTAAATACAAGCAGTTGGCGGGCGGTGGCATGCTCAAAATCGTCAATCGCAGCGTAGCCCTAGGGCTGCAAACGCTGGGTTACACATCCGACGAAGTTGAAGCAATCATTGAATTCATCAACCAGAATGACACGATCGAGGGCGCTCCCTTCATGAAAGAAGAGCACCTTGGGGTTTTTGATTGTGCATTCAAACCTGCCAAGGGCACACGTAGTATTCCATGGCAAGCTCACGTGCAGATGATGGCTGCTGCTCAACCGTTTTTGTCCGGTGCTATCAGCAAGACCGTCAACATGCCTAACGATGTTAGTGTGCAGGACATTGCCGACGCCTACACTTGGGGGTGGGAGCTTGGCTTGAAGGCTATTGCAATTTACCGTGACGGTTCAAAGCAGAGCCAGCCGCTAAACACAAAGAGCGAAGGGGATAAAGCTGCCGAAAAGCAAAAGGAAAAGGTGATCTACAAACCTCGTCGTGAAAGATTACCTGATACGCGGCAATCGATCACACATAAGTTCAACATTTCCGGCCACGAAGGCTATTTGAATGTTGGACTCTATCCAGATGGACGCCCGGGTGAATTGTTCATTACTATGGCCAAAGAAGGTTCGACTGTGGGTGGACTGATGGATGCGTTTGGTACGGCCATCTCGATGTCGTTGCAATACGGTGTACCCTTGGAGGTGCTGGTAAATAAGTTTAGCCATACGCGTTTCGAACCAATGGGGCATACGACCAATCCTGATATACGTATTGCCAAGAGTGTGGTTGACTATATTTTTCGCTGGTTAGGCATTACGTTTTTAGCGGGATTCCGTGAAGCAAGTTCCGGAGTTCAAGCTACATCGGCGTCTGTATCGGATAAGAAACTGGATTCAAGCGATAAAACTGCAGCTAGCAGTAATTCGGAAGCCAAGAACCCAGTAGGCAACCTTCCCAAGGCCGATGGTAATGGAGCGACTGAGTCTAATATGGATACAGTCACGGCGGCACGCTACAACGGTGCTTCGAGTCGATTAGATTCTCAAGCACTTGAGCGGGCAGGAGTTGCTATGGCAGTACCACCCAAAGCGGAAAAGGGACGCGACGCGCAGTTTGCTGGCTTTCAATCAGACGCTCCCAGTTGTGACAATTGCGGTTCCATAACTGTTCGCAACGGTAACTGCTATTTGTGTCACAACTGCGGCAATTCAATGGGCTGCAGTTGAGTTTCGGCTCGTGAGCGGCGTGCCAAAGCAGTCAGCTCGAGCATTGCTGACCCAGTCCGACCAAAATAGTAACAACCTTGCTGTCGGGCTGGGACTGTCAATTACGACGTGATGCTGTACGGCAACGGTTTTTTTGTACAGCAGAACGGAGTATTGTGCGCAGGGCTTGATCTCATGACTTGACATCAGGATTGTGCAGATCCCGTTCACCATTAGTACATCGTCTGCACTTCAATTCCATCCGTCTACGTCCACTTGGTGCCTGTGCGAGAATCAGAATTCACTTCAACTCCAGCAGGTCAATTACAGGTGGATTGAACAAGCGCAACGGAAAGCCGACTTCACCTAAACCAGAGGTAACGAATAACTGCGTAACACCAAGTTGCATGAGGCCGCGGTCAAAACTACCTCGTGTAGGAATGACTGATTGATATAGAAAGGGAATCCGTACTTGTCCACCATGCGTGTGGCCACAAAGAGTCAGATCTGCGTTGGAATCCGTAAAACGCATCGTAGTATCGGGGTTATGAGTCATGACAACCAAATGTTCTGAAGTGGAAAACTGATCGATCAATCGCACATCGTCTTCGCAATTCCAATGGTCACCCAGCCCCAACAATGTAAAGCTCCCAAGCCGTGCGCTTTCATTGTTTAATAGTCGCACTCCGACTTGCTCCAGTGCGGCCGCAAGTTCTTGTCGTATTGGAGGCCCAGGGCGTTGCACGTCATGGTTCCCAAGGACTGCGAAGGCTGGGACCTTGAGTTGCTTCAAGGGATCAAGTATTTCAGCCAATCGAAGCCGGTCAGGGCGATAACAAAAATCTCCGGCGATTAATAGAAAGTCCACGTCGGACTCGTTTACTCGATTGACTACCTGCTTAAGAAATGCAGCCTTTTTATGTTGTCCCAAGTGCAAGTCGGCGACCAATGCCAAACGGGCACTGAACCCAACTTTGATGGTCGTATTTCGAGTCACTATCCAATAGGGCTCGACAAACCTCATCCAAACAAACATACCACAGAGTATTAGCAAAGCGAACTGGCGCCATTTGCCGAGCCAACGCAGTCGAGGAATTAAAAGAATACAAGGAAATACTAAGTACGAACCGGCGACAATTATTCCAAATAACATGCTCGCCCCAGAATCAGATTCACATCGCTTCACGGGTTCCTTTTTGAATTAACCCTCATTGTTCGCCATGGTTCTGCCGCAAACCGTCCTGTGGTGGAAAATGCTCATAGTCCCGTATCAGCCATTTTTCGTCTTGTTGCATGAGATACAGCTTTACAAATCTCACAACGTTGGTCCTGTGCCCCCCTAACTCAATTTTTGCACGGGCAAACATCTCAACAATTGCAGTCTTTGGCTGAGTATCAGGATTGACTTCGAGTGAGGCGATGCGAGTGATGCGTGCCTCTTCAAAATGATAACGAGGCAATTCGCTTTTGACCCGTTGAAGTGCATCGGTAGCGCTTGGATGGACAAGATTGATCACAAACTTGTGGTCATTGTTTTGTACAGCGTCGGAGCCTTGCTGAAGCATGCTGCGGATCTGTTCGCGATCGGTCTCAATCGCTAAGCTTGCCCAGACCATGCTCAATGTGAGCAACCCGCACGTGAGTGTCAACCACGCCAAGCTACGGTGTTGTTTTTGAAGCCATAGCCAGGCAAAGAGAGTCGTGATACCCAATCCGACCAATGCAGCAATCCATGGATGCTCGAAAAGAATCGGAATCGCATTGTAGCTCATCGTCGTGCCTTTCTCTCGAGTTGAAGATCAACCGCTGAATGTATTCTTGCTCATAGCGCAGACGGCAAAACAATCAGCTGCAACACTTGGATTCAGGACCACACATCAAACAACTGAAAAGACGCCCGTTTAAGGCACTTATCTACTGCAAGGAATATAGAAGAAAGCGTGAGAAATGGTCGCAACCAGAAAAGCAAAATGAGTATAGAGCTCAATTGACGAGCAATTGGTAGTACGCTTTCCAGTGAATGCAAGTTCACACGAATTGTTAACTTCATGATTCGTCAACAGGCCTCGAAAAGGGTGGGAAGTCTTGCAGGCATCAGTAGGACAAAATCAGGCCTGCCTTTGTCAAAATTCTCTGAAATTTGCCAAATCTACAGATTTTGCATAATATTTTCTTAGCGCCTCGCATCCAATAATACGAGGCCTATAACATAATACGAGGCCTATATCTAAGTACCCTTACATGAACAGGGAGAGAGGCATTTGGCTGCAGGTGATCACATTTACGTCGTGGGGACGATACAGGGAATACCGTTCCAACACCATGGTATAGATGCCGGGGACGGAAGCGTCATTCACTTATGCGCAGGGGATGGAGCTAGGGTCACGCTCAAGGACTCGAGTGAGAGATTCTCTGTTCGTCGAACGAGCATACAGGAATTTGCAAACGGGCGAGAAATCTTTGTCAAACAGCATTCCGATGGCCGTAACGGGGAACAAGTTGTCAAAGAGGCCGAGAAGCGGATTGGAGAGTGTGGTTACAATCTTCTGGAAGGGAATTGCGAGCACTTTGCGACAGCTTGCGCTACAGGGCGCTGGGAGAGCCATCAGATAGAAATGGGGGCAGCTACAGTGGAGGCATTGGCAAGCGCTTCAACGAAGGTAGCCTGGGCAGCTGGCCAGCGACTAGTCGCGAGATACGCGGCTCGCTCCGCCCTGAAGGTTCATCCGGCAGCAGTTTTGGCGGACTGTGCTGAAGTTGCGGCCTTGTCCGCATCCTGCAGAAGTGGATTTAGTGCGGACAAAGCTAAGCGTATCGCCAAGCTCAGTGGCGCGGTGACGGCTTTCGGTATCGGAGGGGTGGTAGGTGGCGGTGCTGGTGCGGTTGCCTTTCTGGCTATTCATCATGGCTCCAGCGCAGTGGCCGAGAAGTTTTGCAAAACTGTTCGCAATCTGCTTTCTTGAACAGGGCCCGTACGCTGACCACCTTACCGAAAGTGATCTCAATTTTTTCGGGCTCTTTGAATAGGTCGAGAACCTTTCCGCAGAGTTTCCAAAGGCAAAAATTTGCTCTAGTAACCCCAAGCGTCAGAGCGTCAGCGAGGGGCTGGGCACATTCCCTCGCTGACACTTCGGGTTACTTTTTCAGCAGCCTGCAAGTGCGAGTCGCACGGACATATCGCGTGTGTTTGCAAGGAAATCATTGAGCAAATGTGCGAAAAAACGCTACTCTTATGTGAAGTTTGCTCTAGAACATTCCTCCGCCCATGCCTCCCATTCCTCCGCCCATGCCTCCCATCATGGAACCTCCTCCAAATTGCCCCGGAACGCCTGACTGCAAGGCCTCCGAGGACTCCATCAGATTGCGAGGGTTGATGCGCTGCAAGTTGTAAAGCATGTTTTCGATTTGAGTATGTACGGGCTCTGTAGTGGCCACAATCATGATCGACCCCACGAAGCTAATAGTCGACGCTCCGCCATTTTCTAGCCAGACACCTGGTTCTATCGCACTTTGAATGGCGGTATACAGAGGCGCCAAATTCGAATCATTGTGCATAACAAACGACAGATCGTAGTAGCGAATGGACAAATCGCCTTGGTCAGGCTCACCAATCTCGATACAAGTTTCACGCACAAAGTATGTTAAATCCAAGGGTTTAAGAATTCGCTGCAACAATTCTCTAGCCGTTCCTTTTCCCGCAAACGTGATTGGTTCGTCTTTATCGATACCATAGTGCTCCAAGGAACTAATTTCAAAATCTACATCTAGTTCGGCGGACAATTGTTCAAATACGTCACCCAAGGGTTGTTCAACAAATTGGAGAGAGATTTCCGAGAGCAGTTTCTCTCGGTTGCGGGCAATCGAGGCAGTACTTTGAGAGCCCGAGACGACCCAATCAGCTTGGTTATCCGTTTTTTCAGGCGCTTGCCATTCGACTCGCTTGGGTTTCGGAGTTTGTATATTTCCACTCATGGCTGGTTGAACGATGCCCTCGGTGGGAGCCTGGTTGGCAACAGGTCCACCGAATTGCGCCAGAACCGAAGTTGATTGTTCGACGGGGGCTACTAGCGATATTTCGTTTGTGGCTTGGCCCAAGTTAGCTTTGCCCGAATTGGCTGAAGCGGATTGAGATTGGCCATTGCTACCTACGGATAAGGTAGCCAGCGTCCCTAAGGCAGCTATACAACCCAATGAGGCTAGCGCCTGAAAGGCCGTGAATTTGAACATGGCAGTTTCTCCTTCGATCAGTGACGAGATGGTTGGATCGGACGAGTAGGGTGGAGTTGTTTGGTCCACTGGGAAGTGCTGTTCGAGAAATTGTTGTGTCCAAACATGGGCTTCTGCAGCCTTCAAATGTGCTTGAAAAAAACCCGAACCAGCGACGAGTACAGAAAGACTAATACCGCGTTTGGCCAATCGAGTGCGCAACAAGCTGCGTCCCCGACGAAGCCTACCCTCCACAGCTGAGACACTCAGTTCCATTCGCTGCGCTATCTCAGGTGCGGAGTAACCAAGTAAGTAATGCTCAACGACTGCTGCACGCAACCGCTCGGGCAACGTTTCGAGTTCCCGATCGAGGACTTCCAAGTCCATTTGCCGAGCCAACTGCGTGATTGCGTCGTCAGCGTTTCCAGCGGCCAATCGCTGGTCTACAAATTCTTGATTGGTAAGCTGTTTGCGCATTTTTGCTCGCAATCGAACGGACGTTCGATAAGCCACACCATGCAGCCAAGCGGCTACCGAAGATCGCTTGCGTATCTTGGAAGCCGACCTAAGGAGAACTAGGAATGTTGCCTGAAAGGCATCTTCTGCGGCGGCGGGATTGGAGGAGGTAACCTGACATACGCTGGCTACCATGGGCGCATATCGTTGAATCAGTCGCTCGATGGCCTCCCGATCTCCACTTTCGACAAACAGTTCCAATAGTTCCCAATCCGACTGCAAATGCTCAAACCCGCTTGAACTGCAGAGCAATTGCATTTGCTGTACGTGATTCGACATAGACTTTTTGCCTCCGGACATGCAGTTAGTGCAACGGACAGCAGATTCCGGGCGCTGAAATGGAAAAATTTATTAAAAAATTGCATACTCTTGTGGAAGTTCACACTTTCACCGCAAAAAACATGAGTCACTGCTTACACTTCGCGCTAAGGCGAGCGGCAGGAATAAACGTCCCAACCGAAACGTGAGTGAGGGATTATTGTTCGGTCCCTCGCTTACGCTTAGGGTTAGGATTGGTAGATTTATTTCTGCCGCTCGCCTAAACGAGTTCTGGGCCTCAGCGACGACAAGGTCTAATCCGACTACTATCGTATTGTTCGCAACCTCCCGATAGCCGATAGTTTGATTGGGTGTGTACACCAAGAACTCTTAAATAAGCATGTGGCGACAGTCTCTGCCGAGCTTTTTCTCGAGGCATGGGACATAAACTCTCGATAGTTCATTGTTTTGAGACTATTGTACACGCCATTAGATAACGATTAACTAGATCAATCAGCCTAAATTCGGAGCGTACATGGATTTACAACTCAACGGAAAAAACGTCTTGATTACCGGCGGAGCTTCAGGAATTGGTTTTGCCTCCGCCCGAGCATTTGCCTCCGAGGGTGCCAACGTGGTCCTGTGGGATCAAGCGGAATCGGTGCATGACCAGGTCGGCAGATTGTCAGACGAATTTGGAATTCAAGTTGCTGCTAGCTGCGTGGATGTAACCGACCTGCCAGCTGTAGAAATCGCATGGCAGCGAATGGAATCCGCGGGTCAAACAGCTCAGCATTTCGTTCATTGTGCAGCGATAGGCTCCGGCAAATTCGGTTTTCCATTTACCAATCTAGTCCCATCCGATTGGTCTCGAGTTTTGCAAGTGAATATCTTGGGAATGACTAACATGGCCCATGTTATCGCTCCAACCATGGCTCAACGTAAACAGGGGACCATGATTTTCCTAGCCTCGGTTGCGGGGCAGATAGGGTCCCAAACGGATCCACCGTATAGTGCGAGCAAGGCAGCCAATATAAATTTTGCACAGTGTTTGGCGAAAGACTTGGCTGTCCATGGCGTACGGGTAAATACGATTTGTCCGGGCATGGTTAAAACAGACCTTAATCGCTCCGTCTGGCAAGCTTGGTTTGATCGTGCCTCTCCCGAAGAGCAAATGGATTACGAAAGTTGGGCAATGAAAAAAATAAAATCGATCGTCCCTCTAGGCCGCTGGCAAGCACCTGAAGATATCGCCAATATGATCGTCTTTCTCTCATCAGATAGGGCCTGTCAGGTTACAGGTCAAACTATCAATGTTGATGGCGGCTTCGTGATGCACTGGTAAGCGAAGAGCGTCTCTGACCGTGCCGACCAGGCTAGTCTAGGAGTCGGTTTAGAACATGCGTTTTATTGCTTTTTAAGGGGGGCGTGATTCCTGAATGCCAAGAATTCGACGGACTGGAAGTCCGTCGTACCTGCGTCAGCGCGTAGCCAGAAAGTTCGTCGAACCTGCGTCAGCGCGTGGCCAGAAAGTTACCTGTGGCATGCCCATGGCCAAATAACATCGTACCTGTATGAGCGCGTCGGCAGGAACACCATCCTACTTGTGGCGTGTCCATTGCCAGGAGCAAAGGACGAAACGAACATAGTTTCCTTGAATCCATACATGATGCAAAGGATCTCACAAGCAGCCTGGCCAGGCGCAACCGACGGAACGAACGCAATTCTGCAAGTCTAAGAACGACCAAGCAAATGTGGGGCCATTGTTTCACCAGACGTGCCTAGGGAGTCCTGTCTAGAGGGGTCGATCGATTTGATCTCGGTAAGTGCTTTCAAAAATCTTATCAGCATTGCCCGCCTCAAAGCCGTCGCGGCGATGGGTCCGCGTAATGTCAGTGGCCGGGATTTTTGCAAACTCAGGCAATACTCGGCGCTCGGCAAATTCGACATAGGAACCTGCAATATCGTGAATTTCTGTTCCGCCGTGTCCGTCATCGAATGCGGCCGACACAACTTGTGCGACGGTGGAACTCTGTATCAGAAGTCCATCTGGACTGATTTTGACCTTCCCGCCGCTTGAATTCAATTTGATACCGAACGATTCGAGAAACTCATTGAATTTCTCTACTGTTCCATAAGGACTCGGAAGGTTGTGCACACTGATTGTGAAGTGGTTAAGGTAATAACGATTGTAAATCACCCAAGCAGCATACTCGCTTTCGGAAGCGAGTTCCGAATAATCCTGCCACGTTGGATAACGCCATAAAGATTGATGTAAAAATGAATCTACTGCCACACCATCATTCAAATCGAGATTTAAGGTTGGATCCGAATTCACTTCACTTGTGTAAGAGTAAATGATTTCCTGTGCTCGTGGTGATAAGTCATGAACACGCAATTCGCTGATAAATATCCTCGGATACGAATTCCTTGGAGGTGCATACCAAAAAGCATTTAGGTGTTTTGATTCGAAGAAGTAAGCATCTCGTTTGTGATATCCGTGCTGCAGGAAAATTCGCTCCAGCGACTGGATTCCAAGCTGTGAAACTCCCATTGTCCGGAATGCAATGTGATCGTTTTCAATGTCATTTTCGCTTCGAATCAATCCATTAAGAACCATTTGTGTGACAATCTTTTTCACATCTGGAACTCGTTCTTGGTAGCGGCGCATGAGTCCATCGAGGATAAAGTCTAAAGTCGTGGACACGATTTATCTCCCAATACAAGAACGTTGTTTAGGCTCGTTTTCTCAGGCACGTTTCGAGTAGAATCTCTTTTACTTGGTCAGCTCAACTATGTGTGATAGTATGCCGGGCAAGTATATGATGCCTGAATAATGGTTGGCCAGTATTTTTCGGTGATGATCATCGGTCAAACCGGCGGCCTTGGCTAACTGCATTGAATTCTCTGGCGGGACTACTTCGTCAAGAGTCGCGCTGTACAGCCAAGTGGATTCAGGATTCAGGCGATGGGCTAGGCGTAAGGGTTCTATTTTGTTCAATTCCACCTTGAGCTCTTCGTCCGTAATACCTGATGCACGAATTCGTTCCAGTGTCTTTTTGGCGTCTTCGGCCCCTTGGGTTAGAACTCCATACAAGTTGCCTCCGGAAAGCAGCAGGACTGTACGATCAAATCCCTGATCGAGAGCTCCTGTTAGTGAGGCTACGAATCCACCTAGGCTAGTTCCCTGAAGCACGATGCGTCCAACGTCCACTTGGGGCAAGGCTGTGATAGCATCCCTAGCACGACGTACATCGGCTACGCCCTGTTGAAAGCCGGCTACAAAGCTGGGGGCATTGGATGCCGCTGTATCAAACTTTCGATATCCGTAGCCAGGTAGCTCCACCAAAAATGCATGACAGCCGCGCCGAGCAAGCTCACTACTAATTAATTTCCCAACTGCCATGGCTCGACCAGACTCATGAACTACCACTACGGCTCTAGCATGCAACACCTCTCCATCGGCTCCGCGAGCAGGGTACCACTCGCAACTGACAAGATCGCATTCCGGGATTCCAGAGGGTTTAGGGGATGGAAACGAGATGCGTTGAAATTCTGCAGACTTTTCAGCCGCATGTACCTGAACGGTGAATTCACCCGGAATCCAATTGGTCAAACCTGCGAGGCACTGTTGCGAGTCTTCGTTCTTGTCGGGTTTCGCATCCAGACTATCTTCCGCTTGGTATACGGCCGCAGCGCACCACTTTTTGCCAGCTACTTCTTGCCCCAACGCGATACGTGTACCTGCAATCAAAATCAGACACCAGGCCACGCAGTTCTTGGATATCAACATACGGTTAACTCTTTATTTGCTGGACGGATTCATAGAGCTGGACGTAACGATCCAATTGCTGATGCAATTCAAAATTGGCAAGCACATGTGCTTTGTTTTGCTCACCAATTCGATTACGTTCAATGGAGTTGAGCATCAAGTAACGGACTTTAGCCAAGAAATCCTGCCAATCGCCCGGAGCGGCCAGCTGGTATTCTTGTGTTTCGATGGGAAGCACTTCGCGAATTCCCTCTACGTCGAAGGCCACGATTGGCTTTGCTACTGACGAGGCTTCCAACACAACATTTGGCATGCCCTCGTAAAGTGCAGGTAAGACAAGACACCCAGCGCCCTTCATCCATTCTATGGGTTCTGGCTGCCAGCCAGCAAAAGAAATTTGTTTTCTCACTTGACCCAATGACTGTACATGGTCAGCGAGCTGATTTGCTAGTGGGCCATCACCTACCAATACGAGCTGTAATTCAGAAGAACCTTCCAAAAGTCGAGGAACTTGCTCAATAAATGGCAATACACCTTTTTGCGGTGCCAAGCGGCCAACAAATAGAATCGTATTAGCATTCGTAGGTAATGTTCGCGATTCTTGCGCGGTCGCGCCACAAGTTGTAACCTCTACGCCATTGGGTATGACTACAAGTTTGTCACTTGGAATTCGATCGCAAATTTTTATATTCTCTGCCACCGCGTGGCTGACACAAACCAATTTTGACATTCTCGCGCTAGCCCATTTCTGCAACCAGCCACGAATTCTTTCTGGTTGCCGAACACGAGCTCCACCTAGGAATTGTGCCTGGCGATGGATGCCTGTCAGCGCCACCACCAAGTTGGCATGAAAGAGCATTGATTGCACAATGTCCGGATTAAACTCCGCCAGAGATGTCCTGAGCCATCGAATTACCCTCCACAAATCTTTTGTGCCACGAGCATTTCCGCAGAACCATTCGATCCCGGCCTGTTGCAAGCGATCGACGAGTTTCGTTTGTCCAGCTTGAGGGGCTGGCCCCAAGGAGAATACGCGCACCGGATGATTGTTGCGCTTCAAATGCAGAGCCAGATTAACCAGGCAAGTTTCCGCCCCTCCGGGATCGAGCTCGGTTATCACAAGTGCCACTCGCATACCGGCCATCACAACCTTGCTTGAATCCAGAATCCGAATTGATTGACCGCAGCAACGAAAAACGATCGCGTTGTTCGTATTCCAACGCGATCGTTAGGCTATGCTTTGCCTCCAAAGGCGTCTACCCCTTTGGAGAAGTCAAGTTGCAGGGGTTTGGCCTTTCAGGATATTGTAACTTTCAAAACAAACCCAAGGAGAAGCCACCCGATGCAGACAAGAATTACAGAACGCCTTCTTTGGTTCCAGGCGTCGGAATGGGGTAATTTCCGTTGGCATCGGGTTTGACGGGAGCTTCGTCATCGATGGATTTAATGTTGTCAAAATCTGCCAATGCTAGGTTACTGTTATAGCATTCATCCCACTTCAGTTCCTTGCCCGAATAAGTTGCCATCCGACCCATGATTGAAGTCATTGTGCTTTCAGCACCGTACTTGCCTTCATTGGGAATCTCGCCGGCACGTAGCAGGGCAAACAAGTCCACATGCTCTTCGGCATGACCATTACGTTTGCCGTCGGTCTTCCAAACTAGTTTGTCATTGTGATCGTAAATCTTACCGCCACTAATATCACACCAGCCTTTAGTACCATGCGCCCATTCGGAAACTGCGTTCCAGCAATCGGGCTGATGTCGGCACATACTCAACAAGCGTACACCATTCGCATAGGTATACTCGATCGTATGGTGGTCATAGATTTGACCGGAATCTGGGCCAACGCGAACCTGACGCCCACCAGCACCTTGAGCGGTTACCGGGTGACCATCCATCAACCAGTTGATCACATCAAGATTATGAATGTGCTGCTCAACTATGTGATCGCCACATAGCCAGTTGAAATAGTACCAATTGCGCAACTGATACTCGATTTCAGTTTGCTGCGGCTGGCGAACTCGCGTCCACACTCCGCCACCATTCCAATAGGCTCGGCAGAATAGAATGTCACCTATGGCGCCATTCTTTAACTGGTCGATCGTTTCACGGTAGGCAACTTCGTGGTGACGTTGAAGCCCGATTTGAACCGCCAAGTTCTTTTCTTTGGCCTTTTCAGAGGCTGCAATGACGCGTCGTACTCCCGGTGCATCGGTGGCTACCGGTTTTTCTGCAAACACATGCTTTCCGGCCTCAACGGCAGCTTCGAAATGGGTGGGGCGGAATCCAGGAGCCGTAGCTAAGATTACTAGGTCAATATCCGAATCCAGGATTCTCTTGTAACCCTCTAGCCCCGTGTATCGTGTGTCATCCGTCACATCCACTTTGTCGCCGTGTTCTCCTTTGATCGAACGCAATGACTGCTGAATCCGATCCTCGAAAATATCTGCCATGCAAGTCAATCGGACATCCCCACCTGTCGTGTCCATGGCTTGATTAGCAGCACCCGTTCCGCGGCCACCGCAGCCCACCAGGCCGATTTTAATGGTGTCAGATCCAAATGCGTGTGCGGCGCGAGCCACTGGTAGTGTATTTGCGACTGTCCCCCCCGCCAACAAAAGCGAGGAGCCCTTAATGAAACTGCGACGGCTAGCGCCTGTGGTCGGGTCAGAAGTCGGTTTTTGTGGGTTGGAGTCTTGCATCGTAGCTTCGTCCTTCAATGGAGAATCTCAAAATTGTGATAGTTGGTTCGGCGAGAATTGCCGAGACCACTGCAAAATCAAATATACCAGAACTGGAAAATGCAACGCACAAAGTTGACCGGCGAAACGGGGTTGCTTCACCCGGGATAAGATCAAATCAAACTGTGGGAAATAGTTCAACCTTGTGCGTCGGTAGGAGTTTAGGCGGGGAAATCGTCACAGCAGGATAGGCGTTGCTTAAATAGCCCATTTGAAGCATCCCCCCATATGAAAGTGTGTTTTCGTTGGGAACGAAGCTTGCGCAAACAACCTAAATCCATCCACAGTGTGAATCAGGATACCCGTAGAGTCCCTTATTTTCAACCTGCAATTGAATTGCCAGGCTGGGAAAGTTGCTGGAATTTCGCTCACAGTAACGCAACGGCGGAAAAACATCCATTGCGATAAATGGATTCCTTGACATTCGGTGATATTCAGCAGTTGGCCTACTGTTCAACCCAAATCCAACGGGAAACTGTTTCGCCGCCCGTCTGGATTTGAACTGTGGTTGCTGCCTTACCAATTGAGGCGAAACAGTCCCAAATCTGCAGCAAATCGTTTCCAGTCGGTGCGGGAAGCATACCACCAAAATCACCCACTGGTTCATTCAGTTCGAAGTTCAAAGAAATACCATACTCCAGCCAGGGACGCACAGCACTAAAGAAAGCCGCGAAATCTACCAGACTCATCATGGCAGTTGGGGAATTGGCTTGCATCCAAGCAGGTCGAGTAGTCAATACTCGGGAATTTGCCAAATCCGCCAGATGTCGCTCAGAATATCCGAGTAACACCAACTCGTCCGTTACCAAAAGTTGGGGTGCAAAACCATCCAACGGTACAGCATCATTTAACTCTCGATAGAAATAGCTGGTTCCTCTCGCAGTCTCAGCTTCCATGGGGCGGGGGATCGAATATTCAGCCGGAATGGCACTGGGCTCTAGCTCACGCACCAACTCGACAACACGATCAAATACTCGATATAGCTCGTCGCAACCCGACAAAAACAGTTCGCGGTCCCTCAATTTCCAGACCACGGAAAGTTCAGGTAACGGTAATGGCCGCGAGGGCGGCGGCATATCTGGAAGCTCAGGTAACATCCAGTTGGCAGCAATAGCAACTAATGCTTCATGTTCATCCATAGCTGGTCCGATCTTGTTTCGCAGGATTGAAACGGCATCAACAAGTATGGGCCAGCCGGTTTCGAGAGTCTTCAACATCGATTCTCGATCACGGTCATTTTTTTCACCCAGCTCTATGATCCGGCGAATGTGCGCTGGTCCATGTTCCAACAAGTAGTCGCAGATTTCGTCTACCTGTTCCGCTGGACGTTGTTTGGCAGTCCAAAGAAGGATGGGATTAGTTCCAGCGTGACGAAGTAGGCTCAACGGAGTAGCGTTCTCCATCAACGGGTTTGATGACCAGTTATAAGCATATCCTTCAAATCCACCGTTGACTCGATAGCTGTATGACAAAGCATCGCCCCAGGCCGGGACCAGGGCTTGGATCTGATCGTCTAGCCATGCTGCATCTCGTTCGATGTCAGCTTTCCATGCATCCAAATCGACTTCACTGTCATTCGCTTCTACAGCAACATCCATCAAGCCAGACAACTGGTGGTAAAGATTAGTAAAATAGTTACCCAAATTTGCATTGTATTGACTTTCCTGCCATTCAGCCGAAGCAAAAGAAATGCCACGCAATGCTTCGGGTTCGTTAGCTCGAAGAACTTCTAGACTTGGATGCTGCATTAGAGAGCTTTCGACTGTGCCGAATGTTTGGATGACATCCGATCGTTCAGATAGGGTCAATAGCACGCAGCCCTGATTGACACCCACCGCAATTGAAATGGAACGGTCTTTCAGCTTTTCCGTGAGGGTCTCAAGCATTCCCGAGTCATCTTCTTCAAACGCTTCGGCCGGGATGAGAGATGTATCTAAAGTAAATGCCAGAGCTTGACCATCATCAAAATCAGCCCGACGCAATTTTTGAATAAACGGTCGCGCTTCCTCTGCAGCACCGATACCGTAACGCAAGAATGCCTCTAGAGTGTCCAGTTGGTTACGAAAATCCGCAGTATCCTGCAAACGAAATCCAATTACCAATGTAGGAATCGTTAATTCCTCGATTGCCGATACCACCATGGGAATTGCCGCATCGGGACCTAATTCGGCAACAGATGACATCTTTGATTGAAAGGCCATAAGCCCTTCTATGGCTTCACACCAATCATGTTCTCCGTAGATAAACATCTCATCCGTGAGCATTTCTTTCGATACTCGGATCAAATCCTGAGCAATGGGCGACTGGATTTGAATTTTGGCCTGAGCAATCGGACCTGGAGCGGTCTCCCAAAGCCGTTCCACCTCAGCCTCAAGGTTCTTCACATAGGGAACGGCCCGGATGCGCGTGACCAACTTCCCGGTCAGGAAATCGTTCCATGCATCCTGCAGATTCGGAGAGCTAATAGCAAAAGCTGCGTTCTGGGGAATCAAGCCTAACGCGGTATCCGATAACTTGTCGGACTGAGCTTTCGCTAGCGTTCCTGAAAATAACACCGGACCTGAAATTAAGATGAAGCTTCCAATAAATAAGAGTGTACGGCGACAACCTGCCGTTCTATGAAAAAACATTGCTGTTGATCTCCTGTAAATATCGGCTTTCCCGGATCATTTGTGCCGGACGTTAAATTACACTGATAAGCGAAGTTGTTTGCAAATCTTTACGCACCGGGATTGTAAAACTTTTTTCGTCCGCGGGACGTATGGGCCCAGTTTCCAATTTGTGAGCAAAATACCCAGCGCTGTACAGATTATCAGATTCCACCGAATTGTGACTACACCTATTCGAAATTGGCACGTTAATCTTGCGACAAGATCGGGAGTGATTGAACAAAAAGCTACTGCACGATCAGCTATTCCCGGCTCGCACCGGAGATCGGGACCAAAAGGTTGAGCCAAGCACCTGCATGTAAAAAATTTACGGTAGCAACGCTCGATGCTTGGCGAAGTCTGAAGTTACCCAGTTGGAAATTCCAAAAAGTACAAAGAATCCTTCGTTACTTGAAATGCACCGTGGAGTATGAGATGAAGAGCATATGTTGGATTGCACTTCTGGCGACAGGTTTTTGGATAGGGCCCACGTTCGGGCAAGGGCTCGAATCGATACCCATACGCTTGGCATCCGACCCAGCGCTGTCGCCCAGTGGTGACCAAATACTGTTCACATGGCGAGGTGATATTTGGCACAGTCGCGTCGATGGAACGGAGCTTACTCGGCTTACGAACCATGATGCAGATGAACGGCAGGCCCTCTATTCGCCGGACGGCAAGAAAATCGCCTTCATCAGCGACCGAACAGGATCCGACCAGATTTTCATTATGAATGCAAATGGCTCGGACGTGCAGCAAGTCACTTTTCATTCAGCCGGTTATTCGATCGCTGATTGGTTCCCGGACGGTCAATCCATCTTAGCACTCGGTCAGCGCGATCATTATCATCGTGACGCTGAGCGCTTAATCAAGATATCGCTGTCCTCCAGACAACCAGAAAAGATCTTAATTGATGCCACGATTGAAAACGCAAAGCTTTCGGCGGATGGAAAACAAGTGCTGTTCACACGCGAAGGAGAACGTTGGTGGCGTAAAGGCTATCAAGGAGAACGCGCAGCCCAAATCTGGCGCCTCGATTTAGAAACATTGTCATTCGAAGAATTGCTGCACGAGGGAGTCGAATGCCTGTGGCCCCTTTGGCTCCCCAACGCCCAGGGGTTTTACTTTACAAAGGGTAGGCCGGAAGGGTTCGAGCTTTGGCGTTATCGTTTTTCAAGAAACAGTAGCAAACCTGCTAAACAAAACCGAGTCTACGGATTCAAAGAAGACTCGATCGTATTTCCAGCAATATCTCGGGACGGGACGACAATTGTTTTTCGACATCTTTTTGATTTATACGTATTGGATCTAAAAAACAAATCGCCTCAACCACACAAAATCCCACTGTCCGTCCACTCCGATATTGAACTTCCTTTGGCAGAGATGCGTCGGGAGCTTTCTTCGGCAGATGATGTAGCGTTTTCCGATGATGGTCTCGAAATTGCCATGGCTGTAGGCGGCGACATCTGGGTGATGGATACAAAACTACGCGAACCGCGACGAATCACCCGTACAGCGGGATACGAAGACGATATTCAGTTTGCTCCGGATGGTCAAAGTCTGTGGTTTACCTCGGTTATCGATGGTCAGGTTGACATTTGGAAAGCGATTCGCAAGTCACCTGACAAATATTGGTGGCAGAACAGTGAATTTGAGTTATCACAGATTACGCACGATCAAAACGCAGAACAGAATTTGCGTTTTTCGTCGGATGGTTCTCATCTATTCTATCAACAAAGTCGTGAAGATCTGGTGGTTAGAAATCTGGAATCCGGCGATGTGAAGACGTTGGTACACGGATTCAGCGAAATCGACTATGACATTTCCAAAGATGGTGCATGGCTGGCATACGCGTTAGAAAATGAAGACTTTAACAGCGAGATTTGGTTGACTCGAATCGATGGAACCACAGCTCCCGTCAATGTGTCTCGTCACCCGGACAACGATGGCAACCCGGTGTTCTCTCCCGACGGCAAAATCCTAGCCTTCACTGGGCGTCGAGTGGATAGCGAAGTAGATATCTACTATGTGTATTTGCAACAAGAGCAACATGACGAAACGTCCCGCGATAGATTATTGCAGGAAGCGATCGAGTTGATGAACAAGAAGAGAAGTGGCAATACAGACGAAAAGAATTCATCTTCAGAAAAGAAACATGCAGAATCTGACATAGCAGCGGACTCTGAAAGCGAGACTGAGAAACAAGAAACCAAATCTGATAAGAAGCTGCCCGAGATTACCGTGGACTTGGAAGGCATTCACGAACGATTGCGGCAAATCTCGATCGCCAACAGTTTTGAAGGCAGCCTCCTGTTTTCTCCCGACAGTAAGAAACTGGCTTTCACTGCAACCGTGGATGGCAAACGAGGTTGGTATACGGTTGAATTTCCAAGCAAACTAACACCTCAATTTTTGTCGTCGTCGACTGGCAGTCGGGCAAGGTGGTCCAAAGAGTCAGGTGGCATACTACTCTTGCGTGACGGACTGCCATCGAAAGTGGATGACAACGGAAAGCTCGAGGCCTACAGTTTCCAAGTTGCTCAGGATACATCGCGATCGGACTGGTTGCGAGTCGGTTTCGAAAAAGCATGGTTGGTCATGCGCGAAGCTTGGTACGATGCTCGATTTAACAACCGTAACTGGGACGGGGTGCGAAGAAAATACGTGGAAGCAGCTGCTCAAATGCACGACCCGAGTTCATTAGGCACTGTCATAGAATTAATGTTGGGTGAATTGAATGGCTCGCATCTTGGCTTTACTGCCTCAGATGCAAGACGCGATATTCAGCGAGATGGCTGGGCAGATGAAACTGCTCATTTGGGAGTCCGTTTTGATGACGTTTATCCTGGTCCGGGCCTGCGAGTAAGAGACACGCTTATTGATGGACCCGCCGATAAAAAAACCAGCAAGCTGGGTGCAGGAGATGTTGTGCTTGAAATTGACGGCCACACAGTGGACCCGAGCCTAGACCTCACAACCATCCTCAATGGTCGACTGGATCGCGATATTGTGCTTAAAGTCCAGCGGCAAGGAACTGAACAGAAGCAAGAAGAAATTACGATACGCCCTATTAGTTTTTCGCGGGCTAGAGGTCTGCTATACGAAAACTGGTTGCAACATAATCGTGCTGAGGTGGATCGGTTGAGTAATCACCGCTTGGGTTACTTGCACATTCGCGCAATGGATATGAGTAGTTTCTATGAATTCGAAAGACAGCTATACAGCGTTGGTTATGGGCGCGAAGGACTGATAATCGACGTCCGGGATAATGGCGGTGGATCTACGACCGACCTGCTCCTCACAGCTTTGACACAACCACAACATGCCATAACTATCCCACGCGGTGGGCAACCCGGATATCCGCAAGACAGAATGGTGTTCGCCTCATGGAATAAACCGATCATCGTGCTCTGCAATCAAAACAGTTACAGCAATGCAGAGATTTTTTCACATGCCATACAGAGCTTAGGGCGTGGTAAGGTGGTGGGAGTACAAACTGCCGGTGGAGTAGTCAGTACTGGTGCTGCCCGTGTAAACGATGTCGGAACCATTCGCGTTCCCTTTCGGGGATGGTTCCTCTCGAAAAACGGTCAGGACATGGAACGAAACGGTTGCCTGCC
The DNA here is from genome assembly GCA_020427005.1 of Planctomycetales bacterium. Taxonomy (GTDB): domain Bacteria; phylum Planctomycetota; class Planctomycetia; order Pirellulales; family Pirellulaceae; genus Aureliella. Next base: position 34,754 of record JAGQOY010000026.1, read on the forward strand.
GGATGTCATTCTGTGGCCAAAGCCTGGCGAGTTGCCAAAGGGCATCGACCAGCAACTAGAATTGGCTACTAAGTTGCTGATGGAAGACATCGAGCAACCGCAAGAACATCCGTCGCAAATATACGCGTCAGAACGCGATTTGAAATCTGCGGATTAGTCTGCCGCGGAGCCAACTGTTCAAGTCGAGCTGTCAACCGATTTAGCCATTGTTCCTTGCACCTTGGTGAAGAGGTTGGATCACATGTTGCCATATCCCACCACCCAAGATTGCCCCAAGGCAAGGAGCCATGATGTATACGGTAATCCAACTCAAATCAGCAGGGAGCGCAATAAATCCCCATCCCACGAGGGCAGAAAACAACCTCGGCGCAAAATCTCTTGCCGGGTTAAAACAGGCTTGAGTCAATGGGCCAATTACTGATATCAATGCAGCAACCGTTAGGCCGATGAAAATTGGCACTGCCTCTGACGCCGGACGACCTTTGTTTTGATTGCTAGTGACTGCAAAGACGACAAAACCCAGCACGGTCGTACCAAAAAGTTCGGCGAGGAAGGCTAATCCATGTGGCACTTGTGTGCGCAGCTGAAGATGCTCCTCGCTCGAGTAAGGCGTTGTGCCAGATGCCAGTCCACCAGGATTTGGGAAAAACTCACCGTAACAACAGGCGGTGATTTCACTGCCAACCTCCCCACGCACTACTTGTTTTTGGAGTTCCACGCGTTCTAGTTGAGGTGCAAACAGCAGGTAAAGGCAGGCCGCCGCAAGAAAGGCTCCTGACAATTGCCCACTCACATACGTAGGTAATTTGTTTGGCGATAATTTCCCATAGACAGTCATCGCCAGGGAGATCGCGGGATTCAAATGCGCTCCACTTACGGCGCCCACCGCGTAGATCGCAAGCATAATGGCAATTCCCCAAACCACCGCTACTTGCCATACGCCCTGCTGGGCACTCATTAGAACTGCGGTATGTACAGAGCCCAAGCCAAAGAAAACCAGGATAAATGTTCCGACGAGCTCAGCGACAAAAAATTGCAGAAAACGATTGTCTTGTAGTGGCAAGCATCCTTCTCCATCTACTTTGCCGGAGTAATCCCAAAATCAAACTGCGTGTGGGGCGCCGTGTCTAAGCACGAAAAACATCAGCTGCGCGATCAAGTTAAGAGCTGTACCGGCACCTATCAACTCGTATGCCTGTCGATAAGCAGCCCTTCCATTTCGAGTTAGGTTGGAGGGGCCAAAACTGAACCAAGTGCCGCGCAGGAACATCTCGGACTTTGCATAAGCAAGCAATACCATCCCCGCAACATAACAAATGAATGATCCGCTCAAGGCTATCATGGGAGCGAATAGGATCAACATCAGCAACCAAAGCAGCATAGGTCCAAATACAAACAGCAAGTTGAACTCTGGTCTGCGCATCGAGTTACCTGCGGTAAGAATCACCCTTTTCACAATCTTAAGACACACTATTCTGAGTTACGTCTTCGGCCACCGCGTCGCAGACTCTGTTCGCCCTTCAACTCGGACAAGAAAGCTACTACATCTCGTAATTCACGGCGCGTCATATGTTTGATAAGGTCAACGGGCATGGCAGACTTGCCCTTACGACGCGAAACTACATCTAGCGGGTCAATTTCAAGAATCTTCCCCTCTGCATTAATTAACTCAATCATCGATGGAGTTTCCTTCCGAAGGATCCCTGAAATGATCTGATCATCTTCGGTTAACAGCAGAACCGTTTCAAAGTTTTCGGCGATCTTTGCGTCAGGCAAGACAATCGATTCCAGCAAGTAACGATTGTCTTTTGTTTTCCCAATCTCCGTCAGGATGGGCCCGACTTCACCACCGGTTTCCCCGACCTTGTGGCAGCGCACGCACGATAATTCGGTTTTTGTAAAGAACAAACTCCGACCATTGCGAGGGTCACCTCCAAATGCACAATCGCGATAGGCGTCCAATGGGTCCGCTGCGGACATTTCGGCTTCAAATTTGTTGAGTGCGGTAATCGACTCGGCACTAACGCGACCTTCAGCCGCCTCGATGACATTTAACCAGACGTCTGGTGGTAAGGTGCCCTGAATGTAATCTTTGAGTCCATGTTCGATTAGGGCTGTCACCTCCGATGTTTCAACTTTGGCAGCTGCGTCCCAGGCCGCTTGACGCTCGATTGACTCCTTGGATTCCAGTGCCCTTCGTATTGCAGGTAACGCATTTTCTGGGCTAGTCTCAACAATCAATTCTAGGACTTCTCCACGAATTGCAGGGGATGCATCAGCACTGAGAGCAGCGAGTACAGTGCCAATACCTGCAGAGTCGAGTTTGGCCAAGCCACGTAGGGCGTCGAGTCGTAACTGTTCATCGCTGCCGACGTCCATAGCCATCTGCTTCAAAGTGGCGTTAACGTTGGAGATGCCGAGTTCCGTTGCCGACTCAATGGCAGCTCGCTGCACATCGAGCGATCCGATAAATGCCGACGAAACTACTGCCTCGAGAGCTCGTTTTGCGTCGTCTGCACTTCGATCGTCCAGTGGCATGAAGCGATTCATAACACGATCCAGCTTACCGGGTTGAGCCCAAGTGGCTAGCATGTTCAGAGCCTCGACACGCATCAGGTCGCTATGGTCCGGGTGCGCTGCAAAGTTAGCAACCAGCCGCGCTGCTTGCGCTCCGCCGTGGCGAAAATTCGCATTTAGGATGCGGTGGATCAATGCATCGGAATCGCCCTCAAGAATGCCGGTATCTGCTACACGATCTAATACGGCGTGCAACTCAGGTACGTCATGAATCGCTCTGGCGGCCTCTAGTCGAATGGCGGTACTGTTATCCGCGAGGTACTCAGCAATTCCGAGATGCTGCCGCTTACGCAGAGCTACTACTGCTGCGATACGCACTGCCTCAGACGTATTTGATTTCAAGGCCACGATGGATTGTAAATCCGCTTGCCCAGCCAAGGCCATGATGCCGGCATGACGTAAGCCTGGATCGCTATTGTCAGCAGTTGCCAAAAGTTGGCAAACAGGATCTATAGCGCTAGCCAATTGCATTTTCCCTGCTGCAAGGCAAGCTGCATATTGAACACGTGGTTCTGTATCACCAATGAGAGAGACAATTTTTTGACTAAGTTGTTCTAGTCTTAGGTCTCCAACGATACCAGCTGCAACGCGTCTGACATCTAAATCTTCATCCACTAAGGCAGTCCCGATTTCATCCACAATGGCGTCGCGCGTTTCAGGATGGATTCGCGCTGTATGGCCTAAACCCCATAAGGCATGCAAACGTGCAATGGTCCCTAGACCCCGATTGGAAAGTACTGATAGGAAAGGTGCAGTCACGCCCCTATGGGCCAATTCCCATTGGGCTTCGAGCCGAACGCGTCGATCAAGATGATTAAGTAAATTCTGCAGTTCTACAACCGATCTGGATTCGAATCCGGACTTGAGCAAGTCGGCGACTTCCTTGACGATGTCCTGTTTTTGAGCGACTGAATCAGTGAAACGGTAGATGCGACCTTTACCTTCACCGACCCATCCATTTACCCAGTCACAGACCCACAATGCGCCGTCAGGACCAAAATCGGCATCCGTGGCCAGAATGTTCCAAATGGGTTGTTCACTGCGTTCAACCTTCCAAAATGCTCCTTTGGGTGTGACACGAATCAGCCGAATCCCCGAGTTGGCGGCACCACCTCGGAAATCAACCATGAAGAAGCAGTTTGCAAAGTCACCGCTAAGCCCAGTACCGGGATAGCAACTCAGTCCACTCGGACCGTCACCGATGTTTTCTATCGGCGGTACAATATAAGCCGGAGTATCGGCAGAGAATGGATGCCAAATCTTCTCCCGATTGAATGGGCCACGATCGGGTAGATACTGGTACATCATCCGCCATCCAGTATCACCTCCTTCCATGACGTTAACCCAGCGAGCTCGGTCGCCGCTATCGGAATTGTTGTCACCTGTAAACAGATACCCGTAGTCGTCGAAGGCTAACTCCTGGGGGTTACGGAGGCCAGTTGCAAATACCTCCAAATTGGATCCATCCAATTCACATCGAAAAACGGCTCCACTCTCCACATTCTTGAATTGCCCAGCGGCCGTTTCAATGTTGTACCCTCGATCCCCTATGCTGAAATATAATCTTCCGTCGGGACCGATTATCAGACCGTGAGAATCATGTCCTCTAAAGGCAACGCGTACGCCATAACCGTCCTGCAGGATATCGCGTTGTTCGGCTACGCCATCACCGTTAGTATCAGAAAGCTTCCATAATTTGGGGATACACGTATAAAACGCGGAATTACCCCTCACCAAGATACCAGCCCCTGTGCCATCTTCAATTTTGTTGAAGCCTTCGGCAAACACAGTCGAACTATCGGCTTTTCCGTCTGCATCTGTATCGACAATCATGCGAATGCGATCATCGTGGGCTGTATATTCGCTTGCCTCCGAACCCAACAATCGAATGTGGTAATCAATTCGATCCTGTACCGACTGGGCAGCCAAATCAGCCAACAGCCACTCGCGATCATGAGCACGGTTGTCCGTTACGCCACGATCCTGGCGAAAGGACTCGCAGACAAAGACGCGACCGGAATTGTCGACATACATTGCCACAGGATTGGCTAAATGCGGCTCAGCTGCAAACAATGATATATTCCAACCTGCCGGCTTCGAAAAACTACCGATAGCTAGTTCACCTTCATCGGATGCGGCGACCGGCTGATCAGCTGCCGATTTGCCATCACCACTCTCAGTTTCCGTATCGTCAGCCCATGTTTGACACAGCATGAGGCAAGTGATAATGGCAGGTACGCCAAGCCAAACTTTAACCAAACTCTTTAAACTCATAACAAGATCACTCGTCCAACATTGGATTTCAGTTTCCCCAAACGGCCCCTTCGTGAGTAAACTCTCTGGATAGTCAACTCAAACTCAGGAGTTCAATTCTTAGGCGAGCGGCAGGAATAAACGTCCCAACCCGAAACGTAAGTGAGGGATTCTTGTTCGGTCCCTCGCTTACGCTTCGGGTTAGGATTGGTAGATTTATTTCTGCCGCTCGCCTTACATAGGCCCTAAGTGTACTTACCCAAGGGGAATTTCACAATTCAACCCCCTGACTATCGATGCATGGCGTAAGGGGTGGATTCTTAGGGAATTGACGTTGGGTGGTTGGATTTCCAGCTCGTTTTCTGTCACCAAGGCACGCTAAACGTGTGCTTTACTTCAAAAACTCAGCCTAAAAAATTCACACAATCCCAAGGAACTGACACACTTGGCAAAAAACATTCCTGAGCGAGATACATTCCTTATCGAGGACAGCCCGCTACGTTGGATGATCACCGACGATGGCAGCCGAACTTTGATCGATGCCTGTGGTGAGACATTTCATAGTGGATGTGGAGCGTTGAGCGAGTGTTTGGTGGTCTACCTGGTAAACAGTGGTACCCTTGGGCGACTTGAACGACGGTTAAGTTCATGTGTTTTGGAATTCGGCTTGGGAACTTGCACGTCACTATTGGTAACAGCTGCAGCGGCCAATTATTTCCACACGTCTGTGACTTACATCGGTTTGGAAGCAAATGTGCTTCCAATGGTCGTTCTAGAACAGCTGCAGTTACCCGACACGGATTTTCTACCGGCCGAGTTGGTTGCTGAGTTCCCTTTTCTAACACAACTTAAAGATTCTCATGCTCAATTGCTTGGAGTTTGGAAACAGGTTGTCAATGCTGCCCTACATGTGGAGGCTCCCGTAACTCGTATTGCAACACGAGTTGGAAAATTCGTGCAGCTACATGTATTGATTGGTGACGCAACCCGTTTTCAGCAGAGTTGGCTGACCCCAATTTTGGGCGAAGGTGCAAGCTGTGATGCCGTCTACTTTGATCCGTTTAGCCCGCAAACAGCCCCGATGTTTTGGCGACGTGAACTGTTGATCGAGGCCACACAAGTTTTACGGGCTGGTGGGAGTCTAACCAGCTACTGCGTAAAAGCTGACGTTAGAAGATTATTGAGCGACCTTGGCTTGCACGTATCCAAAACGGCGGGCCCAATCGGAGGAAAACGGGAAGTGTTGATCGCAACAAAACCCGAGTGACATTGCTAAAAGTGAATATCGGAAAAGCACACATCATCCACGCGAATTCAGTCATCCAAATGATGGCAGGTGGAGCCAATCGATGTCTCGTTTTCCGTGTTTTGGCAGCAACCAATATTGCTCGTTCCTTTTGGTGGCTCACTTCACCTTCGCCATCGATTTCGCATTGATTGTCGCCACTGCTGAAGCCACGATTCATCCTCCGACGTATTTGAATTCAAAGCCGCCTTTCCCCAGGGGATACTAGATTCAATCGGAGGGATATTCTTACTTGCAGGACTAGCAACTATGTAGTCCCGCAGATGCTTCATCCAATAGCTTCGCACTAGTTGTTCCGCAGGAAATAGATTGCCAGCCTCGAGTTTCTGTGAAGCGGCAAATAGCTTGCCGCGTAAGTGCCGGAACTCGTCCGGATGCAAACAGGTCTCGAGTACCTCAACATCATCGAGCCAAATTCTACCTGGACCAATCAAATCAACTGCTACCGTCAAATCCGATAGTTGTCCAATAGGCAAATCGGCTACGTCCACGGTAATTGGCTGTCTTCCCCAGTCCAGTGAGATTTCAGCTCCACCTGCTTGAGTCCCAACGACTTGTGTACGCTCGAACCGACTGCCGTTGTTTAGTCTGCCAAAGAGGCTAAGTCGAACCGTGACACCGTCAACCGTGGCGGGCATCCTTAACCAGGCGTTGATCCGCAATCTACCAGTGGAGGGTGGAGCGAAGGGCTGACTCTGAACCCAAGCGGAAACCATAGCTAGGTTAGAGTTTTCTATCATCAGACAACTTCGACCGCTATGGGGCAGTTGATCGCTGCGTTGAATGGTCACATCCGGCAGAGACGAGATTGTCCAACCAACTGGCGAACCATCCATACGCCATGATTCAAAGATTCCTTGGAAATTGGAGACAGGCCGTCGCAGCGTGGGATCGTCAGCAGCGTTCAGCCAGGCTTCGAAGTCGGCTAATTGGTCGCGTAGTTGAGTTATTGCATCAGCCGAGGGATGATGTTGTGCACTCTCAACTGTGAAGTCATCCGCAGAAACCTCGATGGCCAGCATATCATACGGCGGAATATCGAACTGCCAATTCTCACTGTTTCTTTTTGATGCAACACCAGTTTCAATTGTTGGTGCCTTCAAGGAAAGCTCTCGTCCGCCTAGCAACCGCGAGACAATCGTAGAGTTTGCAGAAACAATCCAGGATAAACTTTCTGGCCAAGAGGCATTGTTGATCAAGACGAGGTAATGCTTGCCGTCGGCTGAGCATTTATAGGCTCTTAAGTTGCTGTCCCGAGCATCTGTCCCTACCGGTTGCCAGGCAGCGATTGGCAATTCTCGCAAAGTCCGGTTGAACATCGAAAACTGTTCGATAGCTCCCATGTAGGGTAGCCAACCTCCAATAACCATCAGCTCCTGGTCTGCCAGGAACAACTGTTCAATTAACCTTCGATTGGCGATCTTTCCGATGGTTGTTAAATGTGGATACATCCATCCGCCACCAACCATCTGTGCAGCTTCATTTAGCGTCTCGTGGTTTTGAATTTGAATACTCTTGGTTTTTGTAGTAACCAATGCAGCATGTTGGTGCGACGATTCTAATGGCGTCAATCCGAGACTACGAGCAGTTTGCTGCATCCAGGATTCCGCAGTTGGCTCAACTAATGGCATTTCTTCCGTTCCATGGATTAATGCCACTCGGCTGAGGCGAGATAGTCGTTCTGTCGATATGCCCTGGGCCTGAAGGAATTCAGCTGGATTACGTAGGATGTGATCAGGCTGTAAGAATCGGTCCGCGCCAGGTGAATGTTCCCAAAGTTCGAGTGCATTTAGATAGAGCTGTGCTTGCGGTGCATCACGCTGTATAACTTCTCCAAGAGAATCGAAGAACTCGGTTAGCTTCGCGGCCCGCCAATCCAGGAAAGCAAGCTTGAGTGTCGCTGGCACGTGGCCATCGTTGCCGAGTCCCTGTTCTGGCAAGCGAACTCCAGACACTTTTGAAAATTCACTCAGCAGACTCGAGTTGTACCCCCAAGCATCTCCGGCAAACAAGAGTTGGCTTTCTTCTGTCAGCTGAATCGATAGACCAGCGAAACAGCGATGACCGCCATATCGTTGGACAATCTCCCGTATGCATTGTTCGAATTCACTCTGGATTTGCGGTTCCAGCGGGTTATATCGCTTTGATAATTGTCCGTGATGTTGTGCAGTCTCAACTTCAGAGTTCACGTAGTGTTGGAATAGATGTTGCCAGCGGGGTGAATCAGGCTCACGATTGATTGCTTGAGTAATTCTCGGAAGCGGCCCATCAAATTCCAATGCAACGATTAACCTGATATTCGCTCTATCGCAATGTCGCATCAAAAGCTCAAGCGCATCACGCAAGTCCGGCGAGCGACTATCCGAAAAGAAGGTCCCCGTGTCGAATCGAAATGATGGTTGAAGAACTTGGTTTGGAAAAATCGATCCGCCATCGGAGTAGATGTTCAAGATGAGAGTATTTGCATCTATCCATTCCATGTATTGAACCAAACGTTCACTCGTTTCCTGCCAAGTCAGCCAGGATTCCATTGCTCGTCCGGTTACCGAATCGCGTGCTCGCCGCGCTCCGAAACCATCGACTAAGAACGGTTTGTCCAGTTGGATTCCAACCAATCGTTGCTGATTGTTGGGAGTTGACATATTAGACATATTATCAGTGGAACTTGAGTCTTCTTGTACCGCTTGTTGCAAGTGCCACCGTGCAATAGAGGCCGTGCCTAGAGAGGCAGGATTCAAGCACAATAAATAGGGATGGTCCGTTTTAGGCCAAAACAAAATCTCATAGTTAGCAAACAGATTCTCGGAATCCACATCCGATTCGCCAATGTAGACCCCAACATCCAGGTTGATGGTAGGGACTTCTCCAGCGACGTTGGATTCACGTATTCCGAACGCTAGCTGCATAGGCTGGTCGATGGGTACTTGAAGTACTAAGCGATGTGGATGCCCAGCCCTTACTACGGGCAAGGGAATAGCCTGCCAAGCAGCTGGACCGAATGTCAAGCACATGTGCTCACCAACTTGTCGTTCAGACAGCTCGCCATATGTTACTGTTTTGTCAGAATACAGCCCCAGTGGGCTCAGTTGATGCCACGTGTCCTTAAGAACGTCTGTTGAGATTCGGGAGCGTGTTCCAGTCGTAGCAGCTGGCAAGTCACCAATCTGAACATTTCGACCAATCAGAGAACTTCTTTCTGCTAGGGCAGGGTCACCCGTGGCCAAAGTCTCCCATGAAGTAATACGAGGGACACTGCGCTGCGAATCAAAAACTGCGAACTCCCAGCACCGAGACAGCAAGTTGGATGTTTGGCCAAGAGCGGGTAGTAGACGTTTCTTGCTGAGCGCAAAACTTAGTATGTATGCGCCTTCCTCCTTGGGTGCATTGAAAGGTACTTGCAACTGATCAAAATCTCCAACATCGTCTATACTGACAACACGTTCTTCCAGTTGATGTATTTGAGAACCGTCGACACCAGCCAGCTGAACTTTCAATTGATAGTCGCCAGGAGCAAGGCCAGTGCGGAAACCTTTGAGGATTAACTGACAGTCTTCACCAGGTCCCAGTATCGAAGAGCCCTGTTTGGAATCCAACCGCAAGCGATCAAGCATCTGTCGCTCTATGGCAATTCGATAGCCCGCCGGTCCTACATCTTGCATCCAGCGTTGATCCAACAGCTGGCCCAACTCTATCTCAAATGTAGCAGCGGACGAACGTCCTTTTTCAATGTTTAGCGTTAGCTTTAACTTTGAATTGGGATTCCCCCGTAATTGCACATCTAGGCCCCCGAATAGACTCGGTTCGTGCGGCAGAATCTCGATCTTCTTTTCATCATGCTGTATGACTGTTTGCGGTGCTGTGGAATGCAAACAGAGGTTCCGGATCATGGTGACAGAACCGTCGGGGATTTCGAGTGACCCACTGATAGACTGAGGAGTATCACCACCCCAAACTATTCGAGTTTCAAACTCGATCCAACTTGATGTGCCACTTTGTGCGAAGAGTGATGACGGCGGCAACGCCGATGAAATAACTACGGCCGCAAAAGCAAATAGGGTATTGCAAACGACTTTCAATCTCAGTCGGATAGCCAGATTACTTGTAAAATCTACTATGCGATCGCAACCCCTGCCGGATTGCATCGTGGAAGGTTGAGCTAGGACTTGAGTAACGTTAAGAGACATCTACGACTGAGCGGTCTAATAAGACTCGAAAAGGAACCAAAAAGGCCAAACACAAGATGTTGAATAATCCAAACTTCTGCCAAACGCTGTCGATCCGTATTCGGCTCACGTGCTCCTGCAATTGGGTCAGCTAATACGATTGGGATTAGCAGTGAACAGACGGACCCAGCACATATATCAAACCGGTGAAATAGTTCCCACATCGATTTCTGGTACCTGAAGTGCTAGCAATTCTCCTGCGAGGTCCGGCAGGTGCCGTATAGCGCGTATTGTGTAGTCATTTTGCACGCAAATCCAGAAGTTTCATTCATAGAAACTGGGAGGCAGATTGTTCTTGGCTTCTGGTAGAACGCTGATTTAGAAGTTGTCCAGTCCATAGGAGAGCTGGCGAATATACTCTATAGCCTCTTCTAGCTCACTTGCGCGTACACCTGGTACGCGTCCCTCGCGATCACACTGCCCAAGCAAGAGCAATTCCTCGTAACTTTCATTCTCCCGAAGTCGACGGTGCGCACGAATGCCTATGGAACCGTCAAGTATGCGATGCACTTCCATGTGGTGTTCAATCAACCAAGCGGTGCGCTGACTAACAAATCCTTCGAGCGCCTCCAGGGCGGCTTGAACGTGGTCGTCGGGATCAATCCCCTTGCCTATATCGTGCAATAAAGCTGCCAAAAGGAAATCTTCGTCATACGGTAACTCATCGCGAGCCAGATCGAACACTTGCAGGCTGTGATAAAGTACATCCCCTTCAGGATGGAATTTCTGATGTCCTTTTACGTTTTCAAGTGGTAAAAGAAGTGCAGCGTAAAGCTGAAATCTGTCTGGAGCTTCGTCCATCTGTTGAACTGCTGAATCCAGTTCCAATTCCGGATACTCACGCAGTAGCAAGTGCCTAAGCTGTGCAATGGTGGCCCGCTCAATGGGCTTTCCAGTGATGGAACTCTTGAAGCAGTGCGATGATAGCTTTGTGCCGTAGCATGTCAATTCAATTGGAAAAAGGTCTTTCAAGTGTATGTGCGTGAATACTTGTTCGACGTTTTCCTTGCGAACTCGTTTTCTTTCGACATCGTAGAATAACATCTGTTGATCGAGAGCAAGGGTGATGGCCTCTACTGAATCACTGAACACATGGATGTCGATGTCCGATCCATGGCGAATGTGTCCGGTGAGCGTACTTCCTATCAGCTTTGGAGAAAAGCGTTCCAGCAATTGCATGACGCGCAGTGCAACCAATCGCATCTGCAAGAGATTGTCCGTCCTTGAAGAACCCTCAAAGAGACGCGCCAGAGCCTGTATTTCATCGCGGATTTCTGAATTACTGGGAAGATCGGCAGGCTTGATCCATCCCTTGCAAATGCGTCTCGCTGCCTTATGCTTGGCGCGGTAGTATTCGCTTTCATGCCGGAAATACATGGCTCGCGCGGCCTCGTAACAAATTTGGCGACGCAGTTTGTTAGGCTTCATAGGTTGGGTCCCGTGGTAGGGTTGCCCAGGTTGGCCAAGGGTAATGACGAATGGACTTTGCCGGACGTGGGGGGCGTGATTTTTAGCGCTATCAGGCTTGCTGAGTCAATACTTTATCTTAAACTGTGCGCGGGCCTGCCCAAATGTGCGAATGCGCTGATTTTGGATGCCCACGGTAGTTATATTAAATGAATTGTTCGCTCCACTCCACTGCAGGTTGCCTAGCGGGAGAACATTTTCATGCTTGGAGAAACTGATTCGCCGGCCGAATTTGAAGAGTTTCGTTCGTACTTGCACGTCTTAGCGGAAACTCAACTACACGCGAGACTAAAAGGGAAAGTGGATGCTTCGGACATCGTCCAACAAACGATGCTGCAAGCCTATCAAGCCCGCGATCAGTTTCGAGGAACAACGAGTGGGGAACGAGCGGCATGGCTAAGGACTATCTTGGGCAATGTCTTGTTCGCGGTTGCTCGGAATTTTTCTCGTCAACGTCGGGACATCACTCGCGAACAATCGATTCAAGCAGTAGAGAAATCGTCCATTCAATTGGCCAACCTGCTAGTAGGAAACAGCTCTTCGCCCAGCGCAAATCTCCATCGACACGAACGGGCTGATGAATTGGCCAAAGCCATGCTGAAACTAACGACCGAACAACGGCAAGCCATCGTGCTGAAGTATTGGCACGGAGCGACCTTGGCGGACATTGGCGAACAATTGGACAAGTCGACTGAGGCGGTTGCTGGCCTAATCTTCCGTGGTATGCAAAAACTCCGAAGTGAGTTCCCCAATCCATAGTTCCGGCCACTGCTCAGAATGGCTGAATGAAACTATTGACAGCTGCTATTCTAAAGTGTAACCTATAGGTTACATGTTATTTCAAGATGATGGCGACGCATGGACCCTTTGGATCTCGTATTTCAGGCCCTAGCACATCCAATTCGGCGGGCCATCCTGGACTTGCTTAAGCGGCGACCGGGCCTGTGTATTAACGATATAGCGGAACAGTTTGATGTTTCCAGGATCGCAGTGTTAAAGCACTTGCGCGTTTTGGAGGAATGCCAATTGATCATCGTAAAAAAGAGTGGGCGTAAGCGAGCGGTTTTTTTCAACGTTGTCCCGATCCAGGCCATCTACGATCGCTGGACGACAGAATATTCGGCATTTTGGGCGGAGCAGGCGCTTGACTTGAAGGCTCAGCTCGAAGCTTCCATACACGGGCCAGGACCTGACAAGCAGATTCAGAAATCGAGTTCCTAGTGTATTTCCACTTTGAAAGCAACCATTGAATGACAGCGACTTCGAAGAACCAACCTCAGTACTTCCGTGTTGTGATTGAAGCTCCCATCGAGAGAGTTTGGGAAGCTCTGACCCAACGCGACCAGGTCCTACCATTTTTTTTCAATTCGGTCTTGCATACAACCTCGTTGGCACCGGGAGCACCAGTGCGCATGCGAAGTCCCAACGGGAAATTTACTGGAGTTGTCGGCGAAGTGCTTGAATTGGAGCCTCCGTTTAAGTACTCGCATACGTTTAAATTCACGAATCTGGACGACCCAATCTGCGTTGTTGAGTACGAATTGAAGTCCATTGAAGGAGGAACAGAATTCACCCTAGTCGTACGCGACGCTCCAGCAGGCACCAAAACTGAAAAATATATGCTTAGCGGCGGCAAGATGATCGTGGCAGCCTTGAAGCATTGGGTAGAAAAAGGACGTCCCTCATTTACTTCCCGTCTGATCGGATTCGTCAACGCACTTTCAAGCCCCTTTACACCTCGGAAATGCCGCTCCGAAAACTGGCCTCTCGATAAGAAAATCAAATAAGTTCAACATGTCGTATTCGCAAGAGTTTCTTTTTTAGGAAATACCACCATGTCTATCGATTCCCTTTCGATGAATGCCATCCATCGAGTTCCACGACGCTATACGGTCGATTACTTTGTCATTCGCCAGATAATATTTGTAGCGACGATTTTTGTTTCTGCCCTTACTACTTTATCTGCTGAGGAGCCAGCGGAGCAGAACGCCCTTAGCCTCAACGAACACTTGATGGTCTTCCAACCCTTGCTCGGGAAAACGTATCGCGGGAGCTTTGCCGATCAGGGAGAGGGCAAAGAAACAATCGACGTATCTAGTTGGGAGCGCGCCATGAATGGCCAAGCAGTTCGGGGGCTGCATTCAATCAACGACGGTGAGTATGGCGGTGAGACGATAATCATGTGGGATCCAAAACAAGAGAAGATTGCATTTTGGTACTTCACAACTGCAGGGTTTTTTACCCAAGGCACCATGGAAATCGAAGGCGACACATGGTCAAGTACAGAGGAAGTAACAGGCAATGCCAATGGCATTTCTCGAGTCAAGGCGATTTCAAAAATACTAGAAAATGGGAATTTGGAGGTCAAATCCGAATACTTTGGAAACGGTAAATGGAGTCCGGGCCACGCCGCCACCTATACCGAAGCACCGGACGCCAAAGTAGTATTTCGATAAGAGTTAGTTGTTAGTCGCGAGATTGATCTGCATTGGAATATCGCAGGGGAGCGCGACTAACGAGCAATGGATCCACTGGGCCGATGACTTTTAGGTCTCGCCCATCATAGGGCAGGCTTTGCAAAATGAAGCGCATGGCATTCAATCGGGCTCGTTTTTTGCAATCGGACTTGATGACCGTCCACGGGGCTTCGACACTGTCGGTATGATAAAACATCATTTCCTTGGCCTCAGTATATGCGTCCCATTTGTCTAGGGACGCGAGGTCAACAGGTGACAGTTTCCATTGTTTCAAGGGGTGATGCTTGCGTTCTTTAAATCGTCTCCGTTGCTCCTCACGACTCACTGAGAACCAGAATTTTGACAAGTGAATACCGCTGCGGACCAGGTGCCGTTCAAATTCGGGTGCCTGCCCCAAGAAGTCGTGGTATTCTTCGTCGGAACAGAAACCCATGACTCGCTCAACACCAGTCCGATTGTACCAAGAGCGGTCAAACAATACGATTTCGCCTCGCGTTGGCAGATGCTCCACATAGCGCTGAAAATACCATTGCCCGGCTTCCTGTTCAGTTGGTTTCTCGAGTGCTACCACGCGCGCACCACGTGGGTTGAGATGCTCCATGAAGCGTTTGATCGTTCCTCCTTTGCCCGCGGCATCCCGACCTTCAAATAGGATGACCAATCTCTGCCCTGTTTTCTTGACCCAGGATTGAAGTTTCAACAATTCCACTTGGAGTTTGTATTTTTGCTTCTCATAAGCCTTGCGCGACATTAGGTTCTTGTAAGGATATCCACCATCCCGCCAAGCGTCTGAAAGCAGGTCATCAGGGCCAGGTGCTGCATTGGCAGGAATCTCAGCTATACCAAGCAATGCATTGCGGAGTACGAGGGCATCATCGTTGGATGTGCCTTGCATGATGGCCGATAAAACTTCTTTGATTGTCTCGACGTCGTTGGGCGGCATG
This sequence comes from Planctomycetales bacterium, assembly GCA_020427005.1. Classification (GTDB taxonomy): domain Bacteria; phylum Planctomycetota; class Planctomycetia; order Pirellulales; family Pirellulaceae; genus Aureliella. The sequence goes on from JAGQOY010000026.1 coordinate 50,001, forward strand.
GTCGTCAGAACGTCTTTGACGGCGTTGATTTTGGCTTCCCGTGCGGCCAGAACATTCTCGCTCACAGAGAAATTCTCGATGGCTTCTTTGGTCAACGCTGGAGCTCGATCGCCTTGGGATGCCAATTGCGTTCGCCCGTTCGGATTTTGTACAGCGTCAGTGATGGATTTCTTCGCCATTGTTCTTTTCCGTTACACTTGTAATCAACTGCTTGTAACTGCGGTTGTGGAGCATTGCTCACCTGAGGAAGCCCCTTAATCTTAACCCATAGAACGCGCCGCGGTTTTAGGATCTCATCCTTTCTTACGATGAACCATTACGTTTCGGGAAAAGTAAGTTCTCATCACAAAAAATGCGCGATGCAGCACAGTTTCCATTCATGGTAATCCACACGGACTAGGGAATAATCGGTAGAATCGTCTCTTTCCGAACGCCAGAACTACGTGAGTGAGATAGCCTTTGAACATGACCAGAGCAATCACCATAAGTGTAATCTTTCTAATGATGTTGGCTGCATGTGCTAGGGCACAAGATGAGGCAGTAACTCAAGTTGCATCCCAGCCCTGGCTCTATCAAGATCTTCAGGTTGGTCACGAAACACCAGGACTAGTGGTAACGCCAGTAAATCAGATTCTTACTCCCGAGGGCATCCAGGTACCGTTGGACGGCCTCAGGCCGCAGGTCGTTGCGCTAAGTCCCGACCAGCGTTTGTTGGTTACAAGTGGGAAAACGAGCTCGCTCATCGTGATCGATCCCGCTACAGGGAAGATTCTGCAAAGCGTCGAGCTACCTTCGCTACAACAAACTCGTCCGATTGAGCCCGTCTCAGAGAACATTCTGAAACCGGATCAGCGCGCGCAGGTCAGCTACACCGGGCTTATTTTCTCACCTGACGGGCAGAATCTTTTTCTAAGCGATGTGAATGGATCTATCAAAGTTTTTCGTGTCCACGAGGGAAAGATTTATTCATCGCATTCCATTATTTTGCCTCCCGCCGACGCTCCGCGCCGGTCCGAAGAAATTCCCAGCGGACTAGCCATCGCGGCCGATGGAAAGACACTTTATGTGTGTGGAAACCTGTCTAACCAACTCCTGGAAATCAACCTTGAGAAGGGAGAAACTACTCGCGTTTTTCCAGTAGGTGTGGCACCTTACGACGTGGTTCTTGCAGATGGGGTGGCCATCGTTAGCAATTGGGGTGGGCGGCGAGCCGAACCAGGTGATTTGACCGGTCCCGCGGGTCGAGGAACGGTTGTACGAGTCGATTCCGAACGGCATATTGCCGCCGAAGGTTCGGTGACCTTTATCGATTTGAATTCAGGTCAAGTGTTGGCGGAAATACTCACTGGTTTACACGCCAGTGATCTTGAAATCAGTCCTGATCGTCGATTCGTCGTCTGTGCAAACGCAGGATCAGATAATTTGAGCGTCATCGATATCGCCAAGCGAACGATCATCGATACCATATGGGCCAAACCGAATCCATCCGAGCTGTTCGGAGCAACCCCTAATGCAATTACCATTTCACCCGATGGAAACAAGTTATACTTAGCCAACGGTACGCACAATTCAATTGCCGTGATTGAAGTTGATTTCGACGAACCTGGAGAGCATGAGTTTGAGGGACTGATTCCTGTGGGCTGGTTCCCAGGTGCCTTGGTGTTGGACAGTCAACGCAACCAATTGTGCGTGGCCAACATCAAAGGACTTCCGATGTCTCCTAAGGCTCGAGATGGTACTGAGGGATTCAACTCGCACCATTACAGCGGATCACTTTCCATAGTTCCAATCCCGGACAAGAGCCGCTTGCAGGGCTTGACCCTAATTGCCGCACGCAACATGTCAGAGCCTGCCATCGCGCAAGCACTGCAACCACCCCGTGAAAATCAACTTTCACGCCCCGTTCCAGAACGGATTGGTGAGCCCAGTCAAATCAAGCACGTCGTTTATATCATCAAGGAAAACCGTACGTACGACCAAGTCTTTGGCGCACTTGAAGAGGGTAATGGCCACTCTCAGCTATGTATTTTTGGAAAAGACATAACACCGAATTTTCATAAGCTTGCCGCTGAATTTGGTTTGTTAGACAACACGTACTGTGCTGGTATTTTGAGTGCCGATGGGCACCAGTGGAGTACAACTGCTATCAGTACGGATTATATGGAAAAGAGTTTTGCGGGATTCCCTCGATCCTATCCGGACGGAATGGACATTGATGATGTGGATGCATTGGCATACTCGCCCGCTGGCTTCATCTGGGACAATGCCAAGTCACATGGAGTAACCATGCGAAACTATGGCGAATTCATGATCCCAGAAGTTCGTTGGCGAGACGCTAGTCGTCGCGGAACCC
>JAGQOY010000269.1 GCA_020427005.1 Planctomycetales bacterium
CTGGGCACATTCCCTCGCTGACGCTCTGACGCTTCGGGTTACTTTTTCAGCAGCCTGCGAGTGCGAGTCGCACGGACGTATCGCGTGCGTTTTCAAGGAAATCATTGATTAAACGGGCGAAAAAACGCTACTCTTATGTACAGTTTGCTCTAGCTACCTCCCCTGGGAAGGATAGAACGCAAGTTACACAGCAACAATTTGAAGCTACTCTCTGAAGTGACTAACCATATGCAACTTGGAAAACTCATCGACTCGCAGCAAGAAGTTTGCGTAGGCCGTATTATTGAACAGACTGTTGAAGTATTGGATCTCTCTGCTGCCAATCTAGTTACACTGTCTGATTTGTTGGCCTGCGACAACATTCAACAGACTGTTTCTCGATTACCTATTCGCGAGAGCCTCTCCATAGCGGAAGTTCATTGGTTGCCGCCTATCGACTCTCAAGAAGTCTGGGCCGCTGGCGTAACCTATAAGCGTAGCCAAACTGCGCGAATGGAAGAATCGGAAGCAGCAGCCAGTTGCTATGATCGGGTGTATCAGTCGGCCCGCCCAGAGATTTTTTTCAAAGCGAGTCCGCATCGCGTGCGAGGGCATTTGCAAAACCTACGAATCCGTGTTGATGCCACTTGGAATGTTCCGGAGCCAGAGTTAACGCTAGTTTTATCACCCGACTTGCGAATTGTCGGCTTCACGATTGGCAACGACATGAGTTCAAGGGACATAGAAGGAGACAATCCTCTCTACTTGCCTCAAGCCAAGTGTTACAACGAATGCTGCGGTCTTGGACCTTGGATTACATTGACCGACCAGATGCCCATGCGCGATGAAATCGACATTAGGTTGGAGATCTTTCGGAACGGTTCGGTTGTTTTTTCCGGAGAAACATCCGCCGGTCAAATGGCTCGTTCGTTTCAGGATCTTGTAAATTGGCTTGGCCGCGACAACAGCTTCCCGCAGGGCGCCTTTTTGCTCACTGGCACCGGAATTGTTCCCAACAGCGACTTTACTCTTGCCCCTGGAGACCAAGTGGATATCCATATCGCGGGAATTGGCACCTTGTCCAATACTATCGTGCAAGGATAAGCCTAGAAAATTCTTGGGCTGCGGCCTGACGGGAGACGAACTCCGAAACCGGCCTCGTCAGAAAACGGTTGATCAAAAATCAAAATCACCGATGATGCCCAATGGCTTTTTACAATGTCCACAGTGACATTTGTCTCCATTGCATGGCTTGGGTGGATGATTGATTTCCTGGCATCGGGCGGCTGCTTCTGCTCTGAGGATGTCAAATCCAAACGGGACAGGATCGGTAGGCGTCAAATCCAATTCATTGCGAATCGTCTCGCCAACACATGCTTCTCGCCCGGTTCCCATATAGCCACTACTAACTATTTCTGGAGTGATAAAAACGATCAGTTCACTTTCACGAGCCCTGTTCCGTTCAAAGCGAAACAGGTGACCCATATATGGAATTTTCTTCAATCCTGGAATCCCACTTTGCTCACTCGTGCGAGTACGCTGCCGAAGTCCGCCCAATACCAACGTATTCAGATTCTCGACGCGTACAGTGGTTACAGTTTCCCGACGATCGATAATGGGAGCATTGCTTCCTTCCGCAAATCCCGTCAGTACACTAAATCGGGGATTGATAACCATGGCAATCGTACTGTCTTGAGCAATATGCGGTGTAACGGTCATGGATACGCCGGCCTCTCGAAACGCCGTAGTGCCAATAGTGCCACCTTGGATGCCCTGTGTAAGTTGCTGGTATGGGACTTCGGTGACAATCTGTATTTCCGCGGCTTCATGGTTCATCACAACCACATTTGGATCAGCCAATAGACGCGAATCGTCGCTAGTTTCTAGGGCCTGAAATACCGAACTCAAGCCTCCCAATCGACTGTTGGTTGTTAGCGTCAGCACACCATTGGTTGGAACGCCTACTGGTGATGTAACGGCCTGCAATACAATGGAGTGATTCGGATCCCCGGAAACTGCATCCACGGCAGAACCATTGACTCCGCTAGTTAGATTAACACCGCAGGCTTTCAGGTCTTCGATGCTACAATCGTAAATGCGAGCCCAAATTCGGACTTGCATGCGAGGCTGGTCAAGCTCTGCTAAAACTTGTGCCAATCGCTCCAGATTGTCTGGCGTATCCGCGATAATTAGCTTGTCCTCGGACTGCAGAGCTGAGATCCTACCGGCTTGGGTGAGCACGGGTTGTAGGCTGTCCATCAGTACTTGGACTGACACATACTGGGGACGAAAGACTCGCATTTCTGTAGGCACAATAGCTGTCCCGGCAGAAGAATTAAGACTTCCTTGTTGAGGCGATGAGTTTCCAGGGATGGGAGTACCGGAACCTGTCGCGGCGGCAGTGTTTTCCAAGACCTGAATTTGTTGTTCGATCTCTTGAATCCGGTCACTGTAGTCCATCAGAAGCAACGAATTACTGGCAGGTACGAGATGGACACGACCTTCCGGTGAGAGCATCGACTCAATGATCGGTAACATGTCTACCGGTGCGTTGGCAGACAATTGAATCGTCTTGCTTGTAAAATTCGGCAGACGATCTCCTACGCTGTCAATCGGCAGGACAACTAAACTCCCGCTGATTACGCGGTAGCTATATCCCCTTGGGATGAGCAGGCTATCTAGAATTTGAAATACTTGGGTATCCGCGAAAGTTGCGTTGACCGTCCCCGAAATCTCGTTACCAGCCACGATGTTCAAGCCCGCGAGATCGCGAATTGCAAACAGGGACTCCAGGAGGGTAACGTCACGCAAGTCGATAGTGATACGTTTGGATAAGAGTTCGCGAGTTTGCTGATCAGCCGTCGCGAATCTATCCCCCTGCGCGAAAAGCGTAGTGGAAGTCAGCATTGCACAAATGAACAACCACGCCGACAGTTTTAGGTTAGCAGGTAGACGCATCGATCCCTCCATGGATCCTCTACTTTATTCACGCCATCATCCTATGACGTTTGTTTTGACCGTGATAAATTTAGCAAGGTCAATTCTATATCAAGCTGCAGTTGATCGGAATCTTGGCCAACTTGCTGCAATTCCATTGCAGTTGGTACGGCCAGTCGATGCAACTGCTGCACCTCTCCTGTCAACTCAACCAATCTCCTAAGCTCGCCAATGACGGCAATTTTTAGGCCAGTTGTCTCTAGTTGAAACTCGGTCGTATCAGTAGACACTGAATTAAGTACTCCCAACGGATCGGTACCTTCCGTCCAGTTGGCTGTCCGAGTCTCTCCAAGTTGTATATTGACTAACTGACACTCAAGCTTACGAACTAGTTGCACAATACTGTCACGAATTCGAACTGCTTGTTCTCCATCTAATCCCTCCTGAGATTTGACACGGCCGAGAACAGTATCTAAATCTGTACGCAGCCTCTCCAAATCCACGGATTGCTCCTGAATTGAGGCGATCTCAGTCTGTATTTCACCGCACTCGGTAGATTTGGAGCGAAGTGAATCATAGGCCGGAAGCCCGAGTATCAGGAGAACAAACAGAGTAATTCCGCCAACATACCACAGTCGGTTTTGGCTCTGAAAAAATGAATGAGCGAGTGACTCAACCAGATCTTTCATTACATTCCCAATCCGCAGAATAATCCCTAGATCTTAGTTCACAGCGATTCGTTCATCTTCCGAATTTGGCACATCCGGAAAACTCACCGTGCGAGCAGTTATTTCGAATTCAAGCGCCGGTCCGCTGGCCAGCCGTACGCTTTGCGTAGACTTTAAGGCCACGTCTTCAAAAAGTTTGCTGTCCGCCATGACGGAAAGATAGTCATAAACTGCATCATCAGCAAAACTTGCACCATAAATCGAGATTTCACCACCGCTTTTCATTACGATTCTCTTCAGCCAAGTGCTACTTGGCAGCGCCCTACCGCAGGCCTTGACAATCTGACTCCAGTTTCTTGATGGCACTTTTGCATGCAATGTGCCAAAGCCTTGCAAGGCTAACCGCTGGTGTTCCAGATCCGTCGACAATTTTTTATGTTCGAGACGTACGGTCTGCAACGATTCCAACGATTCCTCTAGCTGATTCAGTCGAGATTTTTCTTTCAAGCCACAAACATATAGTCCGCATACTAATAGCAGTGCAGCCGCGATGGGCCAAGTAGATTTAACAACTTGTGTCCAGGTTATTCGGCTCTCATTCTTTAATGACTTAGCCAGGTTGCCGACCAACGAGTTTGATTGCAATTCACTGGAGCGCGCCATCCAAATGGCAGAAATCGTCTCAGAACTTTCTTCTGTCCCCAGGCATAGTTCCACATCATCGCAGAGGGCGCTCAATGGAAGATCTATAGCAGTTAATTCCTGGTCACGGGTCAGACGATGAGATGCTCCACTCAGCTTCCAAGTCGCGCCCGGTAAACATATCTTCGCGAGGTGGCTGTGTTCACGAGGCAGCTGGCTCGAAAGGTATCGACGTAGGCATTTGACTCGTTTGCATACCGTCTCTGCCCACATATCAACCGAACATGTGTCCCCGGTTTTGCTGCGTGTTGGGCGGTAGTCCAGAATTAGCTGACCTTGATAGGTTATGACCAAATCGGCCCTCCCACAACCTGTAGCAACCAACAGTACTGGCTCCTGCATGTCGCAGCCAGTGAATCCAGCAATTTGACAAAGTGCAATTAGCGTATGCTCGATCCGAACCAAGCGCATGCCGGCTGCGTCGACTGCCTCAGCAACTGACTCCACAACACTTCGTTCTGCCACGGTCATCCAAGCACGTTTGCGCTTGGCATCAATCATTTTCTCTACCTTGCAGAATATTTTGTCGCCTGTGCCGAGGGCCAAATAGTAGTTGGCCCGATCCATGATTTCCTTACCTGCGGCATCAACTTCGTGCGACTCACCAAATAAACATCGCGTGACACAGGCCTGTCCTCCTAGCGATACGGATACGGCCTGTCCCGAAAGTTTGTGTTTTTCCGACAATTGTTGGAAGATCTCGGTTAACTCATCCTTGTTCCAGACGAGCGAATTGGCATCTTCTCGGTACTCGAAGGGAACAAAGTCGGTGGTCAGAATTCGTGGGCCATTGCCTACCTGCGCAATGACTGCGACTGTGACTCCACATTGCGAAATGTCGATTCCCACCAGGGCTGCATTGTCACGGCGTCTTTCTTTACCGCTACGACGAACGCTTTTCTTCCTTCGGTCATGTATCGCTGGCTGCCGATCCGTGGCTTTGACTAAATTTTGAGCCACTGACATATCAGCCACCTTGCTTGATGGTTACAGACAAGTAACGGTTGAAGCTACCAGCAGATCCGACAGACTGAATCACAACTGTGCCTTTGGGTCCATCTTGGAGGGTCGCCATATACCGATCTCCGCTCCCAACAGGGAACTCTGTCCACGCGATTTCCGTTCGGAATTCAATGTTTTTCTCTAGTTCAGCAAACGCGTGATTCAATCCTGATTCGGCCAAATACCTGGCTCGATCCCAGTCACGCGTATTGCGCAAGGCAGCATGTCGCAATAACTGAGAATCGACGATGGCGACGACGAGAGAACTAGCGACGGTCATGACGAAGAGCGCTAACATCAATGCAGCCCCTCGACGGGCTACTTGTCCCCGACGATTTTTCGATCTGCAAACTATTACCATGTTCGAACCCACACGTTACTCACTACTACTCCGCTACCGCCAACCTGTGTTGGAATTGCAACAGTTACAGCGATTTTGATCAAACGAATGTCTTCTGGAGTTTTCGTGGTCGTGACTCCATCGGCTTCGTAACCAGTAAAAAGTAGGTTACTAATATTGGCAGCGACTGGACTTTCACTGGCTTGATTCGAGAATCTGACCAAAACGCAATTGCTTAGGCCCGAAGGTTCTGTGGCTGCCCAGCGCCATGTTAGGGTACCGCCATCTCGCAATGACAGAGAAATTGAGTCGCCAGAGGTCGAAATGCTGTTGACGCGGACACACTCTCGAGCTTGGCGCACAAAGTGTGTGGTGACTGCATGGGCCTGACGCAGCGTACCGTATTCGTTGTCGTTGGTTTCCCAGACCGTTCGGCAAGTGCGCATTACCACTGAAATGCTAGTGGCTACTACTGCCAACATGCTGCCTGCAATTACCAATTCCAGCAAAGTGATTCCGAGTCGCCGGGCAGACTGGCGCCTAGTGAACTGTTGCTTCATACTCACTGGAAAGCACCTTTGCAAGTTTTGTCGAGTACTGCACGGACGGCTCACTGGAGTCCATATCCTGACCTCGGTCTTGATCGAACCAGACCGTAACTTGAATCACCATCAGTGAGCCTGTGATTCCTCCTACAGTTTCCGAATCGCTTTTGGCGACGCTGAAACACATTTCCGGATGTCCCAGGCTGGTAAAAGTACCTGTACTTCCTACCGCTACCCAGTTGGCTGATGTGAGAGCCAATTCCTCTTCGAGCTTACTGACGCACAGCACAACCGCCAGCTCCTTATGCTCAATCGACTCTGTCAATTCGAGACTGGAACGCGTCATTTTGAGCGCTGGAATCAGCGCCAAGGAAATGATTGTGGATGCTGCTACCAGCTCTAGAAGGGTATGACCTAACCTACTAGATGCAGGTTGACTGCGAGAGTTGAGATTCACTAGTTGCTTACTTCGCGACTGTCGATCATGCGAGTCAGAGGTAGTACGCGTAGCTGCCATGTGCGATCTTTTCCTTTGATGACTGCCTGAAAAACTGACGTGCCGTTGCCTTCAAAATCGAAGACAACCTCGTCGCTGTTGGTAGTCAATTGCAATTGGCTATCGATCACATGGGGCCCATCTACAATAGTCCTGCTTCCGCCTGAGCCGACACTGACGACGGCCCAACTGTTGCCGCCATAAATCTTTACACCATGGGATGTTCCTGTACGAATCGCGGCCCGTTGAGCCTGCAACATCCCCAGTGAAATCCGTCGCGCCTCGCTTCGTGCTCCTGCATTGCTAAGCGTATCACGACCATACCGCATCGTAACGGCCGCACCCATAACACCTAGCAAAGTTACTACGGCCAAGAGCTCCAACAACGAAAAACCCGTCGGGAGTCTACGACTGGTAGACTTCCGACGACGATCATGTGTTAGCAACTGTACACCGTTCACTCAGGATTTCTCTGCACTGTGCTTGGCTTACTACTTCACGCGATGCGACGTCGCGTCGATCGTGTAGGCTGCGCCTGAAACAGGATTGGAAGGCAATCCGTCTGGAAAGAAATTGGCGTCTGCACCAATATCCGACAAATCCGTCTTCGGCCAGGTACCTTTGTCAAAGTACCATCGTTCAACCGCCGAGTTGATTTCAGCGATATTCTGCTTGTTGACTTCCGTTTGGGCGCCCTTCTTAGAGGACGAAATGCGTGGAATCACGACGGCTGCGATTACTCCAAGAATCGTGACAACAGCGAGCAATTCCAGCAGAGAAAAGCCCTTTCGCTTGGATGAGCGGAATTTTCTCGATGGTGACATTTTTTGCAGTTCCTTATTCAATACAGGGACAAGTATAGAGTGACCGAATACACTAAATGGATAGGTCAGAGTTTCATCACTTGTGCCTTAAAGGCCCTCAAAAAATACATCTTCCAGGATTCTTGCCCCCGCCAAACGCTCAACTCGCCCCAAGCCACACAGGCCGCAAATTCGCCACCACAAGAGCATTGGTTACATGAGCTATCTTTGGGCGTGCGCAATTCAGAACAAGGCATTCTTCCTTAGTCCGATCTTGTCTCAGATCTCGCTGGCAACGCGATCGACTATCTGCCGTCCTATTTCGAAACTCGCTGTGGCTGCTGGGCTAGGAGCGTTGCAGACATGCAACATGCGAGGATTCGAAACCCACAAGAAATCATCAATCAGAGCCCCATCTCGAGCTAGAGCCTGTGCCCTTACTCCGGCGCGACCACGTTTTAGCTGACTGG
>JAGQOY010000270.1 GCA_020427005.1 Planctomycetales bacterium
CGCTCTGACGCTTCGGGTTACTAGAGCAAACTTCTGGGCCTTTGGAAACTCTGCGGAAAGGTTCTCGACCTATTCAAAGAGCCCGAATGTAGAAACTACATCAAACACTGTGGCTACCGCTACACTTAGATGAATGCTGCTCTAGGCCAACGCGTGCTATCGCGAACGTGTAAGCAAGTAAAGCAAAGCAAATAGACGGGCGGTGGCTCGAAGATAAGGGCGTGCATTTTTGAGCCGTGAGGGCTTGACACTCCCCTAGCTTTCAATGGATGTTTTCAAAGTACCTCGTATTGCTCGGAAAGGAAGTTTTTGAAATCCTTTCCGAGGCAACGCCGAGAATTCATACTTTGTAGGGCAGTTGGCAAACAGCAAAAGCTTGTTTAGCAACCTAGCGTCGTTTGGGGAACAGCGGGCCACCGTATACTGCCGTATCACCCAATTCTTCCTCAATACGAAGCAACTGATTGTACTTGGCCATTCGGTCGCTACGCGATGCTGAACCAGTTTTGATTTGTCCCGTGGACAGCCCCACGGCCAAGTCAGCGATGGTGGAATCTTCTGTTTCTCCACTACGGTGACTAGAAATTGACGTATAGCCGTTGCGGGCGGCCAATTGAATTGCCTCGATCGTCTCGGTCAGCGTACCGATCTGATTCACCTTGATCAAAATGCTGTTAGCGATGCCCTGATCGATTCCACGCTGCAGCCGTTCAACATTTGTAACGAACAGGTCATCGCCGACAAGTTGAACTTTCTTGCCGACCTTATCTGTTAGTAGCTTCCATCCTTCCCAATCGTCTTCGGAGCAACCGTCTTCGATAGAGCAGATCGGGTACTTGTCTACCCATGCAGCCAGGAAATCCACCATTTCAGAACTGGAAAGCTGCTTGCCGTCTATTGTGTAGCGTTTGGTCTTTTCATCGAAGAATTCCGTGGCCGCCACATCCAAGGCGATAAAGATCTGTTCACCTGCCTTGTACCCAGCCTGCCCTATGGCTTCCATGATGAGGTCCAGAGCTTCTTGGTTGCTGCCCAGATCAGGAGCAAAGCCGCCTTCATCTCCCACTGCTGTATTGAGCTTTCGCCCAGAGAGTACTTTTTTGAGGTGATGAAAGACTTCAACTCCTGCACGCAATGCATCACTAAAGTGATCAAAGCCCAGGGGCATAACCATAAACTCTTGGACATCCACGGAATTATCTGCGTGCTGCCCACCGTTGACGATATTCATCATCGGAGCCGGCAGGATATGCGCGCCCGCGCCACCGAGGTAACGGTAGAGTGGTAGCTGTGTAAAGTTTGCAGCCGCGCGGGCCACAGCCAACGACGCACCGAGAATTGCATTGGCTCCTAACCGTTGCTTGTTTGAGGTGCCGTCTAACTCCCTCATTACAGCATCAATCTCGCGTTGCTGTACTCCATCCAAGCCGATTAGAGCATCCGCGATTTCCCCGTTTACATTTTCAACAGCCTTGGAAACTCCTTTACCCAAAAAGACTTCCTTGTCGCCATCTCGAAGTTCCCAAGCCTCATGAGCGCCTGTGCTAGCACCACTGGGAACGGCAGCTCGCCCAAGCGATCCGTCCATTAGCTCTACTTCAACTTCTACTGTGGGGTTGCCACGGCTATCCAGTATTTGACGGCCCAATACTGACTGAATAATACTCATTGGTAATCAACCTTTCGCATATATGTTCGAATTGTTCTCAGCGACCTGATGCTTATTTTCTATTTCGAAATTCGGACGCCGAATGCCTAGATAGAATTTCAAATCTCAACTAGGGAAACACCTTGCTGATAGCCGTTATTTTGAATGAGGGTAACATGGTCAGCATGGATGGTGTGTAATTGTGGCCAAACCTTAGAAAAGCACCAGATGGCATCAAAATTGTTGTCTTGTGGACGATTTGTAACCCGAATCGTCAGAGCGTCAGCGAGGGGCTGGGCGCATTCCCTCGCTGACGCGTCGAGTTGCTTTTTCAGCAGCCTGCTAGATTGCTCTCAGGTAATTTTCAGGCTGAATCTTTATTTTGCGGGCCTACCGTAATAGCTGTCGTCGAAATTCAGAACTTCGGTTAATATACGGCCAAGTCTTTTCGCCCTTGATCGCAACGTACAATCATCAAAGTCCGAGAAAAATGCGAGGAAAAGCTTGCTGGTGGGCTTAATTATCAAACGACTTCCAACCATGTATAGTGGTTCACAGGGCCTTCCAGTTGTTAAGGTTTCATGGTTAGGCGTATGAACTTGGCTCAAGATTCAAGCGAGAGTTATGTTTTCTGGACTTGTGGAATGTAAATCGTTGGTCACTTCAGTCAAGCCTGAGCCAGGCGGTATACTTCTTGAGATTCAGAGGCCGTTCACCTTTGACGATGTGCAACTTGGCTCCAGCATCGCTATCGATGGCTGTTGCTTGACGGTTATTGAATTCGATCATCAACACCTTAGCTTTCAGGCCGGAGAAGAGACCCTTTCGCGAACAATTTTGGGAAAATGTCAGGCCGGACAAGAAGTAAATCTAGAGCGTTCACTGCAACTAAGCGATCGACTAGGTGGTCACTTGGTTACTGGGCATATTGACGGAATTGGACAAGTTACTCAGCGACGTGACCATGACCAGTGGAGCGATTTCCGTTTTTCTGCTCCAACGCAACTCATGCGGCAAATGGTGTCCAAGGGTTCGATAGCCATCGATGGAGTGAGTTTGACACTCGTCGATGTGTCTGACAGCGAGTTCTCTGTGGCGTTAATCCCGCATACGTTGCAAGTGACAACTTTGGGACGCCTACAACCAGGTAACCAAGTAAACCTTGAAACGGACCTGATAGCCAAGTACGTTCAACGACAAATGCAGTCCTAATTGCTTAATTCTTGCAAGGTCCCACAAGGCTATGGCGCCGCGTCAAACATTCAGCTACCTGCAGCATCAATTTGCAGCAGCCGGCTTACAGCCTCAAACACGATTTGGTCAGAACTTTCTGATCGACCTAAACCTGGTCGAATTGATTGCCAAGACCGCGGAGCTCACGCCTCAGGATGTAGTGCTTGAAGTTGGCACCGGCATGGGGTCACTTACAACGATCATGGCTGCCCAAGCGGGACACGTACTGACGGTCGAAATCGATCATTTCCTCGCTCCTCTGGCTCAACGCGAGTTTGAGCGATTTGACAACATCACGTTAATGCAGCAGGACGCGCTAAAAAGTAAGAACCAACTTCATCCACAGGTCGTTGAGACTCTCGTTGGCATAACCCAGTCCATACCGGACGCCAAAATCAAGCTCGTCGCCAATTTGCCATACAATGTGGCGACACCGATTCTTTCCAACCTTTTGGATATTCAACCGCTACCGACCAGAATGGTGGCCACGATCCAACGCGAATTGGCGGAGCGGATTACGGCTCCGATTAGCTGTAAGGACTACAGTGCATTGAGCATATGGATTCAAGCACAGTGCCAAGCCGAGATAGTTCGAATCATGCCGCCGGCAGTATTTTGGCCACGCCCCAAAGTGGATTCGGCCATACTTGATATCCGTCCCCAGTCCGAATTGCGTTCTCGAATCGAGGACCCTCACCACTTCCATGCGCTGATTCGGGATATCTTCTTGCACCGCCGCAAATTTCTACGTAGTGCGTTAGCCAGCGCCATAAAGGATAGAGCCAGCAAAGCTCAAGTTGATCAAATCCTGAAGAGCATGGAGCTGCAGCCCAATGTTCGGGCGGAAGAACTAACACCTGAGCAATTCATCCAGCTCGATCGATTAGTCAGAACTATGATTTGTGAAAGCTCGTCCTAGCTTACCGGTTGGCTAGCGGCACCGGTTAATGACAACGGGTTGACTGTGATGGCTATGGTCGATTCTTCGTCGTCTCCGAGCTGAGATTTCACGATCTGTCGAAGATGCGCTAGTTCTTTTCGCTCGGACAGTGTTCTCCCGCGCAAGTCATTGAAATCTGACGCAAAGTCATACCAAAAATCTCCAGTTCGGAATTTTAGGTCCGGAGCATCGTCGTTTTTGGCAAGCTGTCGCATGACGCTACGCAATCTCATCATGGGCCCTGCAAATCGATTGCTCAATTTGAGCGAGTCATAAACGAACCATGGCAGTAGGGCAAGCATAACCACCACGGTTGTGATCTGATCCCGAAGTGCCAGGCCTAAGCTGTCAAAGACATCCATGGAAACGATGTTCGAAAAGACTCGCAATGAGGTCGTTACACAAAAACTGAGCAGCAAGAAGACAAGCCAGTGTAAAACAATTCTTTTTCCCAAGGCAGCCTGAACTTGGTGTTCAACGTAAAGTTTGTTTCTCTTGTCCATCTCGATCTTCCCGGTAAGTCTTTGGCTGCTTGGTTAGGCAGCTTAACGGCGACGTGGCTCTAGAAGTGTAGAATCTAGTTGGATTGGTTGCCAAAATACTTGAACACTGCAAGGACTCAAAGATCTAAAGCTACCGGTTCAAACGGTTTTATCGCTACAGTCTGACAGATTTTCTAATCGTCAAACTTTATTGATTTGATACAGGGCATACAATTCGAACTTAATTGTCTTGCCAGTCTACGCACGAGTTGAAGTCCCAATTCTTTCTGAATCGATGGAGAAGGAAGCAGATTGCTGTTTCAGATTCTGCTTTGCGATGGATTGGATCCGTCGACCGACTAAAAACACGGAGGTTTCAAGATGCGGGTTGCCAAACGCTTTTGTTTTCTCGCCGCACTTTCTGCGACCCTTTGTGGGCTCGTTTCGAACACTTGGGCTGATGGCTGGGGAGACTTTGCTCCTCTCCATGCGGCAGGTCGCTACTTTGGATACGGCTATACGAAGTCAGGCTATCATTCAGCTCGTGATGGAAGACTGAACATTGTGACGGCAACTCACCCAGCCTATCAGTATGGTAGCCAGAATCTGTTGCATCCCTATCACGTGAACGTGATCCCTTACTACCATGAACCTCAAAATTCTTCCAACTACTTTGCTGCCCCCATTCCGCAACTGGCTAGTCCTGACCCAAAGAAAAATCAGCGCACACCGGCTGCAAGTCCGGCCGAGGATGCCCCTGATTGGCTAAAGCCAATGCTAAAACAATCGATGGAGCTTCCACCTCCCGGATCAAAATCTCCTAATCCGCTTCCTGAACCTAAACTGCCACCGGATGTAAGTCCCAGTGATAGGTTGGACTCTCCCGAAGTCATCAAGTTACCGGAAAGCGAGGAATCGAGATCGGACTCCAATGACTTACTTTTGTTGGACGAAGGCGATTTGTCGTATACTCCAACTCCTCAAGCCTTCCCCCCCAGGACAACCATGAATCGAACGCCAAATCGCTATCGCAGTGCCGCGGTGCCGCACACATACTATCGCTGATCGTTTCAACATTGCTTATCGAACCATTCCAACAAAGCTCCAATGCCGGGCGAAGCATTTTCTCGCATCCATTCGTAAAGCCCCTCAAAACACTCGTAATTCGAGAAGGACGCATATGTTGAACTCGATTGCATTCGGAGGTTTCGGAATTGCCAAATGAACAAAGAAGCGTAAACTCTTCATTCAGCTACTCGGTTTGAATTTCGGTTCCTTAAACTTTTACAGCGAAGTGCGGAGTATTTACAAAGATGATGCAGCGAAGTCTCGTATTGCTGAAACCTGATTGTGTTGAACGGCGTTTGATGGGGCAAATAATTTCTCGATTCGAGGCTAAGGGCTTAGATATTGTAGCCATGAAGATGCTCAGAGTCACTCCTGAACTTGCTCGCCAACACTACGCAGAACACGTATCAAAACCGTTCTATCCAAGCCTAGAGAAGTTTATTACTTCGGCTCCCATTGTAGCGTTGGCGGTTCAAGGCCTGGACGTTGTCCGCCTTATCCGGGACATGCTAGGGGCAACCAATGGACTGAACGCAACTCCGGGTACTATCCGTGGCGATTACTCCAGCTCGCGGCAGATGAACCTTGTCCATGCTTCTGACAGCCAAGAAAGCGCTCATCGAGAGCTTGCACTATATTTCAGTGACGGTGATTTTTGCGATCATGAATTGCTGATTACCCCTGCTCTACGAGCTGAGGACGAAGGCTAAGGAACTACGGACGCCCAAATGGAGATTTGAAGTATTGAGCCCATGAGGGAGTCAAAGTAAGGTGCGAATTTCGGCTGGTAGCGAGAAGATCGTTATCCGGACTCCCGCGAAGCTCAACCTGTTCTTGGAGGTAACCGGTCGACGGCCCGACGGATACCATAACCTCGACACAGTGATGGTACCCATTTCACTATTGGACGAACTAACTGCAGAGCCTGCTGACGAGCTAACCTTAGACGTTAAAACGCCACAATCATTAGCGACTGAAACTAAGAGTCTTCCCGATTGTGGCCTAATCGATGCAGCCTGGAACATCCCAGTTACAGCTGATAATCTCGTCATTAAAGCATTTGAGCAGGTACGCCGAATTCTGGGGATTCGCAGCGGGGCCAAAGTCACGCTCAGCAAACAAATACCGGCTCAAGCCGGACTGGGTGGGGGAAGCAGTGACGCGGCAGCGGCCGTATGTGCAGCTTTGTTGATGTGGTCCTGCTGGGATCGCGTATTGGCTTCACGGGTTTGCGCAGCGCTAGGTAGCGATACCAACTTCTTCCTAGGCACCTCGGCAGGTACAGGAATCGCTCACGCTACTGGTCGTGGGGAAATCATTGAGTTGCTGGAACATCGGCCAGTATTGGAGTTCTTGGTACTTAACCCTCCTGCTGGATGCTCAACAAGGCAGGTCTTTGAAACCTTAACAAAGAGCGAAAAAACTCGAAATTCAGAAAAAATAATTGCTGCATGTGAGTCTGGGCAAGCGGAAAAGATTGGCGCAGAGCTATTCAATGCTCTACAATCACCAGCTGCAAGCATTACAAGTTGGGTAAATACACAGTTGGATCTTCTTATTGATCATGGCCACAAATGCGCGATTATGACTGGAAGTGGATCTAGCTGTTTTGCGATACTAGAGGAACAGAAAAAAGTAAATCAGACCATTGAGGCAGCAAGAGCTCTAGGAATATCAAGGGCCTATAAGGTGGGTACATGGTATGCCCCGTCGATTGAATCACAGCTCCTGCCGCCAGACAATGCCGTGAACGAATTCACTCTCTGACGCTAGCATGGGGGCTCGAAGCGGTGGAAATCACAGAGGTTCGCATCAAGTTGATGGAGGAGTCCGAAGACCGACTGAGGGCCTTTTGCTCGATTACATTTGACAATTGTTTTGTCGTTCGCGACTTGAAAATAATTGAAGGCAGTCATGGACCTTTCGTTGCCATGCCCAGCCGTAAGCTTACCCATCGTTGCTCGCGATGCGGAAACAAAAACCACATCCGAAGTAATTACTGTAATCAGTGTGGGTCAAGAGTGCGGGATTCACGGGACTCTAGGGACGATGATGCCCCCAACAAGTTATACGCTGATGTAGCTCACCCGATCAATCAAAAATGTCGGGATTTGATACAGCAGCATGTAGTTGAGGAATACCGATTAGAACTTGAACGCGCCAAGTTACCAGGGTATGTATCGCGATACGATGATGCCTACGAGAATCCAGATGGTGATTCCGGCAGTGCTGCCAAGCCATCTATCGTGCCACCTCCTCACTTCAATCATCCGGCTACAACATCAAACGAAAACTCCAATGCGCGCATCAATTCTACGGATGGCCCCCGTGAGCAGTCATAACCTTTTGGCGACACATTTTTAAGTCTCTCCAATACACGATTTCTTGTTTGTTGCGTTTGAGTTAAGTCTGCGTAAACAAAATTGGGGTTGATAGATCGGGTCTCAAGTTCTTGATATCAGTCTCGTCTCACGCAAGTTGTGAATAGCGGTGAAAGGCGTCACACGCATAAACTGCTGCAAAACGCTTTACCTTTCGTACTAGAGCAAACTTCACGAAAGAGT
>JAGQOY010000271.1 GCA_020427005.1 Planctomycetales bacterium
GGACCGAACAAAAATCCCTCACTTACGTTTCGGGTTGGGACGTTTATTCCTGCCGTTCGCCTTAATAGATTGTTTATTCAGTGGCGAATTATCTTGGCGGGAAATGATCAATTCAGGCTCATTGGCTTCCAACCAGCCAATAAGGTGATGACAGGGGAGAATTGATTCCCATTCGTTTTAGGATCGCATTTCACAGATCAGTTAATAAACTCGGGAGGCGGAGACCAGATGAATAAAATCCCCGGACCAATCGAACTGATGGCGCCTGCCCGGGACTGGGAGTGCGCGCGTGCCGCAGTCGAAAACGGGGCAGGCGCTATCTACTTCGGGCTCCAAACCGGTTTCAATGCTCGGGCTCGCGCCAAGAATTTCCATTTGGCGGAACTTCCTGAATTGATGAGCATGCTACATCGTCAGGGAGTTAAGGGCTACATAACACTGAATACCTTGGTATTTACCGATGAACTAGCAACCCTCGAATCTCACCTCCGCCAACTGGCGGCTGCTCAGGTTGATGCAGTGATCGTGCAAGACATTGGAGCAGTGCGCCTCATCCATGAGCTCTGTCCAGAATTGCCTATTCACGCCAGTACGCAAATGACGCTAACGAATGCCGTTGCCGTCAACATGCTTCAGCAGTTGTCGGTTTCTCGGGTCGTGCTGGCACGTGAACTTTCCGTTTCGGAGATCGAAAAGATTGGGCGGCAGACAACAATGCCTCTGGAAGCGTTTGTTCACGGAGCACTTTGTGTTGCATACAGCGGACAGTGTTTGACGAGCGAATCACTCGGAGGACGAAGCGCAAATCGTGGCCAATGCGCGCAAGCATGCCGTCTGCCGTACCAACTCATTTGTGACGGCCAACTACGTGAACTAGGTGACGAAAAATACTTGTTAAGTCCTCAGGATTTGGCCGCATATGAACTTGTGCCGCAACTTCTGGCTGCAGGTGTTAGCAGCCTAAAGATTGAAGGGCGACTCAAAACGCCCGAATATGTGGCGCTGACGTGCCAAGCCTACAATGAGGCGATGCAGTGTGCAAGCGAAGGTCGCGATTGTGAACTTCCTGATGATCGTCGCCGAGATTTAGAACTCGTGTTTTCACGCGGTTTGTCCCCTGGCTGGCTGGAAGGTTGCGATCACCAACGATTGGTACCGGCCACGAGTAGTTCCAAACGTGGCCTACTGCTTGGCACGATTGTTAGATTACAAGGTGATGGTTTGCTAATTGACCTGACGCAACCGCTGGCTGCAGGTGATGGCATTGTTATCGAAGGAGATCGAATCGCGGGAACTGAGATTGGCGGTCGAGTGTTTTCCATTTACGTTGGTTCCCAACGCATGACCGCTATTACTTCGGCCGAACTACCGCAACACGGCGATCCTTTACGCATCGAAGTCCGTCTACAAGCGGGCATATTCACGGCCAAGAACTACGAAAGCCTGCGACAGAATTTGCCAGGGAGAAAGCTTTGGAAGACTGACGACCCGCAGCTTACAAGACGTTTGCGCAAATCTTTTGACGACATCGATCCGACCAAGCGTGTTCCAATAAACTTGGAACTAACCGTTGCAATCGGCCAGCCACTAAAAATGACTTGCGAATATGCTGGCCAAAAAATTGAAGTTTGCACTACGGTAGGCGAGGAGCCCTTCATCCCAGAAAAAGCGCGCAAACACCCCGTTTCCATAGATGCATTGCAAACTCAATTTGCGCGGCTAGGTGGGACTGTATACCGTTTGGGGACTCTCCAAGCGCACATTACCGGTGAGCCGATGGTTCCGCATAGCGTCCTTGGTGAATTGCGCAAGAACCTTGTTGCTGCTTTAGATCGTATGCGATTGATCAAACCTTGGACCTGCCAGCCGGTTCACGTCGCCCAGAAAATGCTGGTGCAAAGCAAATCCGTTGATGCGTTGAAAAGGCCATATTGGCGTACAGCGGAACTTGAGTCGCAAGGTCCTATTTTGCGCGTATTGTGCCGATCATTATCACATGTTCACATGGCGCTGGCAGCGGGAGTTCAGGACTTGATTGCCGATCTGCATGATCTCCGTGAGTGTAGACAGGCGGTGGCACTGGCTCGAGGACAGGGCGCCAGAATTGAATTGGCTACCCTCCGTATCTTGAAGCCAGGGGAAGAAGGACTATTTCGGGCTCTCGAAAAACACGGGGGCGATAGCTGGCTTGTGCGAAACCTGGCGGCACTCAAGTTTGCTTCAGACCGCAACATCCCCGCTACGGCCGATTTTTCGTTGAATGCGACCAACCCGCTGACCGTTGAACAACTCATGCGATGGGGCGCAGATGTAATCACGACTTCTTACGATCTCAATCGCGAACAGCTTTTGGAACTGGTTGCCCATTGCCCAGTTCAACATCTTGAAATTGTCATTCACCAGCACATGCCCATGTTTCATATGGAGCATTGCGTTTTTTGCAATGTACTCAGTCCAGGCAAAAATAAATCGGATTGCGGTCGTCCCTGTGACCAACACCAAGTCGAACTGCGGGATCGAGTCGGAGTGGACCACATCCTGCATGCGGATATCGGATGCCGCAATACGCTTTACAATGGCGTACCACAGAGTGGCGCCGAAGCTGTCAATCAGTTGATACTTACGGGAGTCAGACGATTTCGAATTGAGTTATTGCGCAATGCAACACAGGAGGAGGTGGAACGAATCATTTCGCTTTACCGAGGCCTACTGGCTGGTCAATTGCAGGGCTCGGACGTTTGGAAAGAACTGCGGGCTCACAATCGCGTCGGTGTAACGCGAGGCACTCTGGAGCAACCTAGAAATCCTCTGGCCATTCTTTGATTCAAAAAAAGTCTAATGACCTTTAGCCTTTTCCACAAAGGCTTGGCCACATCTTAAACTGTTGACTGATCACTTTTGCTTTCTGGGAGAGTCGCGGGGACGAGCGGAGCCAGTACCAACGCGGTGCGGAGTGCAACTTACCCAGAGAGCGACTTATCTGGTGCAGAGAGCAACTTACCCTCCCGAATTTTCGGGGAGGGCATCCTTGCGGTCAGGGAGGGCATGCATAGCGAAGAAACGCTAACCCTTACACATAATTTGGAGTGGGGGGCCGGTAGTGGCTGAGATCGACTGATTTGAACCACTCAATTGTCTTCACCAACCCCTCTCTAAGCGAAATAGTGGGTTGCCAATCAAGTTCTTGCTTGGCAAGCCGGATGTCGGGCCGCCGCCGGGTTGGGTCGTCCGCCGGCAGCGGGCGTTCGATCAGCTTGGCCTTGGCCCCAGTTAGTTCAATGACCAATTCGGCTAATTCGCGAATGGAAAATTCTCCAGGGTTTCCGATGTTGACAGGCCCAATAAATTGATCAGCGCCATTCATCATACGAATAATACCTTCTACCAGATCATCGCGATAACAGAATGCACGAGTCTGTTGTCCATCTCCAAAAATGGTAATGTCATTACCTGTCAGAGCCTGTCGAATAAAATTTGATACGACACGGCCATCGTAAGGATGCATGCGAGGACCATAGGTGTTAAAGATCCGTACGATGCGAATATTCACGCGATTCATTCGATGGTAGTCCATGAACAACGTCTCCGCAGCACGTTTGCCCTCGTCGTAGCAAGCTCGCGGACCAATTGGATTTACATTCCCTCGATAGCTTTCCGGTTGTGGATGGACCTCCGGGTCACCATAGATTTCTGACGTACTGGCCAGCAATATTTTGGCACCGCATCTTTTGGCCATGCCTAACAAATTGATCGATCCCATAACGCTGGTTTTAATGGTCTTTATGGGATTGAACTGATAGTGTCCTGGGGCTGCCGGACAGGCCATGTGATAGATTTCGTCAACTTCTAAAAAGATGGGAAGTGTGACGTCGTGGCGAATCAATTCAAAATTAGAAAGTCCCAGCAAGTGCGCCACATTGGATTTTTGACTAGTAAAAAAGTTGTCCAGGCAGATCACATCATGGCCATCTTGGACCAATCGTTCGCAAATATGCGATCCCAAAAAACCAGCACCGCCGGTAACCAGAATGCGTTTTATCTCCGCCACTATCTAGATTCCTTCCTCAGGCCTCAAGAAAACAAAACAATTAGTTTGTCAGGATACAGCATTCCGACGTTAGCGAAAATGTCGCTTTCCACCATTTCTGGTGATTGCGAGTACTGGAGCCTGGTTTGCGTTGCGTTGCAGTTGACGAACCCCGATACTTGACAATGTAACACTGACGCACAACATCTTTCGTGCTCCTGCATGCTGAACTAGCAACAGCATCCAACTTCATGTCCATCTGCAAAAGGTGACAGTCATGATAACGGGTTGTTGTCTCTCTGTTGGCATTCAGCAGACAGCCACACGTCTAGCCTCGGGGGTAGCTGCCGAGAACGTTAAGCCGTTGAGTGTGCTTGGCAAGTGCGGCCAGGGCATTAGCAACTGCTGGCGTGGCGCGATGGCCGTCTAGTTCGACAAAGAACAGATATTCGTTAGGATGCCCCGCTAAGGGGAAGGATTCAATCCATGTCAAATTAATGGCGTTTTGTTGGAAGGCTATCATGGCATTGGCTAGCGCCCCTGGCTGGTGGTGTAATTGAAACATCAAGGACGTTTTATCATTACCTGTTGGATCTGAGGGACGTTTTCCAATCACTGCAAAACGTGTGACATTATGGGCGTTGTCTTCAATCCCCTCTTCAATAATCTGCAGGCCATGGTGAATACCAGCTTCTTTGGATGCGATGGCAGCGATGGCTGCATTTTGACTTGCGCGAGCAGCCGCCAGCGCAGTACTGGATACCTCCACCAGCCGGGCCTCCGGCAGATGCTGAGCAAGCCAGTTTCTACATTGTGAAAGTGCCTGAGGTTTGCTGTAGATCTCTTCGATGTCGTTTCGGTGCCCCAAGCCAAGCAGGCAGTGATGTATGGGCAGAAGCACCTCACCACAGATATCAATGGGAGTCCGTGCGAACATGCCTAACGTGTCGACAACTCGACCGTCCGTATTATTCTCAATGGGCACAACACCAAATGTTGCTTGTCCTCGTACCAGCTCATCAAAGACAGCGGCTATGGTTGAAACAGGAACCAGCTCTGCTCCCAATCCAAAATGCTTCACCGCCGCCAAATAACTGTAGCTATAGATCGGTCCTAGATAGACGATCGGGGCACGTGTAGATTCAACTACCCGCATGCACAAACTGTGTGCGTGCTGCAACCAATCATTTTGCAAATCGGTGGCCAATAGTCCTTCGAGACTTGGACTGGATGTCCTTTGAACAAGTTGGGAACCAATGGAATTCAGTTTTTCCAAAGGCAGATCGCGGCAAAGATCTGCTCTTTGGGCAAGCAAAGCAATGAGTTGATCATCAATGCTGCTAATTCGACTGAATCCACTCATTCCAGCAGATTCGGTGTCTTCGGAATTGGTTGGCGGCAAGGATTCATTTAATGGGTCGGGCTGCATAGGCTTACCGTTGGAGTGAGATTCCTAGACAAAATGGCATTCATCGTGGTTACCTGTCAATATGGCAATTGCAAGCCAATTGGGAAGGATACCAATATGCAGCCATACGCCTAAACTACTCTCATTGGGGGCACAATCGAAAACTGAATCGGCAGATTAACGCCTTGGTGGTTTTGTTTCCTGGGATGGGAGACGGCATGATTGTTACGATCCTTAAAAAACTACTGCAAATCAGTTTTGGCACGCTGATTGCAACTGAGCGAATCATTGACGACTTTGCCGCCATTAAGTCCCTCCAGAACAGGAGCGGGAAAGGCGGGTCGAACGCATATTAAGACTTTGTACCAGCGAACAACTGACAAGCAGGGTTGGCTGCAACTTTTCTAAGGGAGGATCCGGCAATGGCTCAAGGCGAAAAAATCATTGGTATCGACCTCGGTACCACAAACTCTGTTGTGGCGGTTATGGAAGGCAGCGAAGTTAAGGTAATCCCCAACGCGGAAGGGAACCGTTTGACTCCTAGTGTTGTTGCCTACACGGATAAAGGGGAGGTAATTGTCGGTGAGCCTGCCCGACGGCAAGCCGTAACCAACCCGCGCCGAACGGTGTACTCAGCAAAACGATTCATGGGTAGACGACATGCGGAAGTGGAAAGCGAAGAGAAAATTGTGCCGTATTCTGTGGTCGGCGATCCAAGCGAATACGTAAAGATCCAGATCGGGGATCAACGCTATACTCCGCAGGAAATCTCTGCCAAGGTCCTGCGCAAGCTGAAGGAGGCGGCAGAAAGCTACTTGGGTCATCGGGTAAGCAAGGCAGTCATTACAGTTCCAGCTTATTTCAACGATGCTCAACGCCAAGCCACCAAGGATGCGGGCCAGATCGCAGGTTTGGAAGTTGCCCGTATTATCAATGAGCCAACGGCGGCCGCATTGGCCTATGGCCTCGACAAGGAACGTGATCACAAGATCATCGTATTTGATCTTGGCGGTGGAACATTTGATGTGTCCGTCCTTGAGGTGGCTTCCACCGGTGAGGGAGATCAGCAAAGTAAGGTCTTTGAGGTTATCTCGACTAGCGGCGATACGCATCTAGGTGGCGACGATTTCGATGAAGCACTCGTCAACTATGTGGCCTCCGAGTTCAAGCGGGAAAATGGTATCGACTTGCGAGCCGAACCCATGAGCCTACAGCGATTGCAGGAGGCCTGTGAAAAGGCCAAAAAGGAATTGTCTTCCGTACCTCAGACCGATCTCAATCTGCCATTTATCACGGCGGATGCTACAGGTCCAAAACACCTGCAAATGACCATTACCCGCTCCAAGTTCGAAGAGCTTGTGGACAGCTTGATTGAACGTTGCAAGCGTCCTGTATTGCAAGCCTTAGAGGATGCCAAGCTGAAGCCCAGCGACATTGACGAAGTCGTATTGGTGGGTGGTTCAACACGCGTGCCCAAAGTGCGGGAAATAGTTAAGCAGATATTTGGCAAAGATCCCCATCAAGGAGTCAATCCAGACGAAGTTGTGGCTATCGGAGCGGCAATTCAAGGAAGCGTACTTGCTGGAGATCGCAAAGACGTCTTGCTGCTGGACGTTACGCCTTTGACACTGGGTATCGAAACCGAAGGCGGTGTGATGACGGCCTTGATTGAACGCAATACGACCATTCCTGCGGAACGCAAGAATACGTTTTCCACGGCAGCCGATCATCAGACGGCAGTCACGGTTAGAGTTTTTCAAGGCGAACGCAAAATGGCATCGCAGAATCGGCTGCTTGGTGAATTCAACCTCGAAGGAATTCCGCCAGCTCCGCGGGGTGTACCTCAAATCGAGGTCAAGTTTGACATCGATCAAAACGGTATTCTGAACGTTGGGGCTCGAGATTTGGGTTCCGGAAAAGAAGCCAACGTGCGGATCGAACAGTCGTCCGGCTTGTCGAAAAATGAGATCGACCGCATGCAGAAGGATGCGGAAGAGCACGCGGAGGAAGATCGACGCATGTTCGAATTGGCTGAGGCTCGCAATAAAGCTCAGCATTTGATCTATCAACTCGAAAAGCAGATGACTGAGAACAAAGAAAAGCTCACCGACAGCGATCGACAGCCGCTGAATGCTGCTATCGAAAAACTCCGCACTGCCGTGGGGGGGACTAATGCCGAAGATATTAAGTCAGCTACGAGTGAACTGGAGCAGGCCGCGCAAGCATTCGGCAAAGTATTGTATGAGAAAGCCGCGAGTGCCCCGGGGGGTGCTGATGCACAAGCCGGTGCAGGCGCAGCTGACGACGATGCGATCGATGCCGAATACGAAGTCAAGGACTAGTGCAGGCCGTTTGGATGCACGAGCCAGTTAACTTGATCTAGCACTTCAAGGATGTTGGCTCACCTTGCAAAGAGATAGTTGACCAAATTCAAAAGCCGCAGGTTGCAAACCTGTGGCTTTTTTTTGTTTGTGCGTCAGGCATG
>JAGQOY010000272.1 GCA_020427005.1 Planctomycetales bacterium
CAAGGCTCGCGTCTGCGCGGGGGCCAGGGGGAATTCTGAAGCTCTTGCCAACAAACCGCACTAAAGCAACAAGCCGTTACGCTTCGGGTTAGGATTGGTAGGTCTATTTCTGCCGCTCGCCTACACTTTATTAACGTACCGCTTGTCCTTCGTCGGAGATATTCTCCGTAGAATATCTTGATGAAAGAACATGCATGCAAAACACAGCCCAAATATCAAGTCTAATTGCAAAAAACGACAACAAAGTAACGAAGAATGTCCAGGAACGATCCCAGTTATACTTCCAAGCGATAACGCCGCATCCCAGAAACACTGTGGTCAAGAAATATAACGCTAGGAAAAAACCGCCAAAGGGCCGCATTCTTGCTAACTGCTCGTGAGATGGTTCAACGACCTGATTTTGAGCTGCCCACCTGCGTATCCACAGTTTCCATAGTACCAAGGTTGAAATTGGAATTGCCGTAAGTATCCAGTATGCTGTGCTAGTAAGCCGAGCAGAATTTACCGCTAGAACCAGGATGGCAATAATCGAAATTGTCGGCACCCAAAGCAGAGCCAGTAAGGAAAGAGCCGAGTCGCGGACAGTTCTTTGACTCATGGCATTCGCTACATCTTGGACTGGGTTGAATAATTTATGGGCACGCGCTGACGTAATCTACCCTTGGGGAAGGTAGCAAACAATGCGAGCACGAAGGGTTCTCATCTGTCAACATCTACGCCTGGTGACTTGCGACTCGCAAAAAACATCAACAGTCATTTCTTTCTTGCATTGGCAACGAACACTTACTTCTTGCCAAGCTGATTTTAGCTTGATCCGCCTTCCACTCGACTGCCCAGGCGCTCTGCCATACGCAGCAAAGTAGTACTGGCATCCCCCTCGGCTAATTTGGCATGGATGATTTGCGGTCCAGAGCGATCTTGCCAAGCTTGAGCGAATGCAGCCGCAAATTCGCCCTCGTCTTGCGCACAGTAGCCGCGACCACCCGAGTAGATTTCCGGCAGAAGACTGTAATTCCACGGATGAATCTCGTTGTATTTCCACTCACCTGCGTGCAAAAAACGTTCGGTTCCGTACCCATGGTTATCCAAAATGATCAGGATGGGTGCAAAGCCGCGTCTGACAATGGTTGAAAGTTCATTACCTGTCATTTGGAAAGCACCATCGCCGCAGATGGCCAATACGCGTTTGCCCGGTCTGGCTATACAAGCTCCCAGAGCCGCCGGTACCGCAAATCCCATCGATGTATAATATGCAGGACTCAAAAAATCCGCTCGTTCGTGGACAATCAACTCGGTAGCAGCGAACAAAGAATCTCCAATGTCCGCAATAACGACGGTATCTTCATCCAAGAAGCCATTCACGATACTCATCAATCGGCTTACTCGGAGCGGCTGGTCATCGGTCAATTCTACGCGTTTGGAATGCGTCTCATGCAATCCGTCCGGGATAGATCTTTTGCACGGTGTCGGTTGAGCCGCGATAAGTCGTGTTAGGAAATCGCTAAACGAAACATGATGGTAATGATGATGCGAGATCTGTAGTTGCTCGCTTGTAACGTAGATACATTTCGAAACTTCTAGATTGGCCGTATAGATCCCCAAGTTGATGTCTGTCATGAAGGCCCCTAAAAGCAACACACAGTCACTCTCTTCAACGAACTGAGTAACCTCTGCTTTGCCCATTGCTCCTTCGTAGAGTCCCACGTAAAGAGGATGAGTTTCGCGTATGACACTTTTACCGAGGAGTGTAGCCGCAATGGGAATTTGCGATTTTTCGGCCAGCTCGAGAACTTTGTCCTGTAGGCCAAACCGATGCACTTCGATGCCAGCAATTATCATCGGCTTTTGTGCTGCATTTAGTTTTGACAAGGCGTCGCCTACGGCTTCCGAAAGCACTTTCGGATCATGCTCAACCGTTGGCCGACGATAACCATGAGCTGTCGGTGGCACAACGTGCACCATGTCCCTTGGGATCTCGATGTATACTGGCCTTTTGAATCGGTCTGCAGCATCCAGCACGCGTTCGATTTCAGCAAAGGCTGTTAAAGGATCGACCAATTCAGTTGCCGCAATACACAGTTTTTCGAACACATCGAATTGCGTCCGAAACTCGCGCACCTTATGGTGCAACAGTGGATTATTGTGCCGCTCATTGAGTCCGGGAGCACCACTGATGACAACCACCGGAGACTTCTCCGCAAAAGCTCCTGCTACACTGTTACAGACACTCAAACCACCCACACAATAAGTTATGCACAATGCACTCATGCCATTCAATCGAGCGTAAGCATCTGCCGCAAACCCAGCACAGTCCTCTCGAGTGCACCCCACAACGTTGAGTGGGTTCTTTTCCATCAAGCTATAGAATGACAAGACGTAATCGCCGGGAATGCCAAACACGTCTCGAATTCCATAGTCCTGCAATCGATTGATCAAGTATTGCCCAATCGATAGTTCGCTCGAACGCCTCCCAGAACTAACCATGTTCAATCCTCCCGAACAACGAAGCAGTACCTATTGCGGTGAGCTTGGACGCCTCCTCGGCATTGTTTCATTTTCCCAATCTGTCCTCGTTGCAAAAGCCAGGCCAAAATCCCTAAGGTACTTGCCTAGCCAATGCACACAGGCAGCCGTTTACGACTGGCCTGAATGGCAAATTGTTCGAGCTGAGGATCCACTAAATTATAGAATACGTCTCGCTGCCGCGCCTCAAACCCTAGCTCTTCGATAGCCGCACGGATTTGGTCCAAGGTCAAATAGTGTACCGTTCCCGCCTCGGCAACCACGTTTTCCTCAATCATGAGGCTACCCATGTCATTGGCCCCATACAACATGGCCAGCTGACCAACCTTCAATCCTTGAGTCACCCAGCTGCTTTGGATATTAGGAATATTGTCTAGGAATAACCTAGCCACCGCTTGATTGAGCAGGTACTCAAATGCACCGGATGGCGGCAGGTGAGACATGTCCGTGTTCTCTGGTTGAAATGTCCAGCAGATAAAGGCCAAAAACCCTCCCGTTTCGTCTTGAAGATCTCGTAGGCGAGTCAAATGTTCCATTCGGTCTTCCAAGGTTTCCACGTGGCCAAACATCATGGTCGCCGAGCCAATCCCACCTAATTCGTGCCATACTCGCATGACGTTCAACCAGTCGTCCGCCAATACTTTGCCGCGAGTGATCTCCTTGCGCACACGATCCACCAGAATCTCAGCCCCACCGCCCGGCAAACTCCCCAGCCCAGCCACCTTCAATCGCGACAAGACCTCATGAAGCGATAGCTTGTTAACCTTTGTGAAATGGTA
The DNA here is from genome assembly GCA_020427005.1 of Planctomycetales bacterium. Classification (GTDB taxonomy): domain Bacteria; phylum Planctomycetota; class Planctomycetia; order Pirellulales; family Pirellulaceae; genus Aureliella. The sequence continues at coordinate 3,303 of JAGQOY010000272.1, forward strand.
AATCTCAGGTGGACTAAACGCATGGATATTGACTTTAGGAAACTTTGCCTTGATATCTTGAAGCAACTCCTCATACCATTCCAGCTTGAATTTTGGATGCAAACCTCCTTGCATCAAGATCTGGTTTCCGCCCAGGGCAACAGTCTCGGCAACTTTTTCAAGAAGTTCGTCACGCTCCAGAACATATCCTTCATGGCTGGTCGGAGTCCGGTAGAAAGCGCAAAAATCGCATACGGCTGTGCAAATATTGCTGTAATTGATATTCCGATCGATATTGTAAGTGCGATAAGGCTCCGGATGCATTCTTGATGTAACGTGATTGGCGGCGGAACCAATAGCGGTTAAATCACGACTGCGGAGTAACTCGAGACCTTCGGCAGGCGAAATACGCTCGCCAGACTTGGCTTTTTCAAGAGTAGCTTGGATCATATTTGTGTTAACGAAGCTGAAGTATTTTGAAACGATATAAGACCAAACTCACGTGCAAATTTTTGAAATAGTTGCAAACCAGCTTCCTCCTGCCTACCAAAAGTGAAGTGCAACTGCTGGCCAAGATAGCGCCCACAATCGGCAACCGTCAAGTCATAGGTTTCGGCTTCGAGCCGACAGATGGCATCCAGGTTTTCTAGTCCAAAGTCTCGAGCGCGCTCAAGTGCACGGGGAATGCGCTCAGGCAATGAATCGTCCCGTGATACCCACATGGCAAATACAAACGGCAGATCGGTAGCTTTCACCCATTGCTCGCCGAGGTCCCAATTCTCCACAAAGGCCGAATCATCAACACTCATGGCTCGGTCACCGATCACTAGGATGGCATCCGCATTAACAGTATAGAAATCGCTATCCATACTCAATGGGAGCAGAGCAGGGCGGCAGCCGCAATTCTGCTGCAATAGGATTTGGCTTAATACGACGCTCGTTCGAGAACCCACATCCAACGCCAGAGTAGTTACCTCGGTAGGCGGAACTCGAAACAACAACCTTACACTGCGCACAGGCCCCCGGCATGCAATACACGCATCGGAAACCATTGTCCACTCCGGGTTTTGAAATAACTCAACCGAAGGGACTAGCGCTACATCCAACTCCTCGCGGCGCAATCGATCCGCTAATCGACTGGGCAAATCCAGCTCCAATACAGCCTCAGGTAAGCTCGCTTCCAAACCGTAGATCAAGGGCTTGGTGTTTAGATAAGAAACTGCTCCGATTCGATGCATGCTGTTTAACTCCAGCCCCTACCATGCAAGAAAAAAAGTTTTGGACATCCAGTCCATAACCGCATCCAACAATACCAGTTAACGGATTACTGGCTAATGCCTAGCATTCCTATGCACTTGCGTGCTACTTTTGACCGCTTTTCCGACAATCTTCAATTTTACCTACCATAACGTTCTGCGCAAGACGGTGATTGACGCCGCTGGGGACACTAGCCTCTCCTGGAACTCGTTTTTTGTTTCGCCACAGGCAATATGCCCAGGCTACTGATAATCCGACAGGGGGTTTATATTGGACACCTCGCTAATTTCACCAGCTTCGTTTTGTCTTGCCTGAACCGAGCGCCATGCCAGCCAATCTAACGCCTCAGTACCACAAAGCCGAAGCTGCCTACCGCCAGGCCGAATCACCTCAGGAAGAACTCGATTGCTTGCAGCTTATGTTGAGGGAAATTCCCAAGCATAAGGGCACTGATAAGCTACAGGCGGAATTGAAGGCCAAGATTGCTAAAGTTAAGGCCGACTTGCAAAAGCCCACTGCGAGCGGAACCAAACAGACGAAAATTCCAAAACAAGGCGCTGGACGCATTGTTTTGATTGGCGCGCCCAACACGGGCAAGAGCCAGCTTTTGGCCTCGTTGACGCGTGCACAACCCGAAATAGCTCCCTATCCATTCACTACGCAGTCGCCACTTCCAGGCATGATGCTGTATGAAGACTGCCCATTCCAGTTGCTGGACATGCCGCCTGTCACAGCCGACTTTATGGATTTGTCTACATTTGGTTTGGTGCGAGGAGCCGATCTAGTGCTACTCGTGATTGACCTAGGAAGCGACAACGTTATTGAGGATACGCAGGCAGTCTTACAGCGATTCGAAGAAAGTAAGACGCGACTTGGCCGCGAAACGGCATTGGACGAAGAAGATGTGGGAGTCAGCTACACGCAGACCCTGGTCTTGCTCAATAAGGTCGATCTTCCTGATGCCGCGGAACGCCTGCAACTTCTGGATGAATTCCTACCGTTACCATTCGATCGAGTTCAAGTTAGTGCAAGTACAGGAATTGGCCTCGATGAGGTTCGGCAACAATCCTTTGAACGCTTGGAAATCGTGCGGGTCTACACTAAGCACCCCAAACAGAAAGATCCAGACCTAAGTAAACCGTTTACGATTCGACGGGGCGATACTCTGGTCGAAGTAGCTCAACACGTTCACAACGAAATGGCGGATAAATTGCGAACGGCACGTGTATGGGGATCGACTGTTCATCCTGGTACGGTCGTCAAACCTGACTACCAACCTATGGACAAAGATATTGTGGAACTTCACGCAGAATGATTCTGCAGGCGCCAGACGAGAATTCAAAGCATGAATAACGTAGATATTGCGCACGCCTTTGAAGAGATGGCGGACTTATTGGAGCTACATGGCGAAAACGCCTTTCGCGTGCGTGCATACCGGCAGGGCGCCAAGGCCATCGCCGACCTAGCCCTCCCGGTAGCTGAAATACTCCGAGACCCAAATCAGGATTTAACTTCTTTTCCCGGCATAGGCTCGACGCTAGCAGAAAAGTCTCGCACACTGGTCGAAACGGGCAGCTTGCCTCAATTGGAAAAACTGCGTACAGAGACCCCACCCGTACTCATGCAGATGACTCGCATTCCGGGACTAGGGGTTAAAAAGGCGGTAGTTCTTCAAAAGGAGCTGAGTATTCAATCCCTTGAAGACCTACGTCTAGCATGCCAAGAACAACGTGTCCGAGTTTTAAAGGGCTTTGCCGCCAAAACTGAACAGTTGATCCTGGATGGTTTGGCTATTGCAGAGTCAGCTTCGCAGCGTATTCGCCTAGATCAAGCGGATCGTCTGGTACAACGATTGCGAGAGCATCTAGAGGTAGTTGAGGAAATCGAGCGACTTGAATTCGCCGGAAGCTATCGTCGCGGTAAAGAAACCGTAGGTGATATCGACATATTGGTTGTCAGTGAAAACCACACAACAGTCATGGACCGTCTTGGTTGCTTTCCGGGATTGCAATCGGTAATCGTTCGAGGCGAAACAAAAATGTCGATTCGCGTCGACGACCAATTTCAAGTCGACCTGCGAATTGTTCCTGGGCAATCATTCGGTGCTGCCCTCCAGTATTTCACAGGCTCCAAGGACCACAACGTGGCAGTTCGCAGTCGTGCTCGGAAGATGGGCTTCACGATCAACGAATACGGGGCCGCCAAGTTAGACAAGCCAGATACCTACGTGGCTGGCCGCACAGAAGAAGAGTTGTATGCGCTTCTTGGCTTGCAGTGGATTGCACCAGAGTTTCGAGAGGGACGCCACGAACTCCAGTGGGCCGAGATGCCAAATTCAGCACCCCAAGTGATTGATGTAAACGACATTGTGTGCGATCTGCATATGCACACGACCCAGTCAGACGGCAATCACAGTTTGGAACAGATGGCAGCCGCGGCTCAACAACGTGGCCTAAAACATATTGCCATTACAGATCATTCCAAACGCGTAAGTATGGCCCGTGGTTTGGACGAGGCCCGTTTGTTGGCTCAATGGGCCGAGATCGATCGATTTAACGCTCAGCAGCCTGGTGAATTTCGAGTGCTCAAAGGTGTCGAGTGCGACGTTCTAGAGGCTGGCCCACTCGACATTGCCGATGAAGTCCTGGCTCAAGCCGATTGGGTAATAGCCAGTGTTCATTACGGACAAAAGCAATCTCGTGAACAAATCACCGAACGCATTGTCGGGGCGTTAAGAAATCCACACGTGGATATCATCGCCCATCCGACTGGGCGACTTATTGGCTCGCGTCCTCCCTACGAGGTGGACTTGGCAGCTGTCTTTGAGGCCGCGGTCGAGTACAAGAAAGCACTGGAACTCAACTCGAGCCCGATGCGATTGGACCTATCCGAAGTCAACTTGATGGCGGCTTGCGCGGCTGGCATCCCCATCGCCATCAACACAGATGCACACAGCATTGATGGATTGGATGCGATGCATTATGGCGTATTGCAAGCCCGGCGAGCAGGAATTGAAAAAGGCCAAGTCATCAACACTTGGCCTTTATCACGGCTACTAAGCTGGCTACAGCACGCGTAGACCTACCTGTACAAAGTTTTCCACAGCGGCCATCTGCTTCGCCGTTCAATGCCGAACCTTTTTCCAGCTAGTGCGAGTCGGACCAACATATCGCGTCAGTTTGCGCTCACGAGATCCGGCCAACTTACCCTGCCAGGCTTGGGAGGGTAAGTTGCCTTTTGCGCTACTAAGAAAATGCCTACTAAAAAACGTGCGCAACTATGATCCGTGATCCAAAGGTCGTAAGGCGAGCGGCAGAAATAAAGCTACCAATCCTAACCCGAAGCGTAAGAGCGTAAGCGAGGGACCGAACAAGAAT
>JAGQOY010000273.1 GCA_020427005.1 Planctomycetales bacterium
ACCGGGAGCTAAAAATTTTTCGACTTCCTGATTTGTGTTGTATAACGAGCCGATACGGGAGGGTCGACCGCAAAGCCAATAACTCACGCATCAAGATTGAAATTGATTTTGCTCAATCGATTCATCGCGAATGTCCTGATCTTACGTCATTCCAATATCGCATCCTCAATGCACTCCAAGCGTTGGGGAGGAACGAAAATGATTTCAATTGGACAATTCGACCTGCGATCGTTTATCTGACTGAAGATTTTGTGGACCGCTGTTATGGCTACTTACGTCCAAAACGAAATCCGCGATCCATTCACGAATTGACCTTCGAGATCGGCGCAGGCAATTATTTGGCATTTAGCGAGGATGAGCTATTACAATGTCTAAAACAAGATGCAAGGTTTGTTGTTGATGGTGACCATCCGGTAAACGCTGATTTACAGTTTCCAGAAAACGAAAGAACAGAGCCAACGGAACGTGAGCGGGAAAAGTTGGCTGGCTCTTTTCGCTGGGCCAGTGTCCCCTGGCTGCGCAATCTGCTTTGTTCTTGAAGTCAGATATGGAATACTTTGCCCATTGCTTTGCCTTCCGATCCAAGTTTTTTTGCTTGCAGCTGCTACTCAATTTCAGAGTCCTTTCACCTTACAAATATACTTTGATCGCGGCGAACTTATGGACAGATTCGCATTTTCGTTTTTTATAGATCTGCCATTGATTGGCGTGTTGTTGGTTGCAATTCTGTGCCACTACAATACCTGGGCGTCTAGACGATCATTGAGCAATCATGTTGATTTAACAGAACGACTTCCTAGAGCCCGAATCCGGCACCAAGATTTTGACGGTTGTATCTGACGATGGCCGAATGATCGAAACGGGGCTAAGTGTGATTGTAAGCGCAAGACGAAATGGACAACTTTGCGTTCGCGTCCTGAGTGAATTTAGATCCTAAACTCATAACCATGACGGCAAGATGCACATCCACATGTTCTTAGAGTATCCATTCGGCGTTCAACAAATGGCACATAGTGTCGCTCTTTAACTTTTTTGATGCGACAGAAAACAAGCCGAGTATCTAGGACTGGCCAGAACCTGCTTACCACCTGAAAACAGAATGCTTACAAGAAATTCATGTTCCAATACACGGGTCGAAATGAATAATTGCCGAAGGCTCGAGGCCAAGCGATAGCAATACGTTGCATTGGAATGATTTTCCTTGAAAGATAACTCTGGCGTAATCGAGGCAGTCGCTATGCTGCCTGTAACGTAATGCTTGCAAGCATGTTTTACTGACGACTTACGAACTTTTTTCTTGCAAAATGAGTTTCGATGCCTCTAATTGTCACATCAATTTGGCGTTAGTTTTACTAACATCTACTTCCAAGGTCTTAGGAGTGTGTCGTGGCAAAATCCGTTTTTGTGCGTAGAGGGTTCACACTTGTGGAACTTCTCGTGGTTATTGCAATTATCGGCATCTTAGTTGGCTTGCTTCTTCCTGCGGTTCAAGCAGCGCGAGAAGCTGCGCGCAGAATGCAGTGCAGCAACAATCTCAAACAAATGGGATTGGCGATTCTGAACTATGAAAGTGCCTACAGTAAGTTTCCTGTGAAGGGGGGTGGTACAAGAAATTTCTGCGGCAGTTGTCCTGAGCGAAACGCTGCAAACTACGAACGTCTCAGTATTTTTGTTCCACTGTTGCCATTTATCGAGCAAACACCATTATGGAACCGCATACAGGCTGGAAATGAAATGTCCGTGGGTACTGTGGCGGTAATGATTGCTCCAGGAGGTCCTTCAGGATGGTTCCCGAAAGTGGATGGCACTGCATCGTATTACCCATGGGCACAATCGATACCCGGTTACCAATGCCCATCCGATCCACCCGAACCACTCGCAGCCGGGGGACACGGAACGAACTCGTACGCAGTCAATATTGGCGATCAAATACTTTCCGTAAATGGTTCCCAGCGACTACGAGGACCGTTTGGAGGAAACGGCAGTGGATCTAGTAATTTCAAAAGAATTAGTGCGATTACCGATGGCACGAGCAATACTATGGCCTTTAGTGAACGAGTGGCGCACAATTCCAATAACACGAATCCCTCAACAGTTACTTCCGATGGCAGTCAGTTGATTACACGATACGTCGCACAACAAACCAATATTCAGAATAGCCCCAGCAGTTGCTTAGCTACCGCAATAGGCAATCGCTACGCCCCAGGATTATTGTTGAAAGCAAGATTCTCGGTTCTTTGGACTGATGGTCAAGCGGAGCGTATTGCCTTCAATACCGTGCTCGGACCTAACAAGCCTTCCTGTTATGGTGACACGAATACTGCAGCCGATTCCGGTACCGTTGTTTTGACCGCGAGTAGCATGCACACGGGCGGGGTCAATGCTAGTTACTGTGATGGTTCTGTCCACTTCATATCCGACTCGATTGACACAGGTAATACGTCATTGATCAACGCTACTGCCGCTGCTCCTTTGCCAACTGGTCCCAGCTTGTACGGCGCCTGGGGTGCACTTGGTACCGCCGATGGTGGTGAAGTGGTTCAGGTCGAAAATTAATAAGTGCGTGGATGTAATCGTCAGGCCACCGAGATTCTTCTCCGTGGCCTGTTTCATTTTCATGATGATATTCGGGGAAACTCATGTTCCTTAAGAAGCAGATTCTATTTGTATGTCTGGCTTTACTTTTGCAGGGTTGTGGTGGTGACCAAGGCGATAGACGACCGACAGCCCGCACGACTGTTACAGTCAATTACAAAGGTGCTCCAGTTGAAGGTGCTACTGTACAATTTGTGACAGTGGATGATCCGAAACCTTCAACGGGAATAACCGACAAATCAGGGCAGTGCTCGCTTTCAACCTACGAGGCAAATGATGGTGCGATCATTGGAAGCAATCTCATCATGATTTCAAAAACGGCGGTCGACGAACGAAACGTTCGCCCCGTGCGGCCCGAGGATGCTGATATGGTAGGAGTCATACCTCCTCCCATTCTCAAAAACCTAATACCTGCCAAATACGCGTTGCCTGCAACCAGTGGCCTCCAAGAGGAGGTCAAAAAAGGGCAAAACACATTTACGTTTGATTTGCAGGATTGATGGTAGAACCTATGAGACATTCTCAACTCGCAATCTCTTAGGATGGTTCGGAACTTACGAAGTTTTTTCCACCGCAACCCTCAAGTGAATTTGCAAAACGTTTTTGAATCAGCGCCAGCCACTTCCCATTCCGAGTGATGCCAACGGAGTTGGGAGGTCTTTGCGAAAGTGCAAGGGTTGTATGTCAGTTCAGCTCGCAAGCATGCAACTCGTTAGTGTTTTCGAGCAACTTTGTTTTGGCCCAACGATGTTGACTGATTTGTGTTCCTTCGATCGGAAGATGGCTAGCTCTCGCAAATCGCATCTCATATATTACGATTCGTTAAGTTCGAGGGTGGGGTAATCCAATCGAGAATCGTTGGATTTGCGTCTGACCAGTTAGGTCGTTCCAGGCGAAATTGAGCATTAGTATGGCAACAGAATTCGAGTTGCATGGTGAAGAACACGACACAGATGGGCTGCTGATCTTAGTAGCCAAGGGCGACAAGGATGCAGAAAATAGGCTGTTCGATAGGCACCGTATGCGGCTTAGGAAAATGGTCGACGCTCGGATGGATAAGCGTTTAGCGCAACGGATTGATCCTTCGGATGTAATACAAGAGGCCCTAATTGAGGCTAGCAGAGCTCTACCGGGCTACATAGCAAATCGTCCAATTACTTTCTATCCTTGGTTACGCCAGATAACCGTGAACCGGTTAATCGATATGCACCGGGCTCATATGCTCACTGCTAAGAGATCTGTTGCTCGGGAGGCCGGATTTGCCGCAAATAGCATAGCATCGGATACTCTCGCACGCAGCCTAACCATGCTGGTATCGGAAGATCGAGCGCCCATCGATGGCCTAATTCAAATGGAATTGGCACAGCGAGTCGAATCGGCGCTGCAGGCGCTGAGCGAACCGGATCGCGAAATTCTCTTGCTCCGGCACGTAGAACAGTTGAGTGTGGCCGAAGTGGCGGATATCCTGGGAATGCGTCCTGGCACGGTCAAGTCAAGGCATTTTCGCGCACTCGAGTTGTTGCGTGAACTTCTGGAACCGAAAAGTGGATCATCGCCCCACATTGACAGCTAATGATCATTGGCAAGCAGATGCCAATCCAGCCGAAGTCTTACAAGACCTGCTAACGGAGTTGACGGACGCATCAACCGAAGTTACGCCAAACACCATTGATGATTTTGTCAGTCGCTATCCGCAGCACGAAGCAGCGATTCGAAAAATGGCTCCGGCCGTTCTGGCCATGAACTGTTTTATACAATTTCAAGGTGAGCGATCTGCCAATTCCCAAGTTCCCAGGCAGTTAGGCGAGTATCGAGTTATCCGTCAAATAGCTCGAGGAGGCATTGGGATTGTCTTCGAAGCAGAGCAGTTGAGTTTGTCGCGGCGAGTAGCTCTTAAGATCCTGCCATTTGCCGCACTTTACGACGCCACTCAGGTCGCCCGCTTTCGAAACGAAGCACTGGCTGCCGCTCGACTACGGCATCCGAACATCGTCAGTGTATACGAAGTCGGCTTGGATCAAGGTACGCACTTCTACGCCATGGAACTAGTCCGCGGACAAGATCTGTCGCGTTTGCTGGCACGTCCATGTGGAAGCCCGGACCTGTCATCGTGCGATTTAGACAAGCTGCCTCAGGTAGCTAAGTCAACCATTACACTTCCGACCTCAATCAAAAAACGCTCGCGGTTTGCAGCGGAACTTGGCTTACAGATTGCCTCGGCCCTAGCATATGCTCATCGCGAAGGTGTTATTCATCGGGACATCAAACCATCGAATCTAATCCTGGATGATTACGGCAAATTGTGGATAACGGACTTTGGCTTAGCGCGCCTCCAATCCGAGTCTGGCCTAACGGCGTCGAATCACGTCTTGGGAACTTTGAAATACATGAGTCCCGAACAAGCAGCGGGCGACCTGTCGCAAGTCGATCATCGTGCCGACATCTTTGCATTAGGTGTCACGTTGTATGAGTTGGTGACTTGCCGTCCCATGCGTGTTGCTTCGACACCGCAAGAATTACTACGACAAACGTTGGCTGGGCTGCCGCCTGGCTTCGGCCCGGAAAAGTCGCAAGTCGCTCGGGATTTGCAAACGATCATTAGTTGTTGTACCGCGCGTGAGCCCCAGGATCGTTACCAATCCGCAACAGATTTGGCATACGACCTGGAGTCCTTCCTCCAGCATCGCCCCATCCGTGCCACGTCGCCGGGTTGGACCGAACGGAGCCTCAAATGGTGCCGACACAATCCAACTATCACAGTAAGTTGCGCTACTTCTTTGGTTGTGATCTTAATGTTGGGCGCCTCGTTCTTTTGGATTTTTAAGGAACGTTCCAATCTCGATCTCGAAAAGAGACTTCGCGAACAACAAGCATCCCAATTGGAAGATGAGTTACTGCGAACGAGGAACGATCAGTATGTTTCCAATATCCATTTGGCGTTTAACTATTGGAAATCTGGCTTAATCGCCGAGATGCGGGATCAGCTCGCTCTAGCCGTCCCCGCTGATAACGAAGTGGACTTGCGGGGCTTCGAATGGCACTACCTTAAGGCCCTGGTCGATAGTATCCTAAAGCCCATCGGCAGACACGAGGGCATGGCATACTACGTCGAGTATGTCCCAGGCACACCCGATTGTTTTGTCACAGCGGGTGACGATGGACTTAGGATTTGGAAGGACGGTAAGCAACTGAATTTCATCGACCAAACCCCGCTGGGATCGCAGTGGATTGACTTTTCCAGCGATGGCACGCAAATGCTTTCGGCTAGCGGTAAGCAGGTCATTCTGTGGGATACCACCAGCTGGAAAGTAGTGAATTCCTTTCAGTGCGAGTTAGTCGCATTGGCCGCGGAATTTGTGCATGGTCAAGAAAATATCGTCATTGTCGAACGCCCGGAAGGGCTCCCTGATCCTACGAATTCGATCGTACGTTTGGTGGATCTACGCACAGGCAAAGACCTGTGGCGAGACGATCAGATGGAAAAGTTGCCTGATGTTGACTTAGCTGAGGGTGTAGCAATAGCGTCGAATATGAATCTGGTCATCATCGCATATTCGGATGGAGAAGTTCGAGTGCGTGACCTGAGCACGGGAACTCTGTTGTCTTCCGTCCATGTCGAGAGCGGGGTGGGCTGTGTTGCTTGCTCGCCCAGCGAGAAATGGTTGGCAATCGGCAGCAAGGACGGAATGACCAGTATCCGACCGCTGGCCTCGAAACTAGGCGCGGAAGTATTGGCGTTCAAGGCAGCGAGTAACGGTATCAGCTCGCTGCAATACTTTGACGACAGACATCTCGTAGCGGCGTCTCACGATGGAACGGTTGCTCATTACCGCGTTTCCCCGCAAGACGCTGCCCCGATAGCAGAATTAGACAAACGTTTCCAATTCGAGTTTCCGTTGTGGGCCTGTCGCTTGGATGAGAATGAGTATCTTCATTTGGCAACAGTCGATCGTGCCGGGCACGTATCCGTTCGGAGCCGCCACGCGGAGGACGTTCAGAATCCAATGTTGTCGTCGACGCATGACTTTTCCAAAGGGACCGCCGAACAAAAGCGGTCGTACGCATCCAGCTCGCATGTCTTTGGTGTCTCGTCAGACTCGGATTACGCAGTCAGCCATGACTTCGTTGATACCTTGTTTATCTGGGATCTGCACACGAATGAGTACGTTCGTGAATTAACCGTCTCCGAAATGAGGAAGTCAGCGCCAACGATTCCAGCAGGCATTCAGATCAGTCATGCAGGTTTTCTTCCCAAGTCCCGGCGGATTCTCATTAACCTAGAAGGACGAGCGTTTGTCGTTTTCGACACTGAAAGTGGAGACTGCGGTCCATGGTTATCAGCTTCACATGCTGTGAAGAGTTATTCTCCGCCTGCTTTTCAACCCTATGGCAATTGGCTGGCAATGACCAAAGCAGAGTATGGGGATACCAGAACGCTTGTCTTTGATTCGCAAAATGTTGTCAGAGAAATTGTAAACGGCGTACGGCACGTAACATGGGGACATGACGGATCGTATTTGATCCAAGATAGGACGACGGGAGATTTCACGGTTACTGACGTCCGTAGTTGGGAGGATACAAGACAGTTTGTTGGGAGCAGTTTCGCCCAACCGGCAATTTCACCTGATGGCCGCACACTGGCAACAAGTGACGAAGCGGAAATCATCCTTTTGAGTTTACCCAGCGGTCGTGAGATGTTGCGGATTCCACTTAGGACTGCGAATCCAAATTCACTGCACTTTTCCAATCACGGAACCAGGTTGACCGCAGAGTACATTGAAAATCAAAACGCATCGCAGGCGGTTTGGACGCTTGCCCCATTTGTCAAGCTGTCGCCTTAGTTCAGATTGCAGACTCGTACGTAAGTCCAAGGGATCTACCACCAACCCTGCAGTAGTCGCCGAGCGACGACAGGTGTTATTTGCTCGGTCACGGCGAGTTCGAATGTTTGGCGTTTTAACAGTCGACCATTCATGGCCACTCATAAATTCGGTCATGCGATGAGTGCGCAAAGCTCATTCTGTAGGGACTCAGACAATTTCCTCAACATTTAAGCACAAGGCATATACCATCGCTTCGCGACTCTCGTAACAGTTGTTCTATGACCTCGGACTGACGTCCGAGGCTTGAATCTGCCGTGCCTTCGGCACTAAAACGGTTTCTTCCCGCAGCATGGCGCAATTGTATCCCGTGTATACCGTGCCTACAGGGCCTATTTCTATCCTGTTCCGCGTGGTTCTGAAGGCTTGTTGCCCGTTGGTGCTGTCATGGCGATGGTGGCCAATCTGGCTGGTACACAGTCGCGAACGCGACGACAGA
>JAGQOY010000274.1 GCA_020427005.1 Planctomycetales bacterium
CGCTCGCGTTACTCGCGACTCTTCCCGACAGAACAATTGGGGCCAACGGACATCAGCGATAAATGGTCCATTTGGTCTAGCAATTTCACTGGGAAATGCCATTGTAGTTCAGACACTAGCTGCTATCGTTTTGTTCTACTTGCGCACAAAGCTTACAAGCCCTCCTGTCAACAGCACTTAGCCTGCCTGTCGAAAGCGCAATAAATGACCTGCACAACATTGCGTGCAGGGACTCCGAGAGCGATGGAATCGTTGCCCTCCTGGCCCCGTCAGTGAATCAGTCTGAGTCTCGGATTTGATTTAAATTCGCGCTCCAAAACTGGTCTCTGTGGACGGCCATTTTTTCGGCCTAGTACGATCTGGTGCGTCCACAGAACCAGCCTTGGTGTAAGATGTCCTTTCCAGTTTGCCGAATGGTACACAGTGCATTTGCCATCGTTTGATGCAAACTCATATCGTAAAAGTGAGAACACCAGAGGAGTACGCGAGATATGCACCAAAACAGCTGGCTCTTTGCGACGCTACTCTCACTCTTACTGATACATCCTTGCGTTTCCCAAACGGAACTTGAACTGGATCGCTTGATCCAGCTACCTGCCGAGGAAGTCTTTAATCAGGTACACCAGCGCGGTAATCCAGCACGTGGTGCAATCCTGTTCCATGGCCCGTTGTTGGGCTGTGGAAGATGCCACAGCGTCACGGGAAGCACAGTACCGTTGATTGGCCCTGACTTGTGTCTTCCACGTCCGCAGGAAACCGAACAGCAGTTATTAGTTTCGATTCTTGACCCAAGTGCTGTGATCGCACCCGAATTTGTGGGTACGCAAATCATTACTGTTGATTCGCAGATAGTGACTGGTTTGGTTGATAGAGATCGTGCCTCAGCCGAACAGGTTGTGCTCAAGGATGTTCAGACGCTTCAGCTAATACGTCTGCCAAGAGAAGATATTGCGGAGCAAAAAACAAGTCCAACCTCACTAATGCCCGCTGGCATTTTGAAAAATTTCAGCAGTACTCAGGAGTTCCTGGATCTGTTGTCTTATGTAGTGGAAATAAAACAAGGAGGATCTCCCCGTGCTGCAGCTCTACAGCCCAGTGCGGCTCAATTAGCCATACAGTTACCCGAGTATGAACAGCATGTAGATCATCGCGGGATGATCACCTCTTGGGATCAAGACAGCCAAAAACGGGGTGAAAAGATCTACGACAGCTTATGTGTTAACTGCCATGGGACCGTCAAGAAAGTCGGCTCACTACTAACGGCTTTGCGATTCGCAGAGGGTAAGTTCAAGAACGGGCCAGATCCTTTTTCTATGTATCAGACTCTAACGCACGGTGCGGGGCTAATGACACCTCAGCCCTGGATGGTTCCACGCCAAAAATATGACGTGATTCACTACATTCGTGAGAACTACGTGAAACTCCAAAATCCCTCTCAGTATACGGTCGTAGATGAAGCCTACCTAAGCAGCCTACCGCCCGGCGACACATTCGGTCCAGAGCCTCAACCGTACGAACCGTGGAAGAAATCTGATTACGGGCCGCGCATGACGGGCACACTTGAGATTGGCAAAGGGGCGCAGAACATCGCACAAAAATCCATATCGATTCAATTGGACCAAAATATCGGAGGTGTGGCCTCTGGACAGGCATGGGTCAGTTTCGACCATGACACGTTGCGTGTAGCAGGCATGTGGACCAGCCAAGGTTTTATCGATTGGCAAGGCATTAACTTTAACGGTCGACATGGCGTTCACCCTCATATCGTTGGCAACCTGATGCTGCAGAATCCAACTGGTCCAGGGTGGCGAGACCCAAGGACCGGCTCTCTGAAAGACGATCAACGGGTTCTTGGTCGAGATGGACGGCAATATGGCCCGCTACCTCGGGATTGGGCCCAATTTCGTGGAATCTTCCAATCTGGGCGCCGCACGGTCATTCACTACACGGTAGCAAACACCGATATACACGAGTATTTTTCCTGGAATTCGGCGAAAAGCTCGGACCCTTCTTCACGAGGCTGCTTTACGCGAACCCTATACCTTTCGCCACGAGAATCTGTACTCGAGGTTGTTGTGGCAGAATCTCCCGTGGTGGCGGAATCTTCGGGTGACAGTGGCAATTGGCGATTCAATCAAAACACCGCCACAGCCAATGAAGATCTAGCTATATCCGTTCATGCGGATGGAAGGATGCTTTCAGATTGTTTCGCCACAACTGGAAATCAGCTAAGGCTTCGCATACCGCCGGAAGCTCAAGTGATTCAACTGATTAGCTATTCGGCTCAAGAATATTCTCAAGCTCCTGGGCCGGATCCAATCCTACCCTTGGCAACCGCCACCGCACCCGAGGCCCCTTTGTTTCCGATTAATGTTGACGGTGATATTCGCGTGGGAAGCGACCAGGGCGGATTTGCAGTCGACGAACTGGTGGTTCCCAAGATCAATCCATGGAACGCGCGGATACGCTTGACAGGCTTAGATTTTTTTGAAGATGGGGACCGCTTAGCGGTTTGCACTTGGGATGGGGATGTGTGGGTTGTTTCTGGTTTATCTCAACTAGGAGACAACGCCCTGAAGCCGAGACTACAGTGGCGACGAGTTGCATTCGGATTGTATCAGCCATTGGGAATTCGCATCCTTGATGGACTGATACATCTCACCTGTCGTGATCAGCTAGTTAGGCTGATAGACCGAAACGGGGATGGCGAGATCGATGAGTACGAGTGCTTGAACAATGATCACCAAGTAACGGAGCATTTTCACGAATTTGCGATGGGTTTACAGACAGATGCAGCGGGGAATTTCTACTATGCCAAGAGTGCTCGGCATGCCTTGCCAGCATTAGTTCCTCATCATGGAACGTTATTGCGAATCACTGCCGACGGCCAAGAAACTGAGATTTTGGCCAATGGATTTCGTGCGGCCAACGGCGTATGTTTGAATGCGGATGGCTCGTTCATTGTGACCGACCAGGAGGGACACTGGAATCCGAAAAATCGTATCAACTGGGTCAGACGCGATGGGTTCTATGGAAACATGTTTGGCTATCACGACATTGTCGATTCGTCAGACTCAGCCATGGAGCAACCGTTATGTTGGATTACCAATCGATTTGATCGATCTCCTGCAGAACTACTGTGGGTGGACAGCGATTTGTGGGGACCGCTCAAGGGCCAGTTACTCAATTTCTCGTACGGTTATGGTCGAGCCTACGTTGTACCTCATGAATTCGTTAACATTTCTGGGGTAGACGGCACGCTCACGACTCAAGTCCAGGGAGGCATGTGTGCTTTTCCGCTAACTGATCTACCCACTGGCATCATACGAGGTCGCTTTTCACCCCATGATCATCAACTATACATTTGCGGTCTAAGTGCCTGGGCGACCAGTCAGATTGCTGAAGAAGGCGGGCTGTATCGACTTCGCTATACGGGATCACCGTGTCTGATGCCAATCGGGCTACACGCCTACCAGGATCATCTAGTCGTCGATTTTTCAGACGCCATCGCCCCTGAGTTCGAGAAATTAGAAGCCCCCATACAGATCCGCGTATGGGATTTGAAACGTTCGGCTAACTATGGCTCTGATCACTACAACGAGCATGCTTTGTCGATCAAGGGTTGGAGACGAAGCGCCGACGGCAAGCGATTAACCATTGACATAGAGGATTTGAACCCCACTTGGTGCATGGAAATCAAACTACAGCTGATTGACGCTTCTGGTAGGCCCGTCGAACGGGTCATTCACAACACCATTCACGGGTTCAATTGAGGATTCTTGCCTATTCTTCCGGCTGCAGATTTGGGTTGCGTTACTCGCTCACCGATGGTACCGCATATCAACATTCGCCAAGAACAGCATGGTCTACCGTCGTAGTAGTTGGTTGCGTATGGGTGCAATCCAATTGCAGAGAGCATTAAACAAACGTGACGTCAAAGGCTTGGGTGTCGTAGCCGTCGTCGTCGGTTACAGTTACGTTGACGCGCACGACAGCAGTGTAGCTTGGATTGGTTCGGTTTACTTGTGCTTGGGTTAATCCTCCACCTACTAACGGATTCATTGTAAAGCTAACGGTCACCGGCGGTGAGACCGGTGATAGCAACGCATCGGTCAACAACGTTAGGTCCGCATAGGTGGCTGCATTCAGGGCCGATACGAGTGTCCCACTAGCCGATCCACTGCCGTCCCACTTGTATAGCTGGGCGCCGGACAATCCGGTCGGTGTGATAAAGTACCAGTCGTTGTTGGCGGCCCGTACCCACTTCTCATTCGAGCCATAGAAGTTGAAGTAATCACTGCCATCGATCCGGAAGTCATGTTCGCTCTCCAGTGCCACTTCCACGGTCTGAACTGTGGCGCTGAACGTCAATACATCCAACGGATCGCTGTCGGTGGCAGACAAGTCAGCTACCACAGTATCCCCGCCCAAACTGTTGTTGCCGCCAGCAATGGTATCGAGTACCGGAGCTGAGCTGTTGATAAACGTGACGTCAAACGACTCGCTATCACTCAGGCTGGTCGAGTCGGTAACGGTCACTGTTACTCGTACGACTCCGGTATAACCAGGATCGGAGCGCGTAACATCTGCTTGGCTGAGTCCACTTCCGATCAGCGGATTGACTGTAAAGCCGACCGTCACAGGCGGAGCAACAGGAGCGACTAGTGCCTCAGTAAGCAGCGTTGGGTCGTCGTATGTTCCTGCACTGAGCGCTGATACTAGCGTACCGCTGGCCGATCCAGTGCCGTCCCACTTGTATAGCTCTGCGCCGGACAATCCGGTTGGTGTGATAAAGTACCAGTCGTTGTTGGCGGCCCGTACCCACTTCTCGGCAGCACCGTAGGCATTGAAGTAATCGCTGCCGTCGATCCGGAAATCGAGTTCACTCTCCAGGGCCACTTCGACCGCCTGGACAGTAAAGGTAAAGGTCAATAGGTCCGCCGGATTGCCATCGACGGCACTCAATGGCGAACTGGCTGAATCGCCACCCAAGCTGTTATCAGTATCGGTGATTGGAGCCAACGTCGGAGCTTGAGTGAAGGTGACAAAAAACTCCTCAGTGTCGGTCAAGTTCGTAGGATCGGTAGCCGTCACCAGCACTCGTACGGCTCCCGACCCCGACACTCGATCGATGGTCACTTGGTCGGTGACTTGATTTACCGAAGCATTGACGACCAAGTTCGAACCACCGGCTGGATCGGGGATATCACTGGCTGAGGCCGCCAGGACGATCTCACCCACTGGGTCGACATAGGCGACAGGGTCCAACACTCCCAGCAAAAGACCGGTGGCCGAGCCTGCTCCCGCCCAGCGGTAGAATTCGCCACCTGGAAGAATGAAGTACCACTGGGATTGACCGGGAGCGTATAACCACTTCTCGGCGGCGCCGTAGAAATTCTCGTACAAGCTGCCGTGCACTTCCGCCGACAAGCTGAAGATCAGATCCTGCAATCCGGTCGTCACGACTTGAACATTTACACTTAACGTGCTGCTAGCAGCAAAACGCTCGGCAGGCGTGAGAAGTGCATTGGGAGTAAAGTCCGGTTCCTCGCCTGTGATATCGAGTATGACCTGATCCACCAGCGTTGAGATATCTGCGATCGGATCGATTACGGGTGCCTCGTCAACATCGTTGACGGTGATATGGAAAACTTTGGTGACAGGTAAACTGCCATTCACTTGTGAAAGCACACGAATTGAATAGCTCGCCAACGACTCGAAGTCGATCACTTCGCCTACATTAATTTGCAAGAGATTTCCATGGATCTGGAATCGATGGTTGTCCGTGTCACCGGCTCCCGCAACAAGTGAAAAAGTCTGAATGTCACCATTGGTTGCGTCGCCGCGAAACAACGTGGTCACGTTCGCTGGCGAGGAAGTATTGGCGTTCTCGTTAATGGATGGCGAGTCACCGGAGGTTGTCGTTAGGTCGGCTATTACGACCTGATAATCTTCAACTTCACCGTCGGTCGCTAAACCCGTCGAACTCAGGCCGCCGGTGGAATTGAGGCGGAAGCGAGCAAAGGTAATGCCCGGTACTGCCGTCACGGGAACTGGGAACGCAAGATGGTTGACGCCATCCGTCACAGGCTGGTTGGTGAAAATCTGCTCGCCTGCGTCGAGCCAGTCGCCGTCGGCGTTGAAGTCGACGAAGGCGTTCAGGAAACCGCCGTTTAATGTGACCACGGTAACTTGGGTCGATTGGCCAGCGAAGGAACTGGTGACGAAGGCAACCCCATCCTCATCGTCGCTAATTGCGTTATCGTCCCCGGTGGCTGTGGCATTCGGTTGACCGTTCCCTTCGGCATCGATCGCAGCCCCAAGTCTTGGACCACCATTCACGATAATGTGTCGCGCGCCGTTGTCTGCGAGCAATGTTGGATAGCTGTCTGGTGGAGCACCGACCGCGCCGCCGGTGGGCGCATCACCAAAGTCGAGTCCGATAACTTCCAGTGTGTCGGACGCGGTACCGCTGTTGCCTGAAGAGGACGTTAGATCGCCACTGGTATTGAGATAAGTGTTTGGCGAGTCGCTGGTCACGTTCACTTGAATTGTGCAACTGGCACCCGCTGCGACCGAACCGTCTACGTAGGTGATGGTTGCGCCTCCATCCGGCGCTGATATCAATCCGCCGGTACATGTCGTCGACGCATTCGCTGGTGACGCCAGGACAACACCGGCTGGGAGAGTGTCCGAAAAAGCTAGGCTAGTCGCGGTTAGCGAACTGGCAGAATTATCGATGGTGAACGTCAGCGTGCTGGTGTCCCCGGCGATGATCGAATCCGGGGCGAACACTTGGGAGAATGTAGGCGGCGGCTCGACGACCAGCGAGTCGTTGGCCGTGCCGCTATTGCCCAGCGACGAAGTGAGATCGCCCGTCGTATTGACGTGCGTTCCCGTAGTGTTGCTGGTCACATCCACTTGCACCGTACAACTCGATGTGGCCGCGACGGTTCCGCCGCTGTAGGAAATCACGGAAGTTCCCGAGGTGGCAGTCAGCATTCCGCCTGTACAGGTCGTCGAAGCGTTGGCTAGCGAGGCGACGGTCACGGCCGCGGGCATGTTGTCGGTGAAGTCGAGCGAACTGGCCGCGGATAAGTTCAACGTATTATCGATCGTGAACGTCAGCGTGCTTACTCCACCTGTACCAATCGTGTTGGGGCCAAAACCCGTCGCGAAGCCCGGCGGAACCGTGATGTCCGCCGTCACTTCCGCGCTGTCGATGCTTTCCAAGTCGTAGATTTGACCCAGGTAGCCGGATTCGGGGGTTACTACAGGTTGCCCGTTTACGAGTGAGGTGCCGCGGGTGTAGTGCGCGTACGTCGTCGAGCGGACGATAAAGTAGTTCGTGCCCGCGGGAAGTCCAGAGACTGTGAGGCCCGTGGCGGCTTTTCCGCCGCTGGTCTTGGTCGTGCCACGGCGGACGTACGGGCCACCCGGAGACTGGGACGAGAAGACTTCGTAAAAGCCGGGGTCGGCCTGATAGAGAATCGGCGTCCAGGAGAGCGTAGCGCTCCCCGGCCCGTTGGGGGCGACGGCTACGTTTGCCGGAGGCACGGTCTGGTGTTCCTTCCAAACCGGGTCAACTCCCGGGTAGTCCGTCGTGACGTCAAACCGGGCGAAATCCGCGACCAAAACACCTCCCGTGCCGACGGCAAGTTCCGTGAGTGGCCCTTCGAACTGGTTGAAATGTAATTCACCGTTGTAAATATGCGGTAAACCGGTTGGCAATGGACCCGACAGTCGGTTCTGCTGCAACTGGGGAACCATAGCGGACGTGCCGTTTGTCGTGAGAAAATTCCCGAAATCGTCGGAGATCGGCCCGCTCAACTCGTTCATTGAGAAATTAAAGGAAGTGACTCCCGAAGTCGGGAA
>JAGQOY010000275.1 GCA_020427005.1 Planctomycetales bacterium
AATTGCTGCCGAGGCAAATGAAATGGACCTTTCCAAAGATTCCCTTTGAGTGTAGAGCTCAGAGATCCATCGCGATGCAGATACCCAAACCACTCACCGTATTTGGGATCCGGGAAGTATTGATGAGCCCAGCGATGTAGTTCGTCATGCCACTTAGCATAGCGTGCTTCTCCCGTCAGCAAGTACGCTAACAAGGTCGCGATCAGACCTTCATTCTGAGGCCACCAAAACTTCATATCGTGCCAGTACTCCTGAATGGGTCGGCCATCAACACTGGTAAAGTAAAGCAATCCTCCGTACTTCTGGTCCCAACCTCTCACCCACATCCAATCCAGTATTTGGCACCCAAGTTTTGTCAACTCTACATCCTGTCGATACATTCCTTCCCACATGATGAACCAGGCTCCTTCAATGGCATGCCCTGGATTCAAAGTCCGACCGTCGAAATGAGGAAGGTAGTCTCCGTGCTGTCCCACAGTCTCTAGCACACATTCTTCTGTGGGCCTGAGATGGAATTCTCGAATTTGCTCGATTGCTTCGTCGATTATTTTCTCAGCCGCTGGCAATTGAACCGAGTCTCGAAGTTCCTGAGCCGTGTTGATAGTGATCATCGGCACGGCCAGTGAGCGAGTTTGTCGATGAGGCGTGAATTTTGGCTCCAATACTGGCAATTGTTTATTCAGGGCCAAAAACTGTTCAAATACGTTGGCTGCCTTCATTGCATAACAAGCGTTTCCCGTAGCCTTAGCCCATTCCCCATAGGCAATTGCCGCGAAAGCCTCGCTAAAAGCATAACGACGCTTCCTAATGGGATTGCCTTGACGATCCAAATGAAACCACATTCTGCCATCGGCGGGATCGAAACAGAATTGATCCAGAAATCGAATCCCATGCTCGGCAGCTTGCAGCCAGGCTTGCGAGTTATCAACTTGATTGTAGAGTTCACCAAACAGCCAGGTGCCGCGTCCCTGTTGCCAAACTCCTTTATCTGTATCAATGACACAGCCATCTTGGTCCAAGGAGGTAATAAAGCCTCCGCACTCTAAGTCAATAGCGTGACGCAACCAGAACGGAACCGTATCTTGAAGTAGACGCTGCCTATAGAAATCTAGAAGTTCCTGATCCCGCATCATGCGTGGGCACCATTCCTAGGCAATGATTTCTGTCATAGGTTCACCGAAGTCTCGCTCCAAGCGTTTTCGACCCGGTAGCTCAAGGGCCCGGTGATTAATGCCCAATTGATGTAGTACAGTGGCATGCACATCAGTTACATAATGCCTTTTTTCGACCGCATGAAACCCTAGCTCATCGGTCGCTCCGTGGGCAATTCCACCTCGAATTCCTCCTCCTGCCATCCAGATTGAAAAACCGTAAGGATGGTGATCCCGTCCATCCGCATGCTGAGACCCGGGCGTGCGACCAAATTCGGTTGCCCACACTACCAGTGTCTCATCCAACAACCCACGCTGCTTGAGATCCTTCAGCAGTGCACCAATTGGTTGATCTATTTCGCGGCACAACTTTGAATGGCCATTCTTCAGCCCCGAGTGAGCATCCCAGCGCCCGGCACCACCATTACTTCCATGATAGATTTGAACAAATCGTACTCCACGCTCTACCAAGCGACGGGCGGTCAGCAACTGCTCTCCAAAAGTCTTGGTTTCAGGGTTTGACAATCCATACGCATCCACTGCTTGCTGAGACTCATCCTGGAAATTGACTACTTCCGGTACTGCCATTTGCATGCGATAGGCTAACTCGTATGCCTTCATGCGAGCCTTGACCGTTTCATCGTTTGGAAAAGCCAGAGCAGTTATTCCATTTAGTTCCCTTAACAATGCAAACTCAGCTTGCTGCTGTTCCTGGTAAACCCCCTCAGGAGGCTTGGCATAGGGCAGAGGATCTTGCGGATCCACTTTAAGCGGTACCCCATCAAATTGCGGCCCCAGGTAATTGGCGCGATGGGCTTCCATCCCTCCGCAACAGTCCGCAACAGGAGTTCCCATCACTACAAATTGCGGAAGATTGTCATTCAGGCTTCCCAGCCCATAATTTACCCAAGCGCCAATAGTCGGAAAAAATCCATCCACTCGGTGTCGTCCGGTATGGAACTGAAGCTGAGCACCATGATTGCTGTCCTCAGTCCACATGCTTTTAACTACACATAAATCGTTTGCACATTGGGCCAAGTGTGGCCACCAATCGCTGATTTCCAGGCCATTCTCGCCATATTTTCGAAAGCTGGTTTGTAGTGGAAAGATCTCCGTTCGAATAAATCCATTATTGGGATCAAAAGCAACCACGCGCTCGTTTTCCAAGAACGGACTCTTCAAGACGTAGCTGTAAGGAGTTTCCTCAATTGTTTTGCCTGCATAACGGTTTAGAAGAGGCTTGTGATCAAATGATTCAAGATGGCTAGCGCCGCCTATCATGAACATCCAGATTACGCTTTTGGCTTTTGCTGGCACACCCAACAAACTATGCGCTAGATCTTGGCCAGACAGCTCACCTTGCAACATGGAGGTCAGAGCCACACCACCAA
Source organism: Planctomycetales bacterium (assembly GCA_020427005.1). Classification (GTDB taxonomy): domain Bacteria; phylum Planctomycetota; class Planctomycetia; order Pirellulales; family Pirellulaceae; genus Aureliella. The sequence goes on from JAGQOY010000275.1 coordinate 2,543, forward strand.
GCCCTAGAGATGAAAACAGTTGTCGGCGAAGAATCCCTTGCCTACAACCAGCGTTAGTTATCAGTGAATTTCGCATCATCGCAGACTCAAGAAATCATTGTGATTCATAAGTACCAGTGCCAAGCTGGCTCTTGCCTGAGCTTGAGGATTTCTATTTTTGGCATTCGACGACCCGGCATGACTCTTTTCGTTACCGAAAGAATGCAGCTGATCGGTATCCGAAAGAAGATCACCTTGCACCCCCAAGAATTCAAGACATTGATTCATTTCTTGACTAATTGGTAAACGTCCGAGCGTTGACTCAAAAAGTTGCGTTACAAAGTCTGCATCATTTACGGAATTTTCCAACCGAACGCTAGCTAGAGCAATACTGTTGGCCATATCACGAGCCAACACGCTGTTGCTTAACACCAATGCCTGTTGCGGAATCAGGCTAGGACTACGCCGATAGCACTCATTGGGACTAGCAGCATCGAACAAAACCAGCATCGACATTTGCTTCTCATAGGCGTGCCGAAAGTACAGGCTTCGACGGTAAACGGTTTCACCGAGCTCGTAGTCGATATCCGGTCCCGAAGAAGTACAATCCAGTTTTCCTCCAACTGCCAGCAGACTGTCCCGCACTTCCTCCGCATCCAGACGCCGCACTTGATTCATCCATAAAAACTGATTGTGCTTATCAATTCTCAGATTTTCAGGCGGTGCCAGTGCAAGGTCGCTCGATTGAGCATAGGTATCGCTTAACAAAATCAATCGATGAAGATGCTTCATATCCCAACCTGTGCGCAGGAATTCCGCAGCCAACCAATCGAGCAATTCAAGCTGTACCGGCTTGGGACAATTCATTCCAAAATCAAAAACGTTCTCAACCAGAGGCTGGTCAAAATGACGCATCCACATGTGATTGACTGCCACACGAGCGGTTAACGGATTACCTGGTGAGGTTATCCATTTAGCTAAAGCCAAGCGTCGCCCGGTACTGAAATGTGGATATTCGACTCCCAGAGAAGTGTACTTTGTGGATGCCACAAACGCTGGCAAACCGGCCTTGGCTTGTCGAGCATCAGACAATTGCTTATGCAGGTCTTCCAGTTTTTGAGACTGCTTCTTGGCATCTTTAACTGGCTCAGCCTGAGCACTAGCTAGGGCTACCTGTGCACGTAAGAGATCCAGCTCTACTCGGATTTGGGATAATTCATATTCCCGCACCGCAGCTAGTTGAGCGGCCGCGTAATACTCCTCATAGCAATGTCCGGTCATTCGCGCACTGTCTGCTTCAAATCGAGCTTGATAGGCGGACTGATCAGCTAAAGCGAATTCTAGTTCCAAATTGGCTTGGCGATACAGGCTCTGCGCCAACGTTTCACTTGTCGGGTCAAGACGCGTAACTCGTGAGTTTTGCTCGTCGATAAGAGATTGTGCAGCCGATTGAACGTGCCCCGCTGCTACTTGTATGGCCGACCGTTTGTCGTGCAGCTGATTACCGTGAACGGTGTCACTCAGTGCCGGGTAATAACCTCCCAAAGGCAACTCGATGGGCTGAATTTCCAATGTACCTGGCAGCCAACTAATAATACCAGGTTGCACCGGAGAGTCCGTCACGGGATGCTTCTCGTTACCGCCACGATAAACATAAGTCGGTTCATCCGGACGCGCATCATATGCCCGAGGTATTCCATCTTGGCTGATGTTCGAGATGCCATGGATTTGATCCGTACGGATCTGATGAGGTTCAAAAACAGAACGCAACTGATAGTAGACAGGTTGGGCGATCGGATCGTATTTGTGATCGTGGCATCGGGCACAATTGAGCGTCAATCCGAAAAAGGCCTTACCAGTATGTTCGACTGTAGCGTCCAACCAAATATTGCGATTACTCTTGTGAAAGTTGCGAGCTAAGAATCCGGTGGCCCGAAGCGTATCTGGATCATCCGGAGCAAGTTCATCCCCAGCCAACATTTCCTCAACCATTCTGCCATACGGTTTGTTCTCGTTAAGCGATTCGACAATCCAATCTCTCCAATGCCAGATGTGACGCTGGCTACCGCGTAATTCCTCTTTGTAGCCGTCCCAGTCGCTGTACCTCCAAATATCCATCCAGTGCCGCGCCCAGCGCTGTCCATAGGTAGAACTTGCCAATAGCTGATCGACCAATTCACGCCGCGATTGGTGTGTATCATTGGCGCAAAACTGACGTAATTGCTCAGGCGTAGGGGGGAGGCCCGTAACATCAAAGGTCACTCTACGCAACCAAGTTGCTGAATCCGTTGCCGGAAGCGGTGACACTCCAACTGCCTCTTGATGGCGGCGAACGACTATATCAATTGGATTGGCAGTCTCCGACTCCTGGTTCGCAGGAAATTCCCGGACGATAGCCTGATAAGCCCAGTGTTCGGCCGGCCCCTTAGGAATTTCCTCATGATCGGGGCCCGGCATGCCAGCTTCGAACCACACCCGCAAGGCTTGAACTTGATTGTCAGTCAAAGAAGATCCGCCGTCAGCAGGGGGCATCTTAAGCTCTAAATCATCGGTTACCACTCGCTCCAGGATCTCTATAACAACTGTGTTTCCATTCTGGACTTCCTCCTTAGAGCCTCCGACACCTCGCACAAGCTGGATGGCATCGAGTCTCAGTCCACCTTCGGCTTTATTGGCCCCATGACAGGAAATACATTTTTCTTTAAATAATGGCCGCACCTCCTGTTCATAAATATTATCCGTGATTACTTCTGCACAATTCGAAGTTACCGCGCAAGCAAATACCAGTGCCCCAAAGCATACAATTTGCACTTGGAGAAGCTTTTCCCGCGCAGAGAAGAATCTCAGAATTGACGGAACAATTCTAACGGTCATAGAGTACTCAGGGGCAGGTTAACAGGTGGGGTTGCCAAGCCAATGGCAGTAATTGCCATTATACCCACTCACCTTGCGCTCGTGGCCATGATTCGCGGATTATCTTTCGGAGCCGAATCAAATCCCCAATTTCAAAATTCAGGACCTCGCAGAGTTTTGAAATAAGGAGTTGCCTCGGCACGCGTCTCACCCTCCCTTTCCGAGCTTTCCGAGCAGGGCAACTGAATGAATGTTATTCGCAATTCAGAAGTGCTGCACGTGCCAATTCAGCCAGCTCAGTATCGCGATTCGACTGTAGAGCTTGTAACGTAGCAACGGACAATTTAGGCTCCATTTTTACCGCTAGCTGTAGAGCCTTTCGCCTCTGCTGATCATCGACTGGAAGAGAATCGCAAACGATACCTTCCAACAATTTCGCCAACGACTCTTTGCCCAACAAGGTTGAGAATTCTTCCACAAACACATCCTCCTCTGCTGCATCAAGTCGCTGAAGGACCACTTCTAATAGCCGCTTAAAATCATTACTAATTCCTCGGTCATGCTTGGATTCATGCTCCATCAGCACGAGAGGCAGCTGCCATAGTTTGTTTGCCGCCCCCCATTCATTTCGTCGAACAAATCGCGGCGTTTTGGAATTTCCTAAGCGAATACACATGGTTTCGCTCGGCACTAGCACACACCGCTTAGAATCGCAGATAAAAATTCGGTTCGAATCGGCTTCATGCAAGCAAACCAGCTCTTGTGTAGAAGAATCCCACTGGATCTCGCTATCCTCGGGGCAAATACAGTTATTGCTTTGTTGCTCGAGATTTCCAACTAGTTGTAGTTGCAACTTGGAACGCTTCGTAGAGCACCAGACGAGACCAGTCCATAGAGCAAGGGAATCCGAGCCATCGAACGAAACTTCCGCTGACTCATCGAGTCGTACGGCGCTTTGGTTTTCCGTCTCGACTTCACACTTCCCCCCCACGCCCGTACGTATCCGATCGCCAGCGATCAATTCTTGCAAGCTATCCTGGGACAAACCAATCCACTCGTTACTCATTTGATGGCGTAATTCAACCGAACCAGTAACAAACCGAATCCGTCCGACAACAAAATTAGGTGCTTCAACATTACCTTTCATGATGACGTCTCGGGGCCACATAATAAGCACTAAGCTAGCGGCTAACGCAACCATGGCGACCCACCATGCATAGGAAGTTCGAACCCACGCATGCTGGCCTAATCGTGGACCTTCGGCACTATCGCTACTCTCTAAAACTTGCGCAAGCTCCCTCCAAGGCACTTGGTCGCGGATCATGTTGGGCAGAACTGGTATGGTCAAAGATTTACGCAATTGCTGATCAACTTGCTGAAGCTTGATCCACTCCCTCTGGCAATGGACACAACCTGTCAGATGTTCCTGCAACGCCAAAGAGAATTCGCCAAGTAGCTCGCTGTCGAGAAACTCTCCCATCAATTCTTGATAATCTTTACAATTCATTGGTGGACTCTGCCCTGCTTTCTAACCTGTCCCGTAACAACTGCCGTGCCGATCGCAATCGAGCTTTTACAGTTGAGCGAGAAACCGATAGCCAAGTTGCCATTTGGTCGTAACTCAACCCAGTGTAATAATGCAACAACACCACTTCGCGCGTAGATTCTGGCAATGTGTTGATAATGCTGTGAATGAAATCTCGCTGGTCCTTTTCGTCCACTTCGCTGGAGCCGTTCGAGACATGCGAGTCAGCATCCAACGGGGCATAGCGACGCACTTTTCGTCGACGAATGATGTCGATACAAACATTCGAAGCGACGCTACGCAACCAAGCCCCAACATCCTTCAATTCGCCTGGGCCGAGATGTTGTCGCCATAATCGCAAAAAGGTCTCTTGAACTGCATCCTCCGCGTCAGTTGCACAGGATAACTTCGCGTAGCATAGGGCATACAAACTAAGGTACCACTGCCGAAACAAGACCTCTTCGGAAGCCCCAAGTTCTGCATCTTGAACCATTAGTACCTTGGGCATTCGGATGGTAGCCAAAACAGACAGAGGTGCGGAATTCACTTCAAAAACACTTATTCAATCTCTGTTGTTCAAAAAAACAGCAACTCCAATACAGTTAAGACGTTTCCTCTAGCGCGCCGGGTCGGTTATCGAGAGCCCATTTTCTAAAATTTCTGACACTTTTCGTTGTTCGCTCTTGGCCCTAACAGTCCCTCCCGGAGAAATCGCGAGTAACGCAAGCGGTGAGAAGGGGATTGCCCTCCCCGTCGCTGCAGAGCCTGGGAGGGAAAGGCTGTTACCCATGAGTCCGCCTTTTCACTGTTGGGTGAT
>JAGQOY010000276.1 GCA_020427005.1 Planctomycetales bacterium
TCCGCCTGGCGAAACGTGACAGCGTAAGTGGCTCTGTCCTGCCGCCAATGCGGCAGATGGCGGTAGTAGACTCGAATCGGTAGGTCAACATCGAGCCCTCGAAAATCGGGAGGAGCTGGTTTGTTAAAGGTGGATATTATCATGAGCTGATTAGTAATGTTGGCAGACGATGTTCACGTTCGTTTATTGTAAAATGGATTTATGAGCCAGAGATAGTTAGATGCGACGGACTGGAAGTCCGTCGTACAAAGGTTTTCACACTGAATCGTACAAAGGTTTTCACACTGAATCGTACTAAGTTTTTCACACTGAATCGTACTAAGTTTTTCACACTGAATCGTACTAAGTTTTTCACACTGAATCGTACAAAGGTTTTCACACTGAATCGTACTAAGTTTTCATGTTAAGTCCGGAAAATTCACCTACTTGATCTGCGCTATTCGACTGTGCTATTCGACTGTGCTATTCGACTGTGCTATTCGACTGTGCTATTCGATATTTAGGGTAGGTTGGTCTCGCAAGGGGGCTCTTTGCAGACGTCCGAGTTGTTCTTCGCATTAAGAGCTCTAATCGAGTTCTAAAACGACGCGGAGACCGATGTCGAAGTTCTTAAAAGTACCATTGATGCTCAATCGCGAAGCAGAACGGCAGTCGTTGGCATTCAATCCCCATGAGCCGCCTCGCCAGTCACGCAGGCCCTTCTCTTCCTGGTCTAGCCGGGCGGAATTCACGTCACTCTTGCGTTCTTCGGGACGCTCAGCAATCCACTCCCCAACATTGCCGTGCATGTCGTATAGCCCCCATTCATTGGGCTGCTTGAGGGCGACTGAATGGGTTTCGTTCTTGCCATTCGCGCGATACCACCCGGCGGTAGCCAACGCGGCTTGACTGTCGCCTGCGGAATAAGCAGTGGTCGTGCCAGCGCGGCATGCGTACTCCCATTCTGCTTCCGTTGGTAGGCGGTACCGCTTGTTCTCGCTCTGGCTGAGGTGTTGGCAATACTTAATTGCGTCTTGCCAACTGATGTGCTCAACGGGCCGATCGTCACCTTTAAAGAAGGAAGGGTTCGTTCCCATTACCGTTTGCCATTGAGCTTGCGTGACTTCAGTAACTCCAATACGAAATCCCGTCGCAAATTCGACATCCCGCGTCACCTCGTGGCTAACACGACCGACTTCGGTATCGGGACTTCCCATCGTGAACCTTCCAGGGGGAATATACGCCAGCTTCATGCCGATTGAGTTCTCAATCACTTCGCCAGGCTCGGTGCCATGAGCAGGAGCGGTAACTGCTACTACTATCAGCAGCAGTAAGATAGTGGATCGCATGAGTGCCTCTTTCTTCGAAGTTTCTATGGGGCAGCTATTGGACATCCAGGCAAGCCAAATCACCATCGGCGTTGCGAACGTAGATCCGACTATTGGATAGTACCGGAGTTGTCCGGCACATCGCCCGCGGTAATACCTGGAAACGAGCAATCGTTTCCATCGCTGCGGAAGTCGCAGAAGCAATCACCAGCTCGCTTCTGTCGCTCATGATCAACATTCGGCCGTCTGCACACATGGCAATCGCTCCTTTCCCCATACCTTTCTCGCTCCATCGCTCGCTGCCGTCCTTGAAACTAATGCACTTGAGAGTTTGTTCATCGAAACCATAGATATTTCCCTGCCAATAGACAGAGCAAGTGTGCTGATTCCTCATCACCGTAGTGTCAAAAATGGATGTCGCCTGTCCGTCGGCAATTCGGATTTTGGTGCAACCTCTGCCATAGCCGCACGAAGCGAACACATCGGAACCCACAACAATCATGTCGGCCGCTGTGGCTTTGTGTTTATTGAAGAACGGGTAACGCCACAACAACTTTCCGTCAGAGATCCGAACGCTCATGATGGAGTCGGCGCCGCAGAACACAACGCACTCGTGTCCGTCCAGTTTGGCTGGCACCGGCGTACAGTAGCCGCAGATATCCTTACCGTTCTCCCAAATCACCTCACCTGTCTTCTTGTTGAAAGCCGTGCAAGCCGAACCCAAATTGAGAATCAACTTGTCATCCAGGATCAAGGGCGCCGAGGAGAAATGCCACGTCGGAAGCTCGAAGCCCAAGTCTCGGTAGAGTTGTTTTTCCCAGACCACTTTTCCTGAATCGACTTGGAGGCAGAACAGGTCACCCATCTTCGAGAATGTGTAGACGACGTTACCGTCAACTGTCGGAGTCGAAAGCGTGCCGCCCTCATAATACTTTGGCAACGAGGGACACTTGTACGTATGCTTCCACAAAGTTTCGCCCGTGTCGGCGTCGAAGCAGTAGACAGTATCTACCTGTTGTTCTTCTTGCTCGCCGTGGTTCCCCATTGTGAAGGCCCTCCCATCGGCGATGACGACCGAGGATGAACCAATTCCCACCGACGCCCGCCAAAGTACCTGAGGACCTGCATCACCCCAGTTGGCGTGCCAGTTTGTTTCGTTGGAAATCCCGTCGTAGTTAGGACCACGGTAGTTGGGCCAATCACCGGCACGCACCACTGCTCCACAGATATGTCCTACGATGATCACCGCAACTGACAGCAACTGGAGCCAGCGATTGCATTTCGAGATTTTCATCACAAGCTATCCCTACGATTGATATTTTGAAAAACAAGCCAGAAGGTTCAGTGATTAATTCATTCTTAGACTTGCCATCCTTCGCGGTAGTCCCGACGTAGAAACTGATTTGCAGAATCATGGTTCGTGAACGCCAAGTTGTCAGAATCCCACAACAACTTTTTTTGCGTGAGATCGTCTCGCAGTTGAGATCGCAGAGCTACGTTGCCTAACAGGATGCCTTCGGTTAGCGGACCCGCCCAATCAAAATTGGACCCGGCTTTCGGGCCACCTTTGCACGCCAGTATCCACTCCTCGTGGTGCCCTGGCGACCGAGCCAGCACTTCGGGTGGAGTTCCGTATTCTTTTGCTCGGTTTTCGGGGAACATGTGCCAGCCATTGTCCCAGTCGGTCAAAATCACACCTTCTTCACCAACCAGCATCACACCGTTGGCCCCCATATTATTGCCGTCTTTTAAAGCATCCGGTCGCGGCGGTCGCAGCCCACCGTCGTGCCACTGCAGTTTCACAGGCGGCATTTCGCCCCGGGCGGGGAAATGGAATGTCACCACCGATCCTAGGGGATACGATTCTTCGTTCACTCGTGTCGAGACTGCCTCGACAGTACTCGGAGCTTTCAGCTTCAATGCACGATAGACTGGGTCGAAGAAGTGACACCCGATGTCACCCAAGGCACCGGTTCCGAAGTCCCACCAGCCTCGCCACTTGAAGGGCGCGTATGCTGGATGATACGGTCGCATCGGCGCTGGCCCGATCCACAAGTCCCAAGCCATCGTATCGGGAACGGCTGAGGTATCTGTTGGACGTGGAATTCCTTGCGGCCAGTATTCACCGTGCAGACCGCGCGAAGGTCGATCGGTCCAGATGTGTGCTTCGCGGATCGGCCCGATGGCATTGTCCATGACAAATTCTTGAACGATTCGAGTATCGTTGGACGCTTGCGCCTGATTGCCCATTTGTGTTGCCACACCAGCCTCGTGGGCTGCCTTTCTCAATTCGCGGGCCTCCCAAATCGAGTGCGTTAAAGGTTTCTCACAGTAAACATGCTTGCCAAGCCGAATTGCGGTCATCGAAGCAGGAAAGTGATGATGGTCTGGAGTCGATACGACGACAGCGTCGATCTTCGACTCCATTTCAGACAACATTACCCGATAGTCTTTGTATCGCTTCGCACTTGGGAGTTTCGCGAATGCCGCGGCTGCACGTTGCCAGTCAACATCGCACAGAGCCACGATATTCTGGGACTCGGTTCCGCTAATATTACTTCCCCCTCTGCCGCCGACACCGATACAGGCGATACTCAGCTTTTCATTGGCCGCATACGTGCGCGCAGAACCAGCTTGCAGAATCGTAAATGTAGCCACAGATGTCCCTGCAGCATTCAAGAATTTCCGACGACTAAAATTCAAAGGCATTGTCTTGGTCCTCGCGTGTGAATTGTCAAAAATCACTGTTTCATATTAGTAGTACCAGAACAAGATTTTAGATCAGTTCACGAAGCTTTGCAGCCTGGATTGCGATGCGCATAAAGGATGGGGATGGGGAGGAGTTGTCCAAGACATTCCTCCATCAAAATGCAATCAATGGCAAGGAGTCTGCCGCATATAGAATGGAGTTCGCGTGCTCCCAATTCAAAAATGTTATTGAATTCTGAAAATTCCCTTGCAATCTACTACACGTGTCATATATTGGTCTACTACACATGTAATAGGAGAAATGCGATGAGAAAAAAAGCCGTTCCGCGGCTTCTAGCGAGCGAGCTGGAAATGCTAGAGATGCTGTGGCGAGAAGGAAGCGTGTCGATTGTCGAGGCGCAAAGGGCTTTAGAGGGAAAAGCAGAATATACGACAGTTCAAACGCGGCTCAATCGCATGGTTAAGAAGGGTATCGTGAAACGATCGCGAGCTAGACCCGCTAGGTACTCGGCCGCACTGCAGCAGGAAGATGTTACCAATAGTGATCTCACTCTGTTGCTGGAAAAAGTGAGCCGTGGCAGTGTGCTGCCACTTGTGACCCATTTGCTCAAAGACCGTCGCCTAAAGCTTCAAGAAATTGAGGAATTAAAGACACTAATCGCGGAAGCTGAAAAGCAATCAAGACTTCAAGGGGATGAATTATGAATGATTTAGCAACTCAGATACTGTATCAGCTGATGGTCGCCTCTGCGTTCTTGATGGGATGTGCTCTATTGGCGGGGGCTTTGCTTGGATTGCTCCGCCATCGGTTTCCAAGGATTCATGAAATCGGGTGGTCCATTGTCTTATTCCAAGCTGTCCTAGTTTTTCAAATACCGATCGCGATACCATGGCAGGGGGCTCTGGAAAGCAGCCAATCGACAACCAGTTTTGCAATTGATGGCCATCAACTGGGTTCAAGTGCGCTCGTTGGCGGTGATGCCCCAAATATCGCATCGAGTTATGCCATAGCAGAAGAGTCCATGGACTCGTACCTTGCAGAAATTCTTCTTTTCATATGGGTGGCTGTTCTATTAGGGCTCCTATTCTGCTGGGGCACTCGCTATGTGAATTTCATTCGCAATCTACCTTGCTGGGAATGTGATATTGAGGAATGGAACCAAGAATGGCAGGAAATCGTTAGTCAATCACTCAGCCCGGGGCGTCCATCCTTATTCGTGAGTCGAGACATAGGACCTTTGCTGTGTAGATGGCCTAGCGGGTATCGACTTGTCATACCAAGTAAGCTCTGGCATGATCTCCCCGTTCCGCAGCGACGAGCGATACTTCGGCATGAGCTGGCTCACTACGAGCGGCACGATGTAGTCAAGGTCTTCATAGCGAATTTATTGGCAGCCATGCATTGGTTTAATCCGCTTGCTTGGTATGCAGCTCGAGCGTATGAGGACAGTGTCGAGTGGGCTTGCGATGACATTGCAATGCAATCGTCTGGAGGTACAACCCACTACGCCAAAGCTCTGCTCTCATTGGGAGAGTTTAGTAATAGACTATCCATTCTGGTGTCAGCAGTCCGAGGAGGGAGTTTGTCAAGAAGGATTCGCCGCGTGTTATCAAATGGAAGCGTGCCCTACTCTAACCTAAGGAGCGGACTTGCACTAAGCCTCTTAATTGGCCTCTCGATGGCACATGTTGTTAAGTTGGAATTGAGAGCGCAATCGCCTGCTAACCAAGACTCGAATTTGAATGGGGAGCTACACCAGGTCTTGTCTGACCAGTTTTTTGTGACGTCCGTCAGTACAACTTTCCAAAAGTGGCGTTTGCAAGGAGCCAGCCGGCTTCATAACAAAAATGTCACAGTTTATGCCAATGTAAATTGCCGCACTTTTTTCGATGCAAAGAACCCAGAGTTGGACCTGGAGCGATTTGATTTTTTGAGCTTACGAGACGCCTTAAACGGGATGCGATCAGATGACGGTGGAGCAATGGCTGTTTGGTTGGAGTTCGAAGCCACGAGCGATGGTAGGGCTACGTTAGAAATGACGAACAGAGTTGAGAAAGAATTTGAGAATCGAATGGGAAGTTGGGATGTGGGAGATGTCGTTTTCATTAAGAACATTGTGCAGGACGGCCGTGACTGGACGCCTCTACCGAAGAAGAACAATCCGAGTGTCCCCGAGTCCAATTTAGGAAATGAGGATGTAAAGGTTTTTGCTATAACTAACGCCTTCAGCAGCTACCTTGCAATGAAGGCTTCCTCTCCTACGCTTGGTCAAGTGGATGTTTTCATCGACGTAGCGAAATCTCTGCCATTGGACGCAACCAAACTACTAACCGAATCGGAAGAATCATTAATTCGTGAGACTATTTCGAAACTCGGAACAGTTAATGAGAGAACGGTCCAGATTGTTGCACACTTCGAAAAGCCAAAGGATTATGGCACTTTAAGAATGGATCAGCCTCAACTTGACAACGACTCGGATTTTCAGAAGGAGGCAGCCGCCTACCTGATGTCGCTTGGCTTTGGACGCGTGGGCATTGGTGTGGAGATGGAAGGAGGCATATGCTATTTATCCGTACACGGCACACCGTTGTCGGATAGGTAACGGGCCAACATGTCTTCGTTTATAACACGCCCCGAGTCCATCCTCGTACTAACAAATAGATGATTAACACTGCCAGGGTGATGACAGAAATCCGAGTTAGCCTTTTGGGATTCCTGGCAACCAAAAGTATTCCGCACATCATAATGATGGTTGGACCAATATCTCCCCATGGAATTAATGCGAGCACAAAGCCTTGATCTGAGAAAGGCCAGAATGGTTTAATTAACCAATCTGAAAGTCCATTGCCTCCTGAAACAACTATGTCACACGGCAAATGTATTGCCTGTGCTACGAAACACACCGCTGTGAGAACATACAGTGGTATGACAACGGTTTCGCGATGGACAGAAGCCCCCTGAGGCAAGAATTTTCCTATTCGACGCGAAGAGTTTTCAATAAATCGATACCGGAACTGCAACAACCCAAAAAACACTGACGAAATCCCAATACACAAAAAATTGTGTCCCCAGACCCGATGTCCAACTTCAAATCGAGCCATGTCAAAAAACATTGGTAGCCCGTCCCAATCTGGAATATTCGAAGAAATTGCTGCCAAAACTACGATCGGCCAACCATAGCTGCGGTGAAGACCACAGGCGAATGCGGCATGAATGCCAACTAACGTGTGTTCGGGTGATGTCATTATTGAATGTAGCTGCGTATTCGGTTGTTTGCATAGCGATCTGCAAATTGACTTGGTCATTCAAACTGAGCCAGATCAGGCGTTACCAAACAGTTAGCCGCCAATACTCTGTCGAATTCGTAGCAGTTTCCTGAAAGTTCAGTTCTTTGTTTCTGCTAGCAGTCGCAGCAACTCAGCTCGTATCAATTCTTCAGCACCAATTTCGAGGTGACTGCTGCGCGCCGCCCAGGTTTCGTAACCACCCCATTGATGTTGTTGTTGATCTGGAAGATAGCCGCTGTAACCATTGGCCAATTCGATTACGAAAGTTTTTTCAAAGGGGCTGGCAGCCTTGATCTTCATACCTGTTTCGGAAAACATCTCGCATGGGCCAGCTGCAATGGCAATATCGCCGATGCGGATTGCTTGCAACGGGATTGGATACTCAT
>JAGQOY010000277.1 GCA_020427005.1 Planctomycetales bacterium
TGCAAATCGACTTTTTCAGCACCCTGCTAGAAAGCCCATACCAAAACCAGCCAACTCGTTCCGTTGGCTTAAAACAACCCAAAAATGGCCTACTGAGAATATCGGCAGGAATTAGGCAACAACCAGGCGCCAATTCGACTTTTCCTGGGAAACTACACCTACCCCACACAATTATAGGAGCCACATGCTAGGAGCTTCTTCATGGCCTGGAATTCCCCAAACTGCCGCTATACACACACCGTGCGAAGCACAATCCGTAGCGTCCGATGAACGTCCTGTCTGACGCCCTTGGCTCCCAAAGTGGCCCTATTTTTTTAGGACGCGTTCCATCGGATACCTGGTATCGAAGGCGTTACAGGAGGTATGTTGCAAAACACCAATTGGGTGATTCCAACGTTTCAGACGTAGCCACCATAGGTTAGACAGCAATTATGAATTCCAGGTTCCCGCAGATTTTCTTCGAAACATGAATTGTGCCTACCAGGCCAATGAGCGCGGGACAATCGACAGATTAGGGAGCGGCCGGAATAAACGTCCCAACCCGAAAGGTATGTGACGGATTCTTGTTCGGTCCCTCGCTTACGCTCTTACGCTTCGGGTTAGGATTGGTAGATTTTTTTCTGCCGCTCGCCTTAAGATCTGCAGAGTGCTCAAACATCGCACACACCGATGGCATGCTGCAGCGCCCGAGCATGGTCATCCCAAGTTGGTATGAACTCTTGAGCTACATACCCTTGATACCCCGTTTCCAGAATTGCTCGCATGATGGGTGGATAATTGATCTCTTGATTCTCATCGATTTCGCAACGTCCAGGATTACCCGCAGTATGGTAGTGGGCTATCCAGGGATGCAAGTTGCGGATTCGACGAATTACGTCACCATGCATGATTTGCACGTGATAGATATCAAACAACAAACGAAAATTAGGAGAATCCATGGCTTGGATAAGTTCAATGCACAGATCTACGTCGTCCCCAAAATAGCCTGGATGTCCTTTCATAGGATGCGAATCATCTCGACTATTGAGATGCTCTAAACAAAGCGTGATCCCTTTTTCTTCGGCGTAGCCAATGACACGCTTCCAACTTTGCAGACAATTCTGTTTGGCGGTTTCATCTCGCATTCCGGAGACCCGCATGCCGGTAAACGTGATAACTCTTTGAGCGTCAAATTGGACAGCTATATCGATGCTCTTGCGCAGCGTTGCTTCAACTTCCACATGGTTGTCCGTGCTAATTGGCCCCTTCGCAAATCCATGACTACCGACAAGCGATATATTTAAGCCCAGCGCTTTGATATCGGGGTATGCGTTTGCGTCCACTCCCTCTATTGCCACTAATCCCAACTTTTTTCCAAGCCTGGCCAATTCAACAGCCGACATCGGCTTGAAGCACCACCCCATGACACTTTGTCGGATACGTCCTTTCATTGAATTTACTCCTCCGGCTGCAGCTGTGGCTGGATTTGGATCTTGTGCAACAGCGGTCATTCCGACCGCTGTTGTGGCGGCTATGGCACTTGCCAATAGTTCTCGCCGATTTGTAAACGTCATGAAACGCCCTCTCGAACAAATTACATTGCAGCCAAACCTGTCGGCACAAGTCACATTCTACAACTCAAGTACACGATTTGCTGGCGATGAGACTGAAATGCTTAGAACGCCAAGGAATTTTCTGGCTAGTTATTCATTTTCGTCAGTGAATAACGTTCCTTGGCTGGATGTTCCTGACTTGGGTAGCTTCAGGTCTACGTGCCGGTAACCTTTCGGCGTAACGCAGCGTCCTCGCGAAGTTCGAATCATCAACTCTGAACGCAACAGAAATGGCTCTACTTCGTCAACCAACGTATCGGCAGAAACGTTCATCGTATGTGCGATCGCTTCGATTCCCGCTGGACCGCCTGCAAAGACCCGAATGACGGTTTCAAGATACCGTCGATCCTGTCGGTCAAGTCCCATCGCATCAATGCCTATCATTTCCATGGCTCTACCCACCAACGGTTCCGAGACTCGCCCATCGGCTTTACTCATTGCAAAATCGCGCACCCACAAGAGGCGGTTGTTGGCCACTCGCGGCGTTCCGCGGCTACGTTCGGCGATAGAACGTGCCGCCTGAGACTCCACTTCGACCTCTAGTTTCTGGGCATTTCGTACAATGATTTCGGACAGTTCAGACAACGAATAGAACCCCAGGTGTTCGCGTATTTGAAAACGGTCTCGCAAGGGCCCGCTCAACATGCCAGCCCTGGTCGTCGCACCAATCAAAGTAAACGGTTTCAGCTGTAGATTAAGGGTCCGAGCGCTAACCCCTTCTCCCAACACAATGTCGATGCGGAAATCCTCCATGGCCGTATACAGGTATTCCTCGACTGCTTTCGGAAGTCGATGTATTTCATCCAAAAAGAGTACGGAACGGTCTTCTAGATTGGTGAGATAAGGAATGATATCCTTGGGAGCTTTTAGCGCCGGGCCACTGGCCATTTGGACTGAGACACCCATTTCGCGCGGAATGCAGGTCGCGAAAGTAGTTTTCCCTAAACCAGGTGGTCCATCAAATAAAATGTGTCCCAACGGTTCATCACGCTTCTTCGCAGCATCCATGGCAATGCGCAAGACTTCGATCACATGCTGCTGCCCAACCATGTCGGCAATGCGTTTGGGACGAAGCTGACCATCTTGATCATCGCTACCACCAGTCGGACCGCTACTTCCCCCACCGCCAGCGGGTGGCACCATTGACTCCCTTGCCAAGTTGCTATCCTTTCTGCGCCACACTGATTGCCGAACATTCTTGCACTACGTCATATCATAGCGTCCTACATATGATAGCGTCGCCACCTTCCCTGGCGAAGTCACGTAATACGAGCTCCAGCTCAAACCGAGTGAGTTTCGTCACACAGCAATCATTCAACTTGCTGCAGCCATATCAGCTAGGCGCATGATCTCTTGTACAGCCACCTCTAAACTGACGGCCGCCATCTGATAATTGGTATGGCTCGAAACCTCCGGCTGTATTTGCAAGAACAACTCCGTTGCCCGTCGCAATTTGACGGATTTTTTTCGCACGATTTTCAGATACTCGAACTGGTCTTTGGCTTCCAGCGGCGGTCCGAGTGCCAACATGAAATCATAAAGATCGCGATGCACCGTGGCCAGTTCTTCGTCCTCTTGAACTTCGTCGCTGTGTTTTAGAAAGGTCCGCACCATCCAAACATGAGCAACTTGTCTGTCAATCGCTCGCATCCAACCATTTGGTTCGCTTAGAATATTTTCCATGAAAAGAGACGCCACCTGCATGAAGTAAGGCTTGCCGCACAAAGCCTGAGTTTGAAGACATGAGCAAACGGACTATGTAACGTAACCTACAGCGGCCCTTACTGTCCATGACATTGCGACTCAAAATAATACTTGACTTAGCTGGGATGTTTCTGCTGCAAAAGCCGGTTAGTTACGGACTCGCAAATCGTGGAATGTTGATAAGATAATAAGTGACACAGGAATCAAGAACTTTGGACGAAAAAGGTAGTTGCGCATGCCGGATCTCATCGCTCAGGGCCCCAATCCCCATGACCGATGGCGTAGAAGCTTACCCGAGGCCGGAATCGAAATTGTGCTGGGGCGCAGCGCAGAGCCTTGGTCTACTCCTTGGGACGATCGAATTTCTAGGCAGCACGCAACCGCACAATGGAACGGTCGGTTTCTCGAAGTAGTCAAACTTGCCTCAGCCCGAAACTCTATTTTTTTTCGTGGTCAACAACGAGAAAATTTCTTGGCATCCTTGGGCGATCATTTTGTAATTGGCCAAACTACTTTTACATTGCTTGACCAGCAGTTGCGCGTTGAAAAAGCGGAATCACCTGCCTTTACAGAGCAAACGTTTTCCGCCCATTTGCTACGCAATAACAAGTACCGCGACGCAGACCGTAGAATCGAAGCGTTAAGCAAATTGCCTGATATTATTGGCGGAGCTAGCAATGATAAAGAACTTTGCGTTCGTGTCGTAAACCTTCTCTTGCAGGGCGTTTCCAAGGCGGAATTTGTTGCCATTGTGCGAATTCCCACTGCGAGTGCCGCAGATAGCGTTGGTACCGGGCCAAATTCTCAAGCCTTGGAGATTCTGCACTGGGATTGTCGCAACATCTCGGGTCAACAACACGTTGCACCAAGTGCTCGCTTGGTACGGTCCGCCGTACAATCCCAGGAGAGCGTGTTGCACCTGTGGAATCGGGCCCGAAACACAAGTCCCGATTTCTCACAGAGTGAAAACATCGATTGGGCCTTTTGCACACCTGTCTTGTCAGCGGCTTGTCCTGGCTGGGGGATTTATGTAGCCGGAAACTTCGCTGCAAATCTATTTGTATCTCCGGCCGATCGAGATCAGTCAGACGATTTGCAGGATGACCTCAAATTCACAGAGCTTGCGGCCACAACGATTGGGGCCCTACGGCAAGTACATCGACTACAACGGCAACAAGACGGGCTACGCAATTTCTTTGCGCCTGTTGTGTTGAATGCTTTGAGCATGCGTGACCCAGAACAAGTATTGACGCCCCGTGAAACCGAGGTCTCCGTCCTATTCTGCGACTTACGAGGATTCTCTCAAAAAAGTGAAGATGCTGCGGATAGGCTGCTTGAATTATTGCAACGAGTAAGTGACGCATTGGGCGTAATGACTCATCAAATTCTAGCTGCAGGAGGCGTCGTAGGAGATTTTCACGGTGATGCCGCCATGGGCTTCTGGGGCTGGCCAATTGCAGACACTCATTCCATTACGCAAGCCTGCCAAGCCGCTATTGCAATTCGAAATGAATTCGAACTTTTTTCGGCCCAACCGAACCACCCGCTGGCCGGTTTTCGCGCTGGAATTGGTATCGCTTCGGGGTCAGCCGTGGCTGGCCGTATAGGCACGACCGACCAGGTCAAGGTTACGGTCTTCGGCCCGGTGGTGAACCTAGCCTCTCGCCTAGAAGGTCTCACCAAGCAATTGCAAGCCGCGGTACTGGTTGACGAACCTACCGCGGGCTGGGTACGCGACAACGTGAGCACTGACAAACTCCGTGTCCGGCGTGTCGCCAAGGTTTTGCCATACGGCATGCATACGCCATTGATCGTCAGCGAGTTACTACCTCCGGCTGGGTCTGCCAGTATTTTGACAAACGCTCATATCGCTGCCTACGAAGAAGCTCTGGACCATTTCTTGGCCGGGCGTTGGAACGATGCCTTCCGCCTCCTACATCAAGTCCCAGCCGAAGATCAAGTTAAAGACTCTCTGACTGTTTATATCGCCCAACATCGCCGCACACCGCCGCCAGATTGGCAGGGGGTCATCGCAATGCCTGCCAAGTAGTTCCCTAAAGAAATTGTGGATGAAAATGGATTTTTTGGATTGCCCGGCATGTGGTAAACGTGTTCGAAGACTAGCGAAGCATTGCCACCACTGCATGCACTTCCTTCGTGAGGCAGATCAATCACCAGAAACAATCTCGCACGCAGAGGGAACCTACTCCCAACAGGATGAAGATTTTGATTACGATGAATTCATCGAGCGAGAATTTGGTGGCAGAGGCCCCAAAACCCGACGCCTGTACGTCTATACCGCTTGGCTTCTGATCGCCATCTTCTTGATTCCAGTCGTCGTCCAAATTTACATGCTATTGAGGCAGTAGCCTGCCTTGGGATTGTGCGTTTACACATCAGGCAAGCCCATTCAGCTCAGTAGGCTACCACATTCAAGAACTAGTGTGGGCCGTGTGGATGAGGCCACGGGTCCCTGCATCTGGCAACGATTCAACATCCGTAGCTGCCGCCAAAAAATTAATACTTCCACAAGACATAAGGGCCTCCATTCGCAATTCCGGAGGCCGGCCTGTGGAAGGCCATCAGGCTACCAAGTCGTGAACCACATTGCCATGCACATCGGTCAATCGGTAATCGCGTCCCTGAAAACGATAGGTTAAGCGCGTATGTTCGATACCTAGTAAATGCAAGATAGTAGCCTGCAGATCGTGCACATGGACCGGGCGTTCGGATACGCCAAAGCCCAACTCGTCGGTTGCCCCATAGTCAAATCCCCCTTTGGCGCCACCTCCTGCCAGCCACATGGTAAAGCAATCCGGGTAATGGTCACGACCTAGAATCGTGCTTTTCGCTGTTCGACCTTCGCGGAAGGGAGTACGCCCAAACTCACCGCCCCACACTAGCAATGTATCATCTAGCAAACCTCGCTGTTTCAAATCGCGAATCAGAGCTGCGACGGGACGATCCATGGTGGCACACTTTTTAACTAGCCCATCCCCAATGCCGGAATCCTCCCGAGTTCCATGGTAATCCCATCCCCAATCGAACAACTGTACAAACCGCACGCCTGACTCTACCAATCGACGAGCCAGCAAGCAGTTGTTTGCCAGACTGCTTTCACCGGGCACAGCACCATAGGCATCCAAGGTAGAACGCGTTTCTCGCGAGATATCCATCACTTCCGGCACGCTTGTCTGCATGCGAAATGCAAGTTCGTATTGCGCAATCCGCGTTAAAGTTTCGGGATGCCCCATTTCGTCTGCTTGCAATTGGTTTAACTCATTGAGTGTATCCAATGTGGCCCGACGAACTTTGCGACTCATCCCTGACGGATCCGAAGCATAAAGCACGGGATCTCCCTTGGAACGACATTGCACACCTTGATAGACACTGGGTAGAAACCCGCTTCCAAATGAACTCTTACCACCGTTGGGTTGCACCCCACTGGAGATCAACACCACGAATGCGGGTAGATCATCGCATTCGGAACCCAATCCATAAGTGATCCATGATCCCATAGAAGGACGTCCGGCTCGCGCTGAACCTGTATAGATCAAGAGTTCGGCGGGTGCATGATTAAACTGATCTGTGTACATTGAGTGCACCAAACAAAGTTCATCAGCTACCGACTGCAGATGCGGGATAGCGGCTGACATCCAAGTCCCATGCTTACCTACGCGTGTGAATGTTTGTGGTGTTCCCAATAAAGTCGGAGTGCCGGAGGTAAACGCAAATTCACGTCCTTCAAGAAAGGACTGTGGACAATCTTCACCTGTTCGACTAATCAAAGCCGGCTTGAAATCGAAGAGATCCAGATTGGGCGGCGAACCTGTCATATGAAGGTAGATCACCCGTTTTGCACGAGCTTTCGGCTGCGATCCCATTTGCGAGACCGATGTTGCCCCCAAGGTCCGAGAACCAGACTCCAGAAAGTTTGCGGCAAGCGCACCCAAGCCCAAAGCACTCTCACGCAAGAAGTAACGCCTCGTGCGTTGCATTAGATACTCAAACAAAGGCTTCATCGTTTTTTCTTCGCGTAGGACTAATTGATGTCCCCAAATTACATAAAGAGGGCCTACTTACCAGCTACCACGTCCATACTATTTTAGCGTCTTGGGATCATGCTCGCCAACGATCCACGTTTTGGTGTCTGCTCAGTATTTCTGGAGTTTCTGCAAGGATTACTGGCCCCGCGTTTATCCCAGTTCATGGAAACTCAGCATCGGCGAAATCCTAACGATGCCCTAGGCCTTAGAGCAAACTTCACGAAGGAGTAGCGTTTTTTCGCACATTTGCTCAATGATTTCCTTGAAAACACACGCTATACGTCCGTGCGACTCGCACTAAC
>JAGQOY010000278.1 GCA_020427005.1 Planctomycetales bacterium
ATGTGACCTCTCCAGAAGTAAGCGTTTGCAATCCAGCTATTACTCTTAACAGCGTACTTTTTCCACAACCAGATGCACCTACTATGGACACAATGCTGCCCGGCACGACATCAACGGAGAAACTTTGTAGTATAGATTGGTTGCCAAGCCTGACAGAAAGCCTATCGAGCGTGATCCCTACTGGTGTCTGCATCTACCCAAATCGCCCCCAACAAAAAAATCGGGAATGTTCCAACAGCTAGTGGTTTACGCGAACGCGATCGACGAGGGATGTATTGTGCTATTGTCCCGAATCGACTTTTGCTTTCTGGCGGAAGACACTATATACATTGCTATGCGAAGAGTAAGACCCCATTGGGGAAAGGCTAGAGTTTGGGAACGGGACGTTTGGGTGCGGGTGGCGCCAGCATGCGCGCTTGGTCGTCCTGTGGTGGGCGGCGTTGAGGATTGTTGTTAGTCGAATTTGGCGCTGCTGGTGGGTTTAATTCAGTATAAGTTTCCTCCCATTTCCATCCTACCGGATTTCTTAACTCTCGCTCGGCCAACAATCCCCATGGAGTTTGCGCGTGCGTAGTGGCCACGGATCGGAGCAATTCCTTAGCTCGCTCGGCTTCTTTTTCCGTTCGACTACCAACAGAGATCTCTTCCGACGGTCTTAACACCCAAGTATTATTCTTTGAGTCTACAAATGCCATTCCTCGCTTAGCCTTGGCGAGCATTGCATTGAAGGACTCTGCACGTACTTTGTGAAATAGGACCGTGCCCAACGCTAGGTCAAAACCAGCTAACCAGCGTGCGGATGTTTCTTGCTCACGAGCTGGAACACCCGTTTCGAGGATCATTGCCAATTGTCCTAACTGTGGTTCCAGCTTGGCTGCATCGCGTTGTGCCAGACTCAACTCATTGACAAACGCAGCTTCGTCCGACTTTACAAACGTAGTTTTGGGCTGTTCAAGCGTGCCCGTGGCCGAGAACCTTGCCGCTTCTAATAGTGCGGTACGCAATGCACTCTGCTGGGCAGTTACCTTATACTCGTCCACAGAGACATAATCGGGCCGATACTTGATCATTTGTTCGGGATCGAAGAAATACTCCAAATTCGATGCGAAAGGATCAATCTCATTTCCTCTAACTCGCTGCCCAACTCGTCGATTGGGATGAACCGTGAAATAGATTCCACCCGTTTCATATGCCAACCGGCTTAGAGCAAAGGGACCAAATCCCGAATCGATTACAGGTTCGAAATAGCGATTGTTTTGATAACCCAATCGGACTCGTTCTGGCATAATCGTCTCGGGACCTTGTTCAACCTCTGCCCAGGAAGGGGACTGATCAAAGTTGGGATCTGGATCCACATATTTGATGTAGGTTAGTTCTCGACCAAATGGTGCCGGGACGCCTACCACGTAGACGGGAATTCCATACTTAAGACATTCATTGATAGTCTTATCCAATCCGGCGGCGTCATTTCCTTTTTCATCCGTGACCACTACAAACATCACGTTTCTTCGGCTTTGTTTGTTGCCACGACCGGCAGCGTATGATTTGAATTTATCGACTCCAAGGAACAAAGCAGAAAAGACTCGCTCAATGCCGGATCCATCAAGTTCTATGGAATCGATGGCGGTCCGAATATCCTGCATATCAGCCGTTGGTCGTGGAGTGAGTAGATTTATGGACTCTCCAAAAGCAATGATGCTGGTCAGTAAAGGTGCCGAGTCCGGGTCCTGAGTATGCGTATCAGATTGAGCGTTTTGGATAATTCCAAGTTCTTCATAGATGTGATTGAAGCGATCGCGGATCTCCTCGCGGCGCCGCAGCAAACTACCCGACTGATCAAAGAACCAGACGACCAAAGTGGGGCGTTCTTCGATACTACGTAGAATGTGGTAGGTGATTTGATCGACGGCACCCTCAGTACCTGTTGTACCGATACCGGTCATGCCTTTAATTGCCTGTTCACTCTTTATCAATCCGACCGATTGCAACTGATGACTTAACTGCACGGTGGGTTGGTCAATAAACACGTCTCCTTGCTCTGGTGGCAGTTCCGATAGCTCCGCCAGAATGGGAGCCTTACTTAAAGCAGATAAATCACCATGTTCACTGTTGCTGCCTATTTCAGTTTCGATTTGGTCCGAAGGCGCGATTTCTTCAACGAATGTGAATTGATCGACCTCCGGGAGCGGCCGTCCGGCAAATAAACTAATGTCGTCTGGTAGCTGGACAACTAGGGGGATTACCGCCAATCCCACTACGATGACAAGATGGAAAACTAAACTGAATAGCAATGCTTGTCCATCGACGGCAAGCCAAGAGTATCCTGCTAATTCGGCAGGGGCTATTTGTTGGTGTTGCTCGAGTTGTCGGATTTCCAAATCCGGCGCCGCGCGCTCTTCATCTTCTGCGTCCAAGCGTTTCAGCATATGCATGACTCTAAATAGAACATAATTGGAGCCCCTAAATTCATTGCACAAAAAAACAGGCAATGGACAAAGCGAACCCTTCGAATCATTGACAGCCAATGGCAACAAACCTCCGCGGTCCGTCGATCGGATTTCCAAGGTCCATCTTCAGCGCGGATTTTGGTCTTCTATATTATAAGAGCCAATTGTCTGAAATGGAAAGTTTTGGAGCGCAAGTTTTGGGCTGTTCAGTATTTAAGTAACGCAACGGGAGATGGGTAGGCATCGGTTCGCCCAGAATTCCTTAGGGTGGTTTTAGCAAAGACTATTTTCTAAGGGATCATTTTGGCGGAGCTGAGGAATTGACCGAACCAATTATTTTTTTATTTTTCCCAAAATTGAGATTTGAGGAAACTCCAGTGTATGCTCCGTTCATTTGATTGGTTTAAGTTGAACGGCATCAACGTGTACTAACCCACCGGCATGGTCTGTCCGAAAAACGACAGCTACTTTCGAACCTGCGACTAGCGACAAAGTTGCAAGTTCTGCAAAGTCGTCTTGTCCAGCCTCATGGCTCATATCAAGTAAGATTGTGGAAACTATTTTCCCATCAACCTTTACATCGACCGGAGCCTTCTTGGCGCGATTTTCGTGCGGCAACCAAATCGCTCGCAGGGCGAATCGCCCGGTTTGCGGAACTGGTAGCTCAAACATTGCAGTTGCATTGCTATCTGGACTAGCATATCGATATCCAAATGCAACATATCCCTTTAGTCCTTGTCCAGATGTCCATTTGCCCATGAATTGGGCAGATTCGTCATCCACTACGATGCCATCGAGGCTCGCCAATTGTCGACCGGTTTCTGGGCCGAAGGAGGAAGCCAGCGGCAAGGCATCATCGGGTATTACAGTCTCGCCACCTAATTCGTTTCTTCGCGCTTTGCCGGGAAGTTGAATCAACTGTGTCAACTCGGATAAATGGGAAGTGTAGACATCTCTAGGGGAACAGTCGTACTGTCGACACAAACTGGCGGCTTTACCTACTACTTCCCCCATCATGCCACACGTTTTCATTACGCGAACCGTTCCAAGTGCTTCATGAGTCACGCTGATGCAACGTCCAGCCATGAATAGATTGTCGACGTTCCTCGAATAGAAACAGCGATATGGGACAGGGTAACCGTATTGTCGATCGACTCGGTTATCGTGTTCAGCAATTGAAATGAAAGGATTCTCTGAGAAATTGCCTATAAACTGTTCTTTGGGATAATGCAGATCAATGCTCCACGTACTTGGAACGAAACCATCGTCAAAGTCCCGTTTGTTGACAATATCGTCCTGTGTGAGCACCACGTCGCCCATTAATCTCCGGCTCTCTCGGGGACCGCCAACGTAGGCAATCCATGTGAGTGTGGCCCTTTGGTGATCTGCAGCGCCATCTCCATTTTTCATGGCTGAAAACGCTCCGTAGACAGCACGCAAATTCCAGTCCCGAATTCCCTCTGCGTCGCCGATGGGATCTTTATCAAAACCGCTTTCCCAAAACCATTGACCATGGTGGTCACGCGGGTAAGGAAAGTCTTCCATTTTAAGTTGTAGGGCCCAGGGGGTGGGAGGAAAACTTGGTGCATGGTCGATTTCATCCCAGGTCCACATGTTACTCATTCCCATGCGTCCGGTGGGAGTCATATCCCAATCTGCTTCCGCCAGAAAGCCAATTGTGCCATGGCCAGTGCAGTCGGCAAACAGCGGAGCCTCAAATCGTCGTACTTGGCTCGTTTTGGTGTCAACAGCATCGACTGATTGGATGACACCGTCGTGTGCCGCAACACGAAACGCATGATGATGAAGGAATAGGGCGATGTTGGCTTCAGCTTGAACTATATCAAGTTTTACTTCATCACCAAATTCGTCTGCTCGCCCTGGAGATTTTGTGGCCGAATCCGCAAACTCCTCTACGATCTCACCAATTCGAGGATATTTCCCTCTACGAATATTTCCTTGGGCCCAAACGCGAACTTCACTAGAGCCGTTTCCACCGAGTACACCGCGGTCCTGTAGGAGAGCCACTTTGCAACCCATTCGGGCCGCCGAAATCGCTGCTCCAAGACCGCTGTACCCGCCACCGATAACCACTAGGTCGTAGCTTGCTGAAGTGAGTCTTGAATCAAGCCCCAACATTTTTTGTCGCCAGGTGGATAACACGTCTGAACTATTATCCGGAACAGCTTGGTCGTTCGAGGTAATGAATATAGCATCGCAGCGACCGTCAAAGCCGGTCAAGTCTTGCAACGTAAGACGGTGGTTTCCAGCCGACAAGTGCACTTCTCCGGCTCGATGCCACTGCCATGCAGCTCCTATGGTTCCCAGCTGATTTGATAGCTCATGGTCATCGATTGTCAGTGCGAAGCGACCTGGGGTACCGGGCACATTCCATCGAGCGACCCAATCAAAAGTCCGGACCCAGATGGTGTGTTTCCCTGCCTTCTGTACTTTGAATTCCGTCATGGCATCAGCTACAGGAATGCCCAGCCCATGCGCCAATAGATATGGAGAACCCATTTGCTCGATAAACTGGGTGTCAAGCTTCCAGCCGCCAAGGTCCTCGAAACTCTCCGCTTCGAGTAGAATATCATCTGATCGCGATACTAACTGGGTGTAGATAATCGTTATTGAGAAGATGATGAAGCTTAGAAATCGTGGCATAATATTTACTCCTTGAATCTAAAACTCAAGACAGCGCTTTATCCTATAACTCTGCGCGTTCCTGGCGCGAACTGCATGGTCCTGGCCTCAATGGCAATTGTAATTTACATTTTGACATTGCGAGAGCTGTGATCATAATTCCTACCGCGAATTGCGGGCTGACCTCCGTTGTCAGGTTGCAAGTGAGAATTGCTTTATGAACGATCTTACTCCAATTGACAATTATCTTCATGGTAGTTGGGAAGCACTTGGCAATGCTGCACCTTCGCTAGTGGCATTAGCCCAATTGTCGAGTGAAAATTGGATGAGAGGCCTTCGTGGCAATGTTGACGAATTAAGTTTGGAGGCACAGGCAATCTTATTTGCCGCTCGCGAGCGCGGTACTATTGAATTGCGGGCTGTGAATTCAGCCTTTGATGCCGCATCTCGTCTCTTGGCCGTGTATGTAGAAATGAGTGATGAGCATATAGTAGCCTTTCGTGACGCACACCGACCGGAGGTAACTATTCGTTTTCTCGACGGGTTTCGTCAGTTGTGTGCCTTAGGCTTCATTGTGCACCACATATTTCGCGACTTTTCACTTTCGACCTACGGATTTGAAGTGGCTCGTACAATTGAAAAAGCCTCCGTCGCAGAACAGTTAGCGCATGCCACCGAATTTGGACTACACGACTGAGATTTTGTTAAATTAGGCAACACTCAATCACTTGTGCAGCAAATGAAGGTCAACATTTTGGGTGGCCTTCCGGAATGCTTTGCTTATAGATCAACGTTAATGCGTATCAAGGCCTCTCTCACGGTTGGCCAGTCGGAGAAGCTGCCGTAGATTTTAGTTTCTCGTTTACTTTACACGCTGTCAGTGCCATTCCCCGAGAAATTGGAGATGCTGGATGTTCTGTTGCAGTTGCCGTAAGACTTCAACTCGCTGGACTGCCATATTGATCGCGATATGCGTTGCGTCGTTTGCACTTTGGCGAAGGAGTAATACGGACCAGAACTCTGAGTTTCTTTGGCCCTCGCCGGGGGCAGACAAACCAGGAGATTGGCAAGACACTGCAGTCACCACTTCTGATTCGACCGCATTCAACGAAGGCCATGCACTAGACTCAGTTCTAACTCTCGCTAAACAAGCGCTCGAGCGTTTCAATTCCGACGTCATGGATTATTCAGCTCGGATTGTACGGCGGGAGAGAATTAGTGGTCGGCTGGGAGTGGAAACTGTAATCGAGGCCAAGATTCGGAACGGACGGTCTGATTTGGACCCGCCGCAGCCCCTTTCGGCATACCTAAAGTTTCTCGAGCCGAGTTCCGTACGAGGACGTGAAGTGATTTGGGTGAGAGGACGTAACGACGGCAAACTTTCTGCGCACGAGGGCGGATTCAAAAACTTCCTAACATTGGAACTTGATCCAGATGGTATGACTGCAATGATGGGTAACAAGTATCCAATTACGGAGATAGGAATTGCGCGGCTGTTGGAGAAATTGATCGAAAAAGGTAATCGTGACCGAGAAGTTGGGCCTTGTAAGGTGCGAACCACTGAAGATCAAAAAATTGGAGACGTCAATTGCAGACTTATTGAAGTGCTACATCCAGACAAGCGTCCAGAATTTGACTTTCATCTCGCCCAGATTTTTATCGACATGGATCGACTAGTACCGTTGCGCTACGCTGCTTACTTATGGCCTGAGAATGAAGGTGAGCCACCGATCCTCGAAGAGGAGTACACCTATCTCGATTTGAAGCTGAATGTGGGGCTGCAAGAGGATGATTTTGATGCAGCGAATGCTGCATACAATTTTCCTTAGGGCCATTAATACGAAACAGACTGCATCCTGTGCTCTCTCTGTATCACGTAAGCCAGTTCCTGCGACCCGCCAAAATCGACAATCCGAGCAGTCCCATAGAAATTACTAAGACTAGCGTCGGCAGTATCCATGAACTCGGACCCATGACTTCAAACGTATCACTCATCAAATGCATCCAAGACTGTTGGGCAAGAACTCCAGCCAGTGATAGTCCGAGAGTCGGAATGGACCATCGCTTGCGCAGTAACATTCCGACACATCCGACAACACCAAAGACTACGGCAGTCACAGCTGCCAAGTTGACCCATTTCGGTGTCGACTCCATTAAATCTTGCTGAGCCTGCGGAAGTTGATCGATCGCTTCTTGCGACATAAGCATTTGGGCCATGATTGCAAATAGCCCGAGCAAGTTCCACAACAATGCCATAATGGCGACGGCCTTATACCAAGCGGGGCAGTGGATTTTGTTTGATTCAGAATTCATTTGTATATTTTCTTTCCATCTTCGAGTCAGTTGGGCTTTGTCGCCAAATTGTAGCTTTGGGATTTCCTGGAGAGGCTGAGGTAAGGCGAGTGGCAGAAATAAATCTACCAATCCTAACCCGAAGCGTCAGAGCGTCAGCGAGGGACCGAACAAGAATCCCTCAATTAAGTTTCGGGTTGGGACGTTTATTTCTGCC
>JAGQOY010000027.1 GCA_020427005.1 Planctomycetales bacterium
ATATGCACTTCGGCCGAGTACAACGAAGCCGTAACTTTTGGCAGCACACGCACGCTATGCCTGCCGCCTTCTACAGCGCATCGACGGGCATTGACCCGGTCGATAACGTGATCAAGAAGGTTCTGCACAACGGTTATTGCCATCATATTGAACGCCTCATGATACTCGGTAATTTTATGTTGCTGTGCGAGATCGACCCGAACTCTGTATACCGTTGGTTCATGGAACTGTTCATCGATGCGTACGACTGGGTAATGGTACCCAACGTTTATGGGATGAGCCAATTTGCGGACGGTGGATCAATCACTACTAAGCCGTATATCAGTAGTTCTCACTATGTGCGCAAGATGAGCAACTACTCACAAGGGAGTTGGTGCGAGATTTGGGATGCTTTGTACTGGCGCTTCATCGATAAGCATCGAGCATTTTTTCTACAGAATCCACGCATGGCGGTAATGGTTTCCCAATGCGATCGCTTAGGAAGCAAATTGACCGCACATTTGGACGCAGCGGAACGTTACCTGGAGATCCTACACTATTAGAAACGTTTTCTTGAGTTTATTCAGGCCGATCGCAAGGGAAAATCAAATGACATATTTCTCCTACATTGGCTCAGACTAGGCTTTGTAACTGGACCAGGGGTATCTGATTCATGCGCTTCCCCAGATGCTGTTCTCTGGTTTACGGAAAATCATTGCTAGTGTGGACGCTTGAGAAAACATTTCGCAGATGAGGCCATAAACAATTTGGTATCCCACAATCAGTGCTCGAACTTGCTGTTAATCTTTGCCAGTCTTTGGTGGCCACGGGAAGAATGCGCTCGTTCTACACACGTAGTCCCGATACCCTGTTTTCCCCTGCACAAGAGATCGTTCTAACAAGGTTACTCCGGAGACTCGTATCAGCAAAAATGACATTAGCACTGGGGAAACAATCACCCACCATGCCGCATGCCACGCCATTGCCATCAGGAAAAGCCCCCACCACACCATACTGTCTCCAAAGTAATTGGGGTGCCGCGTATAGCGCCACAAACCGTGCTGCAGTACGTGACCTTTGTTCTCTGGTCGCGATTTGAATTGGGTAAGCTGCCAATCACCAACGGATTCGAAGAACATTCCGACCGTCCAGACGATACTGCCAACAATGAACAACGGCGTTGACCAGAGGGCGTTCCCGTTCTCGAGGTCTGAAATCGTTACGGTAGTAGAAATCATCTGCAACGGTAGCGAGACGATCCACATCACTATGCCCTGCAATCCAAAGACAGTGAATAAGCTAGTCCACCAAAAGCGTTTCCCCCATTTTTCCCGCATTTGCCGGTAGCGAAAATCCTCTTGTTTACCAAAGTTTCTGGCAAACAGATGAGCACTCAGTCGCAGACCCCAAATCGAAACGAACGCAGGAATCAAGACGTTGCAACCGAAACCGGTATGTCCCCAGGCTCCTCGCGCCCACTCCACCCAGGCAACCAATACAAATCCCAGCCCCCAGGCTGAATCAATGACACCAGCATCTCTCATTCGAACACTCAGCAACCAGAACACGATCATGAGGGAGGCGATGACGATTGCTGGTAACATATCTCTAACTCTATGACCTGGATTGGAACAGATAGTGAGTGACAAACCATTCGTGGCCTCGATGGAATGCAAACAATTCCTCGCAAGCGATAAAAAACATTCGCCAACGCTGATACCAAATTACAGCCAACTCGCTTCCGTAATTTTCCGCCAGGATGTGCAGCAGTTGTGGTCTATTGGCATCTAGCCGGCGCAGCCACTGGCGGCAAGTCTTGGCATAATTCATGCCGTTCCAAACCCATGTATTCTGGAGCTCAAATGGCGATTCGATGGCCGGTAGTAAATCGATACTGGGCATCATGCCTCCTGTGAAAAAATAGCGACCCATCCAATTGTTTTCGCCAAATGCATGAAACAAATAGGGAGTTTGCCTATGGCAAAAAACGTGCACAAAAAGCTTTCCATCTGTATGCATCCAGCCGTTTATTTTGTGTAGTAGTTGCCCATGATTTCGGACGTGTTCGAACATCTCTACGGAGACGACTCGCTGGAATTTCGTATCAGGCTGGAAGTCGTTGATATCTGCTGTCACGACGCGTAGATTCGTAAGCCGTCGATTGTGTGCTTGATGTTCAATATATTCCCGTTGAGAGTGAGAATTCGAAACCGCTGTAATTCGACTTTGAGGGTAGTGCTCCGCCATCCACAGTGATAGGGAGCCCCAGCCGCAACCGAGTTCGAGGATCTCATGGCCATTCTCAATCTGCGCATGTTCGCAGGTCAACTTCAACGCCAGCTCCTCGGCCTGGTCAAGGTGCCTGGTTGAAGCGTCCCAGTAACTACAACTGTACTTCAGTCTCTGCCCAAGCACCTTTTGATAGAAGGATGAAGGCACTTCGTAATGTTGCTCGTTGGCCCGATCTGTGGAAAGAGCAATCGGCTGGGCCGCTGTAGCCTTGATGAATTCTTGTAGAGATCCTTGCTGCCATTGTGAACTTGATTCCCTAATTCGCTGGCGCAGCATGGACCGCACGCCCTTTCGAATCAGGAAATCTGGTATCCAACCACGCTCGGTCGCATCTATCAATCGCGACATGAGTGTCGAATTGTCAACTACCGTTTTGTCGACTAGCGGTTGGGACGATCCCAAGCAATCTGCACAACTCTGACTGCCTGCTCTCGAAACGCTGCTTCGCAGTAACATAGATAATACTCCCACATGCGAATGAATTGTTCATCGAATCTCAAGTTGCGTACTTCTTCGAGCGACTTAATAAACCGCATTCGCCATTCCAGTAGAGTCCGAGCATAGTGCGGAGTCAGATCATCGACATGAGTCAAGCGGAAATCGGTAGTACGTCCAACCGATTGCTGGATTGCTGAGATCGACGGTAGGAATCCACCAGGGAAAATGTACTTTTGAATGAAGTCCTTGCTTCGGCGGTAGGAGTCATAACGTTGTTCCGGCATTACAATCGCCTGAATGACGATTCGCCCGCCCGGCCTGAGCAACTCGCCGCACTTTCTGAAGTAGATGTCTAGGTTTTTTTCTCCGACAGCTTCGATCATCTCGATCGAAATCAGCTTGTCATACGTACCATTCAGCTTCCGGTAGTCTTGACGCAGAAGTTGGATTCGGTCACCACACTCCGCTGCTGCGAATCTTTCAGCAGCTTTGGAATATTGCTTGTCAGAAATTGTCGTCGTTGTAATTTGCACATCATGATGATTGGCGATGTGCAGCGCGCAGCCACCCCATCCGGTACCGATTTCAAGTAACTCATCTCCATCTCGCAGTTGCAGCTTGCTGCAAATCTGATTTAGTTTGGCCTTGGACGCCTCTTCCAATGTCATATCCGGGCGTTCGAAGTAGGCCGAAGAGTACATCAACGATGAGTCCAGAAACAATTCAAAGAATTCATTGCTCAGGTCGTAGTGTGCTGCAATTTGCTTGCGACTGCGAGCGATCGAATTGCCTAACAAACCTTCCATCAAGCGACCGATGCGCAGAGCAAAATCGGCCAACGAAATGCGGAATTGATTTTGACATTCGAACTGTCGGTACAGGATTCGCAGCAGGCTGGTCAGATCATCCGTTGCCCAATCACCGCGTATGTAGGATTCTGCCAACCCCATCGCTCCACTGACCGCAATGCGAGAGTACAACTCGGGCGATTTCACTATCCACGTACAGCTTGGTGAGTCTTGATCCATGCTCCGATTCATGTGTGCAGCGTGCGAGTACGCGTCGAGGAATTCGATTTGCCCCCAAGACATGGTGCTCATCCATTGCTGAAGTCGATTTCGCACGAGCCTTTGAATTGTGCTCAATCTCTCATGCGCCGCTGCGGGGCTAATGGGCGTAATGTCCCTCACAGAGGCCCGTTGCTCAAACTGTAACTGAGAGGAGAAATCCCTTGAGCCAGCGGGGCTCGAAAAGGTCTCAGCAGAGGGTAT
The DNA here is from genome assembly GCA_020427005.1 of Planctomycetales bacterium. Classification (GTDB taxonomy): domain Bacteria; phylum Planctomycetota; class Planctomycetia; order Pirellulales; family Pirellulaceae; genus Aureliella. The sequence continues at coordinate 3,981 of JAGQOY010000027.1, forward strand.
TAATTGCACGCTTGATTCCATAAATTGAAAATCCAATAAGACTCGAGAAGGCAATCAACGCTGAGCTTGCTTGGGGTGAGGCACATAGGGGATTCGCTTCAGCCACAGTCTCAGAGCTTGCCAATAGATTGCGATCAAAATTTTTGCTGTGATAAACGGAAATTGGATTAGCAGCATTGCCAGCCTCAGCTTGGAAAAAGGGCGGCGGCACAATTCAAGGGAAGCGGAGAATAGTTGGCCGCTTCGATCGTGATTCTCGATGGTCACATGCAGTTGCTGCCCAGCATCGGTGAAGTACCAGTGATACTGCTGATCCAAGCCCATGAATGGAGACACATGAAACTGCTTGTCACACCGATGAGATCCAAGCGGGTCCGTTTGCCGAACCGGAATAACGTAGGCGTGTCTTTCACCCCAGGGAGTGTTGGTGACATCGGCGACGATCGCCTGTAGCGAATGCCCACCGCGATCGTAGCAAAAGTAGAACGTGACGGGGTTGAAGTTGTAGCCAAAGTAGCGAAGGTGAGTTAGCATGCGAATCGGTCCGTCGACTTCAATACCTATTTCTGTTCGTACTTTTTCCCGAACACAAGCGTCAATTGGATGCGATTGCTCTCCCAGATAGTCGGATCTACGAAATTGGATGGGCGATATTCTCGATTGTCCAAAAAACCAATTGCCTCCAAAGTGTTGATCCACTTCCTGCAAATCAACAAGTACCATGAAGAGTCGATACTGAAACTTGTGTTCTACAGGCCTCAAGCGATAATGACGTATCTTGCCAACGTACAAAGCCGACTGAAGGCCGCAAGTGGACCGTGGAACGCTGTTTTCAAAAGCAATGCTGGAGCCTGAACCATTTTGACTGCACCATTGATTCATGCTCGGAGCAATTGCAGCCTGTTTTGTTTGAATAACGGAAAATGGAGTTTCGGTGGCTAACATCGGGCCACCTCTGAGGAAAGCGTTAAGGGAAGCGATTCGACGGATGAATACCGATGGCACACACGCAATGCGCTCACTAATCCATCTTCATGGAATCCATTTCGCCAGTAGGCTCCGCAGAACGAGGTACGATTGCGGCGAATGAGTTCGTGATGTCGCTGCTGCACTTTAGCTCGATTCACGGTGAAGACAGGGTGCTCGTACCGAAACGTTTTGATTATCTTTCCGGGGTCTATCTGCTGTTCCTCATTGAGCGTGACGCAAAATGTGTGCTTCGATGAAATTCCCTGCAAAAAGTTCATGTTGTAGGTGAGTGTAGGACGAGTTTGATCACCTACGGGTACGTGATAGTTCCAACTGGCCCAGGCACGTCGATTTCGGGGCAGCACCGATGTATCCGTGTGCAGAGTAGCGATGCTGGTTGAGTAAGGGAAATTCAATAGCAACTCTCGCTCGAGACAATCAGCATCTGCCAATATCTTCAATGCTTGATCGCTGTGACAAGCGAAAATGATCTCGTCGAACTGCTCGGTTCCGAAACGGTGAGTTAGGTTCACCTGCAGTTCATCGCGACTAACAGAAATCACAGGACAACGCAGCCGTATTCGGTCTTTGAACGGCTCAGTCATTCGCTCAACATAGGATCGAGAACCACCACGAATGACCTTCCATTGAGGTCGGTTCGTCAGGCTCAACAAGCCATGATTTTGATAGAACTGAAGAATAAAATGGATAGGAAACTGCTCGAATTGACTGACTGGACATGACCAAATTGCGGCTCCCATTGGTAGCAGATAGTGAAGCACAAACTCTCGTGAAAATCGATTCCGAGCTAGATAGTCGGCGACAGTCTCATCCTCGGGTACACGCTCCAATTCCTTTGGTCCGCTTTGATTAAATTTTAGGATGTCACGAAGCATGCGCAGGAATGAAGGACGAAACATGTTGATTCGTTGAGCAAACAGGCCATTGATCGATGTCCCGTTGTATTCACATCCCGATGAATCGCAACGCACGCTGAAGCTCATCGAAGTTGGCTGCGATTCCACTCCCAATTCATCGATGAGCCGACAAAAGTTGGGATAGGTCCGATCGTTGAAAACGATGAACCCAGTATCGATATCGAGCCGTTGACCCTCCAATTCAACGGATTGTGTATTGACATGCCCCCCCACGTGGTCTGCTGCTTCGAACACAGTTACGGAGTGCTCTGGACTCAATTGGCGGGCAGCTGTAAGGCCAGAAATTCCGGAGCCAACGATAGCTATTTTCAAAAGATTCCTCCAATGCAGGTCGTGATTTCCGGGTTTTGTAGGTGTCTGAAGAAAATTGACCACAAAAAAACTTGTCAAACGAATCCAACTGCGTACAAACACGCAATGTGTTAGGTGGTCTGGCACTTGGCGGGTCCCTCCTTCGGTTTGCCGTGTCCATCAAGAATAGTTCGGCGTAAACTGGTGTCTGCTACTGCTATGTCATTAGAATGGTCCGAAACCTTTCCCAGCAAGCAGGTGGGAATCTTGAGCAGCCAGAAGATCGATTACGTTCCGAACGACGACTTCCATCAGGCCACGGAAGAGGAATTCTGTTCGACGGAGACCGATCTCTACGCAGAAGACTTGGCGGAAGATTCGATGGACGACGCGCCGCAATTGGCCCTGGCCGTCGAGCAACTTCGATACCTGTCCGCCGAAGGGGAACGATTCCTGTTCAAGAGGCTCAACTTTCTACGGTTCCGCGCCAGCGCGCTGCAAGCGACGCTTGTCGGCAGCCGGAAAAAAAACAAGACAGAAGGTGAAATCCAACGATTACTGAGCGAGTCGGAAGAGACTCGCAATCAAATTGCGGTAGCTAATCTCAGGCTCGTTCGCTCGATCGTTGGTCGAATGTCGCTTTCACACCAAGAGTTCGACGAGTTCTGTTCAGAAGCGCATGCCATCCTGTTGAACGCAATTGATAAGTTCGATTACTCACGGGGTTTCCGATTCAGCACTTACGTCACTCATGCCATTCAACGCCATCTGCGGCGACTTATTGTTCGTAAGCAGCGAGATAGATCTCAAACTCAATCGGCGGATCATCTCGCGAACTCACCGTCGGATTCGGTTTTGTCGAGGACCTCCGAGCAAAGTTTGATCACCGCTGTCTCTACTATCGTTGAGAGCTTTGACCGAGTGCTAGATAAACGGGAAAAACACATCGTGATTGAACGTTTCGGGCTGGGAACATGTTCGAAGGGTAAATCGATGAAAGTCATCGGAGACGAATTGGGCTTGAGCAAAGAGCGGGTCCGCCAATTGCTTCAGTCGAGCCTCGAGAAATTGGCTGAGGTAGCCAAACCTTTGGAACTGGATTTGGAGAGATAGGCCATGCGACTAGTTACGAACGGACCAATACCGTTTTACCGTTTTCGATTCTTCGGATTTACTGTTTGGATGCAAACATGTTGTCCCCAGACTGCATCGCTTGGCGGAGTATTTGAACGTGAGTGATGAATTCGAACCTCGAGCATGGATGAAAATCGTTCTCAGGATGTGCGGTGTGACCCATCTAGTTTGGGGACTGGGATCCACTTTCGCTCCTGCCCTGGTCTATAACTGGATTCACGCAACGGCCGATAACTCCGCAATTACGTTATGGCATTTTCTGGGCATGTTGCAGGTAGTTGCTGGGGTCGCGTGTATTGTTGCCTCGCGCAGCCCATTTAGTCAGAGTTTGGTATTGGCAACCATGATAGGCGCGGAATGCTCCTTGTCGATCGTTTCATTTGCTGGAGTACTGCGGGGCGAACAACCTACTACCTGGCTTTGGTTCGGCCTGATTTGGGGTATCGTCTGGGCGACCCCATTAGCCATGATCTTGTGGGCCTTGGTGCGAGCTATTCACGCTAAGGGATCCGCTTTCCTGGATCCTGAGGCGGATGACCCAAGACGTGAACTCAAGACCAATGCCGGTTCATCCCTCGACGAGCTAGCTGACCAGCGACCTCAAATGATTGTTTTCCTTCGCCACGCCGGTTGCACCTTCTGTCGACAATCCCTCGCTGATATCCATTCGGTGCGTCAGCAGATTCAAGCCACTGGATGCGGCATCATCTTTGTGCATTTGGGCAGGGAAGACGATCCCAAAACGGTTGAGGTCTTCACCAAATATGGGGTGGAAGACCTACCGCGAATTTCAGATCCGACTAGTCGACTGTACCGCCAATTTGGACTCGACCTTGGCGGCTTTACAGAGTTGTTCGGGCTGCGAGTTTGGTTGCGCGGGTTGCTGTTCGGCTTGGTGAACGGTCATGGCATAGGAGCCGTGCGTGGCAACAGCTTTCAAATGCCCGGCGTTTACCTTTATCACTGCGGTGTGATCCTTGGTGGGTTTCGCCATGAACGCGCGTCCGATCGCCCGAATTATCTTCGGCTTGCTCAAGAAGTTAGTAGCCAAACGGTTCAATCCACTACCGTGGCCGATGCAAGCCTCACGCAACATTTTTCATGTTCGAAATAGATCGCTGAGCTGTGCTAGGCTGCGCTACTTTCTCCTCGTAGATCCTCAGCGGGACCTGGCGGATGCTAATCGGACTCCGTGCTCATTTGCACACAGGCCTCACGGGGTCCCTGGATCCATCAGTCGTTAAAACACCTCGCATAAGACCAAAGGGCAATTAGATCTGTTCCGCTCATGTGCTATGTTTCTTGAGTTCGATAGGAAAACAAACGACCAGGCAGGGAAGACTACTCAATTTCCACCTGTGAACGATCTTGGAAATATTGGCCCTTGTTGCTGAATAATACTAACGATGCGTGACGTTTTGGCTCTTAAAGCCTGTTGGTCAGTATTCGGCCGTCCTTAAGGATACGAATCTCGGATGAGAGAGTAGCTGAAGGAATTCGGATCATCATCGTCGAAAATCACGGGGAAGGCTCAAGGAAAGGTTACTTGGGAGTTTGAGATGGGACGGGGATTTGACGCAACCGCCAATAGTCTGGCCGTCGCATTTTGTGCCGCGTTGCCCGAGGTTTATGGTGATGTGAATCAAGTAAACATGTGGAACGAAGTTGCCACGGCAATTCAAAGCGGAATTGCAATCACACGGAACATGGATCTTTTCATTCAGCATGTGCTGGATTCAATCCATGCGGATAAAGCGGAAGTTGAAGCGTGCGATCCATTGAAAGCTGTGATGAAGGAGTTGCAAAGTTTAAATGCGCATGAGCGACATGCTTGGCTGCAGTATCTTGCGAAACACCTAATTCCTGTGCTTGTCTGCGCACGAAGCAAGCAAAAGGGACAGAACAGGAGTTAATCAACGAAGATGTTTTCAATCCAGCGTAATAAAAAATGAAGGTAATGGGCCAGTTTTTATCGGGTCAGCCTGGCGGGTGGCCGCAAACGATGGTGGCCCTATCAAAATAAGACCCCGTGTTAGTTGAATTCCCGGAAAGAATTAGTGATTGATCAAGCGCTGGCACTGTGCGGGGCAAAGAAGTATTCAACCTAGCTAGTTGAAACTTGAAGCACAGTGTCCAGCGTTTTTTTGAGAATACTCTACTTCGCCGGCACAATATTTACTCGTTCCGCCATGCGGACAAGGTCTGCCAATGATTCTGCTTTCATCTTTTGCATTACCCGCCCTCGATGCACCTTTATTGTTTTCTCTGCTGCGTCAAGCCTAGTTGCAATCTGCTTATTCAAGAAACCGGCGATTACGTATCTCATGACTTCTTGCTCCCGTTTTGTTAGAGTGTTCATACGGGCCTCGATTTTTTCTCGTTCAGCACGAAATTTCAGAGTCTCCCTATCCTGCTTTAATGCGCGAGCCACCGCCTGTATTAGCGAAGACGCTTCGAAAGGTTTGCAGATGAAATCAGCCGCGCCGAGCTTCATGGCTCGTACACTCATCGGAATATCACCGTGAGCAGTAAGAAAAATTATCGGGATGGTGAGGTTTAAGCGTTTCAGATTGGCCTGCAACTCCAAGCCGTCCAAGCCTGGCATTTGAACATCGAGAATGAGGCAAGAGGGGTGCTCGAAAACAACTTTTTTCAGAAACTCATCTGCGGAACTAAATATCTCGGTACGGTTCCCATGGGCTTTAAGCAGTCTTCCTATGGCTCGGCAAATGGATGCGTCGTCGTCAACAACATAAACCACGGAATCTTGGTCAATTTGACTACAATCTTCTTGATTCACTTTTCACCTCCCCTCTATGAAGGCTGCTGAAGCGTCCATGAGTTGTAAGACCAAAGCCGCATAGGTTCGACAACTGCAAGAGTCTATAGTCCCGGTTTACATTGTAACCATGTTGCTCACCGTATGAACCCGCTGAGAATTGCTGTCATTGACGACGATCCATCGATATGTAGGGCACTCGCCAGATACTTGGGGGTGCTGGGGCACGACGTTGACACATTTCTTTCGGCGGAGGCTTTCCTAAATAGCACAGCAATTTTTTTCGACCACCTAGTGGTAGACATCCGTCTGCCTGGCTTGTCTGGTACTATGCTGGTCAGTATGCTGCGCGATCGTGGCGACTCTACGCCGGTAGTATTCATGACTGCAAATGAGCTCAGCGATGAACAGGAACTGCGAATCCGAGAAAATGCAGCAATTGTCTACAAGCCATTTGATGTAGCCAAACTTGCGAACATCCTAACGCAAGCGACTGGCGACGGCCCCTGTTTGCACTCCGAGTCCTAGTCCTTGTTACGCCACCAAAATGTTTGCAGAATTCCGCATCTTACGACTTAGAAATCGGAATCGTGAAATGAAATGTCACCCCTTGGTCCGAATTCCGGTCAGCCCAAATTTTCCCTCCATGATTTGAGACGATGCGTTGGCAGATTGCCAGACCAAGCCCTATGCCATCGGGTTTGGAAGTGACAAACAGGCAAAAAAGGGAACTCGGTTCAGACTGTTCAAATCCGATGCCATGATCTCGAACAGAAACTTGGATTTCATCCGACATATTCAGCTTGCTATGAATCTCGATTTCGCGACGAACTTGAGCTACGTCCGAGACTGCGTCCATCGCGTTGGAGATTAAATTCAGTAAGACTTGCTGCAATTCCGTTCGATTTACATAAGTAGAGGGTATCTCGGATGAGAGCTTTGCCACAATACTGATTTGACGCTGTGTGGCCTCCGCTTTGACTAGCCCCACGATCTTTTCGATGATCTGATTAATGCTGTCGAAAGTGCGTTTTGGTACTTCTCTCATGGCCAGGTCACGAACACTCTGGATGATATCCGCAGCTCGTCGATTATCGCTTCCAATCTCGAGTAGAATCTCAAGAATATTCTCGCTCGACGGAGCCCCCTGTTGCATCAATTGGCACGCAGCCTCGACATTCGTCCCAATGGCTGTTAGCGGCTGTCTAAGATCATGGGTGATCGATGCCGTCAATTCGCCAATCGTTGATAATCGCGCTGCATGATCAACCTCCCTTTGTAATTCTGCAACTTCTGCTGTCCGCTGTTCAACCTTTTGTTCTAGTTCGTTTTGGGCTTGTTGAAGTCTTTCGGTCCGTTGTGCCACCGCTTTCTCTAGCTTCATAACTCGCTGACGAAGCAATCGGGAACGCCAGCCCGCGAAGCCCCAGACGATGCCACAAATCGCTAGCGAGTACGAAAGGTAAACCCACCTAGCGCGATACCATGGTGGAAGAACTGAAAAAAAGAAAGTTGTTGTAGGACTGAAACGCGTTTGACCGTCGCTGCATCTCAATTCGAACCGGTAATCTCCCTCGCGGAGTGCACTAAATTCCGTGTATGTCTCGTCGCGCCACTCTGACCAGTCCGAATTGAGTCCTACGAGCCTGAATTGATATCTGGTTGTGTCAACAGATTCATGATTCGTTGTTGCAAAGTTTATTCTCAGAGAACCGGCCGAATACGGTAGCCGAGGTCGCTTCCCAAGCTGACCGTGACCTCCATATACTATTTGCCCAGTAGATAATTTGACTTTGCCAATGATTGGTGCAGAGATTTCGGATGATTTGTTAATACATGTTGAATCCAATCTCACAAGTGTACCGTCGACACATGAAAGCCACAAAACACCGTTTGGTTCGGCACACATTCGTTGGACGCTCCGGGGACCTAGCGCGCCTACCGGGAAAGTCATCTGAAGCGCATCGTCATGTAGTTCAACCATTGCAATTTGATATTTACTAGTCGCAATCCATAACCGATTAAGAACGTCGATGGTAGCCGATTCAATTCTCCCAATATCTTGTCCGGCAAGCTCCCCAAGGACTTGATCGGGTACGAAGTGCTGGAATTCACGCTGGTATTTCAGCAACCCTTCATCAGTACTTAGCCAAAATTCGTCGCCCCACACAAAGGGAAAGAGGTGATGGGTCAATGGCACCCCCTGATCGACACCAAAACTTTCTATTACTGAAGTCGTCGGAGATTCTCGAATGTTTAATCGCCAAAGACGCGGCAATTCAGAATCTTTACTAATTACCCATACTACACCCTCATTGTCTTCGACAATCCTTAAAACGTTTAACGGAGCCTTGGGAACATGACCAACGAAGGTCCATTCGCTACCTTCGCTTCGATAGACACGCAATCCTGAACCAATCGTCCCCAGCAACAATTCCTTATCATTCAGGAGGCGTAAGCAGAATCCGTAGCCTGATGGCCCAAACTGTTTGGCTGGACCTGAAAAGGACATTCCTAATAGCGCAGCATGTTGACTTGCTCCGGCTAACAGTAAACTCCCGTTGACCGATAACAGATCACGAACGTCTCCAGTATCTTCTATAAGTTCCACGAAACCCGGCTTGCCTGGCTTGCTAGACCGCCGAAGGATTTTCACTCCGTTCAGCGTTCCTAAATAAAGAGTATCTTGATGCCTGGCTATAGCGAACGTATCTGACGTCATGCCAAGGCGGTAATCAAAGACTTCAACTGGAGATCGCAAATCCAACCGGGCAACACCATTTAATGTAGCTGCCCAGATTCCACTGCCACGATCCACTGAGATCGAAATGACACGACTGTGCGGTAGACCGGATTTCTTATCTATCACCCTCACGACTTCGCCGGTGCGGTCAAATATTAACACACCAAGGTACTCGCTTGAGGTTGCAAATATGTTCTCCGCAATTTGTACCGTTCGCCGAGTAGCCTGCCTCATTGCCAATTCGCTGACGGGAGATAAAAACTCCTTTACCTCGGTCTTCTCAAGGACAAAAAAAGAATCCATGAATGTGGTAAGTAACGATTTCCCTTCCTCTAAAGGCAAGGCATCCGTAACATAGCCAGGCACAGTTGTTGTTCTATGCTCGCCCTTGGTACCGTCTAAATAATCGGCTGCCGGGTGAAGGCGCGAGATGTTTCCCTTGGGGGTCCCCTCGATTTCGCTAACTATCACCTCACCTTCAATCTTGCAGACACAGCTCAGTTGAGTTTCTGTGAAGCGAGCATTTATCTCCCCGATTAACGGATCATTGCTCTTAGGGCGCCAGTGACAGACTATCTTTCCCGATAGAAAATACGCGTCATCTTCGTCGGTCACGACGCTGTGAATTTCTCCGAAATATCCGGCGTCTGCTTCAAGGTGATGTTTTAAAGACTCAAATTGCAACTGCCCGATATCGTTGGGAACCAATACGCCAAAATCGCCATCGCAACCCACGTACACGATGCCCGATTGGCCAACCGCAAACGCCCTCACTCGCTTGCCCATTGACCCAATTACTCTACTCCACGTAGAGCCGTCGTATTCGAAAACTCCATCGGGTGTTCCAATGTACACGACACCTTGCTGATCAAGGATAACGTCGCGAACCGCTGGGGAACCACCGTAAGCCGCTGGTGGGAATTCTTGAATCAGTGGGTAGCCAATTTCTCGAGTGTCAGCTTGCGCGAAATTACAAAAGGCAAATGTCGCAATAACCAATGTTTTCCATTGACATGCGCTCTTGATGAAGGTGGCCCAAGCAATATGGACTTCCTTTGCTAGCCGTGGGTTTGGTTCCATTTGACAACACCAACGTGTCCTTGACTCAGGCAGACGCCGAAGACTTATCTTGAATTTCCACAGATCCTTGTGGCATAAGATCAACGAAATTGCACACTGCCCAACATTGTTGTCGCAATGACGGCTGATAGCAATTGTGGCAAGCAGTCCCCGTGCCAGTAGGGTCGGTTATTCAAAATGAGTTGGTTTACCGGCATGCTGGTTAGAGCGTCCGCGAAAATATTGCATCGCAGAGACTTTTCTCCTTGTGCGGTAGATACTATGGGCTCGTTCTCCCTGTCAGGCAGCTATTTGAGTGGAAACCAGTTGCTACCCTGTGCGCAGAATGACAGAATGATAGCGGTTTGACGTTTTTTGCACTTTCATCACTTGCGCAATGCAGTTCATTTCTCTAACGTGTTTTTCTAACGCTTGATTTATTTCTTACCCATTCCCATTTGAATTCTGGCACAGAATCCGCGTTGTTTGCGTTTGCTAGCTTCAACCCGTTAGGAATCCCGCATGGACAGACGTCATATGCTAGGCCGCCTGGTATGCTCGACCAGTGCCGTTTGGTTAAATGGAAGTCGACTACTTTGCGGCGCGGATGAACGCCGGATGTCGGTAGCCCTTGCCTATTTGCGCTCGATAATGCCTACACCAGAGCGTGTCGCGCAGTTTACGGAAACCATGTCTGCGGAAGAAAGCCGCCGCCGAAGCAACGGCTGGACCTATCACGAGAGTCTAGGTTGGGTCCATTGCAGTGCCGTGCATAGCAATGGAGTTGATGGCTCAAGGACTTTTTACGATTACGAGATCGATGGTGCCCGGCAAGCAATTCACTCCGCCAACTCTTCCTGCCGAATTCACTGCTACGGAGATAGCTTCACGCATTGCGACCAAGTTAGTGATGGAGAAACATGGGAAGAGTATTTGGCAGCTCACTTACAAGAGCCAATACGCAATTATGGCGTTGGCGGTTATAGTGTTTACCAAGCCTATCGTCGCATACTTGAGGTCGAGGAGCAGCACAGCGCTGAGTACATCGTTTTGAATATCTACGATGACGACCATTATCGGAATCTAGATGCTTGGCGTTCTATTCGAGTCGGAGCGAATTCTCAATGTGGATTCACTTTGCCCCATCTACGAGTAAACGTTGAACAGGACCAATGTGAGGAACGTGAGAATTCACTTAATACGCGCGAAAGCGTGAGACAGTTGCTTGATGAGGATTTCGTTTATCAGACGTTTGCCGACGACCCAATTTTGAATTTGACCTTGGCCAATCGCGCTGGTGATTTCAGTCGTGAGTCAATAAGCTCGTTGTCGCAAATTTTCGGTGTCCCAGAGACAAAACTGAACGCAGAGCATCCCGAGGCTCAAATCAGGCAATTGCACACGGAAGCGGCACTGTTTGCTACTCGCAAGATTGTCGGTTGGACTGAAGAATTCATCAAAAAACAGAATAAGAAACTGCTGCTGATTCTTACATTTGGTGAGGGAAATATGGCTAGCGCCCTTGCAGGGCACACCCGCTTTGACAGCAGCTTTACAGATTGGTTGCGCGACAAACCGTATCCCGTAATCGATATGCGAGATGCATTCCAAGCTGCATACCAAGAATCAAACACCGATATGAGTACTTTTCTCAAACGGTACTACAACGGACATCACACGCCTGCGGGCAATTTCTTCTTTGCATGGTCGTTAAAGGACCATATCATAGACTGGTTGAATCCAAAGCCTAACCCTTATCGGTAGCTTGATCCTCCGAGCTACGCCAAAAACCATCCCATCGCAAAAAACCTTGCTTGAAGGAGCAATTCATGAAACTTCGATTTTTGTCAGTGGCTATCTTATCGTTCTGCTCGATCGTTGCGTATGCCGACGAACCACCTGCTGCCAAGCAGTCTGCGGCAAATTCATCTGACGCCACAGCAAGCACAGATGCTCTGCCGGAGGGTATTCGGAACTTCAATGGGATGCTGGTCGGACGTTTGATGAGTAAGGATGTAGAAAAAGGTTCCTTTGTCGTTTCGGTCGACGCGGTGCCGCGCGTGTGGCGTAACAGCAAGGCAACGAGCCCCAAATCAATCGTAGGGAAGAGTGTAGCTGTCAAAGGTGTATTTGGTCGCTTCTTGGACGTTTTGGTCACGACGCGACAAGGCGAAACCATCGAATTTGAATGCAAGTACGACGGTGAAGGGCTAGCTTTTCCCGGCGAACTGTTGAGAAAAGTCGCCGCCTACGATGCCAGCGATTATCCCGTGTTACCCGAAGATTTTCGCGGCTTCCGTGGCACGGTTGTGGCTGAGATCAATAAGAAAGATCCTGAAACATTCGAGCTAATCATGAATGTAGAGAAAGTCATTTCTACAGGCGAAGGCAACTCGGCCTCTCGCCCGGAGAGTATCCTAGGCAAGTCGATGATGCTGGCCGGATTCTGGAATCGCAAAGATGAATATCATAAGTTGAAGACCGGTGAACGGATTCAAGTGGAAATACAGCACCTGGAAAGCCAGAGCGACCACTTGAATGTTGCCGGAACTCCACGCACTCTTGGTCCTGGAGAGCAGCCAAAAATGGAGCGCGAGAGCGCACCTGAGGCAAACATGACTGCTGGTACAAAAGGCTTTCGGGGAATGTTGGTGGGACGTCTTGTAAAGAAAGACGTAGAACGTGGAACCTTTACGATTACCGTGGATGCCGTTCCTCGAGTATGGAACAACAACCAGGCATCAGCTCCCAAATCGTTGATTGGAAAAAACGTGGATGCTGAACGCGTACCAGCCAGTCTGCTGGATGCTTTGGTCGTAACACGCATTGGAGATACTATTGAGTTTGGTGCGCTTTCAGACGGTGGAGAAATCCTGCGTGTGGGAGAAGTACTCAGAAAAGCAGAGCCAGTGAAGCCTGGTGATTTTCCTGAACTACCTGATGAATTTCGTGGTTTCAATGGCGTATTGGTAGGCAAAGTTCTCAAAAAGAATATGCACCTCTGGGAACTGATCGTTGAGGTTTCGGAGATAAAGAAGGCAACCGAAAAGAGTGGATCGAAAGACGCCAACAGCATTGTTGGTAAGAGCGTAATGCTAAGTGGCTTTTGGAACAAACAAGATGCCTATCAGAGTGTGGCAGTGGGTGACACGATCGAGGCCATGGTAGAACATCCACAGCTGTTGAGCGACCATTTGACAATTATGGAGGGGGTTAAAAAACTCAACGATTAAACCTTTCAAATATCCACGCTTTCTTGCATTCGGACTCTGCAAATGTGTAGTTACCGGAAAAAAATCCTGATACTTTTTCTCAGCCTGTGGATCACCTGTTTTACGTTGGCGAATGCAAGAGCCCACGAACCGTTGGCACCAGCTTACGAACGGTTTGCACGCGATGCCGTTACAGAGGTTCCCGATTTTCAACGTCACGTGGTTCCATTGCTCGGAAGGTTGGGCTGTAACGGACGTAATTGCCACGGTTCATTTCAAGGCCGGGGTGATTTTCGATTGTCCCTGTTCGGCTATGACTTTGAAATGGACTACCAGGGTCTAACGCATGCGGCCTCGGCGGGGCACGCACTACGCGTCAACCGCGATTCCGTTGCCAACAGTTTGGTATTGCAAAAGCCAACGCTGCAAGAAGATCACGAGGGTGGACAAAGGTTTCGACAAGACTCTTGGGAATACCGACTTTTGAAGCGTTGGATTGAATCGGGAGCGTCACGAAGCGAGCAGCCGCAGGAACTTGCAAGCCTGGACGTACAGCCAAACGAAGCTTTGCTGCAGACCGATGGACAAGTCATTCAGTTACGCGTGGTAGCCACGTGGACCGATGGCGATCAGGAAGACGTAACGCCTCTGTGTCGATTTCGGACCAATGATGACTCCGTTGCTACAGTGGACGAGGATGGCAAGGTATGCTCTACCGGGTCCGGTGACACACACATAGTCGCATTCTATGACAATGGTATCGCGGCCTTGCCGGTTCTTCGACCTAGAACGTCGCCAGATTTTCTGCCGACCGAAGTGGCATCTGAAACGGCACCCATCGATCGATTTATATTGACCAAGCTCAACAAGCTCCAGCTTACTCCTTCATCACAATGTAATGACACGGAATTCTTGCGCCGCGTAAGCATCGATCTGACGGGTACTCTTCCCACACCTTCTGAAGTTCGTCAGTTTCTGGCAGATGCCAGGCCTGACAAGCGCAATGTCAAGATTGATGAGCTACTCCAACGGCCATCCTATGCCGCTTGGTGGACCAACAAGCTTTGCGATTTTACTGGCTGCAATCCCAATCAGCAGGCAGAGATGGGGCAAGAACTATCCGTTCAGTGGTATATGTGGATATTCGAGAGGCTTCAAGAAAACACTCCCTATGACGAACTTATCCGTCGCATTGTGTTGGCCCAAAGTCGAAATCCGGGTCAATCCTATGATGACTACTCCCGAGAGACCTCTACGTATTTTCAGGATGATTCTGTCGGAGAGTTTGCTGCTCGGGAAACGATGCCACACTATTGGACGCGGCGAAGCATGCAAGAGCCGGCGCGTGCGGGCGAGGCATTTGCTCACAACTTTTTGGGAATTCGCTTGCAATGCGCTCAGTGCCATAAACACCCCTTTGCGCCCTGGACGCAGGCGGACTATCAGGACTTTAGCCACTTCTTTGAATCGGTAACCTTCGGCGTACGACCCGAGGAATTTGACCGCTATCGTGAGTTGGCAAAAAAGGTCGGCTTGAACGTCCCAAATGATAAAGGTGCCGCGATTCGTGTCGACGCATTGCGGCAACTTGATAACGAGACGATTATTCCTTGGCGCGAGTTGTATATTCGCAATCGAGACGAACCCAAACTTGTCAAACTTCTTCGCAGCCAGGTAGTCGAACTGCAGGGTCAAGCGGATCCTCGCCAGCCCATCATGGACTGGATGAGCAAACCAGACAACCCATGGTTTGCCCGTTCCTTTGTAAATCGCGTTTGGGCAACATATTTTCATCGTGGAATTGTTGATCCACCTGATGACCTCAATCCCGCCAATCCTCCCAGTCATCCTCTGTTGCTCGATTGGCTAGCCGAGAATTTTATTTTGCACGACTTTGACATGAAGTGGCTTCACCGCGAAATTGTGAGCAGCCAAACATACCAACGAAGCTGGAAACCGAGTTCGAACAACCAGGACGATTTTCATAATTTCAGTCGCTCCATTCCTCGGCGCATGCCAGCCGAAGTTGTTTACGATGGAGTTAAACAGGCATTAGAATCAGATGAAAAAGCTGAGCTTGTGCGTACCGATTTAACGCGCCGAGCCACCGGACATCTATCGATGCGATTGGCCGGTACCTATGCAATGCAGATATTTGGTAAACCCGAACGAGCGGTGAATTGTGATTGCGAGCGAAACAATCAACCGACTCTTCTACAAGCCGTTTTTCTGCAAAATGATCCCATCATCGAACAACGTCTAGAAGAAAGTGGCTGGCTACGAGACCTGGCGTCCCAAGCAGCGACCCGGAAGACACGCGATGCTTCGCAACTGGCAAGATCGCATGCCTTGCTGGTCGAACAAGCTTGGTTGCGAGTACTCAGCCGTCTACCCAGCGATCAGGAAATCGCTCATGCCACTGCATATCTACAACAAACGGAAACTCTAGTTGAGGGTATGCAGGATTTGTTGTGGGCGCTGATGAATACAAAAGAGTTCTTACTGATCCAGTGAGACGCCAATAAGGTTGATGGAGACAAAGAAGATGATATCCCGTCGAGAACTTCTGCGAGTCGGCTCACTGGGTGCGAGTTTAACCTTGGGCAATTATTTGCGTTGCGCATCGGCTGCTGGCCAAAACGATAGTGGTCGATCTGCCATTTTGGTCTTTCTGGGTGGAGGGCCATCTCACCAGGACACTTTTGATATGAAACCCCAAGCCCCGGTGGAATACCGAGGCCAGTTTCAGCCCATTCGCACAACAGTTTCGGGCATGGAGATTTGTGAGCACCTGCCCAAACTGGCACACCGAGCGGATAAGTACGCAATCATTCGAGGTATTTCGCATAGTTTGGCAGACCATGGCTTGGGAACGCGTTATCTCATGACCGGAAACCTGCCCACACCGGTCGTAGATTACCCGATGTATGGTTCGGTCGTTAGCAAAGAATTTCCCGCAGCCATTGATTTGCCCTCATTCGTGTCTATCGAGCGACCTGTCGAAGGCCCCGGTTACCTAGGTGCCGAATACGGACCACTTTCGACCGGCGAAAAGCCACGGTTTGGTCAACCGTTTCGAGTGCGCGGAATAACCCTTGATGGATCATTGACCGTTGAAAAGTATCGTAGCCGACGAAAACTAGTCCAGGAACTCGACACGGCCTTTGCGGAATTTGAGAACCTGGACGAATCGGTTCGGAGTCTCGATCGCTTTTCAGAGCAGGCATTCCAAATCATTAGCTCACCCAGGGCCCGCAGCGCATTCGATCTGGGATTGGAAAAGGACTCGGAAGTAGAGCGTTTTGGACGACATGAGTTTGGTCAGAGCATGCTACTAACAACTCGCTTGATCGAGGCGGGCGTGCGATTTGTAACCGTGCTTTTGGAAGGCTGGGATACACACCAAGACAACTTCAACCAACTAGGCCGCACACTACTGCCCAATCTCGACCAGTCACTTTCCGCTCTTTTAGACCGCTTGGGTGAGCAGGGCCGTCTCGATTCGACGGCCATCTTGGTGACGGGGGAATTTGGCCGCACTCCCAAAGTGAACAACAATGCCGGGCGAGATCACTGGGCACGAGCTATGTGCTCGCTCATGGCTGGCGCCAACACGCGTACAGGTCAAGTCATCGGGGCAACAGATGACAAGGCCGAAGGTCCCTTGGGAGATGGATTTACCCCAGATGATTTGGCAGCCACTTTCTTTCAAAATATTGGGATTGATCCCAAGGCCGAATACAGTGCCAACGTTGGTCGACCCATTACATTGATTCGCAATGGGACGCCAATTGAGGGTTTGCTGTCGTAGAAAACTCACCTTGGGCAGTCTTACATGCGGGCTCGCCGACCGATACAAGATGGTTCGAAACGTCACACAGCTACGTTCAATCAACTGCTGTGCGTATGGTAGATCAACTGAAAGTAATAAGAAAACAATGAAGCTGCTCTGCAAAATACAAAGCTTCGGCAAATTGGAAGAATGGTCGAGGTTGTTCGCCTGGATTGGATTGACTTGTTTCCCATATTTCTCTTTGGCGGCAGCAGAACCGCGTCCTCAACTACAGATCATCAACGGATCCGATCAAACCATGGACATCTGGTGGATAAAATCCGATGCTGAGCGTGTATCCAATGGCTCTATACCTCCCAGAGGTCAAACCAGCATCACGACTACGCTCGGACATAGATTCGCCGTCGTTGGACGAAAGGACCAACAAGAGTCCATTGTGACCAGTGACAGATTGATCCAAGCTTTTCGCTTTGGAGGTGTGCCCGAGTTTTACACTCAGCAGACCGATGCACATGGCTACCCCATCGTGGCCTCCGAAAAAGTGAATCCTTATGCGCTCAAAGAGGCCGCCTATTTGATCGACATGATGTTGGCTAAGCGGCCCGACGTGCGCCAAGCCATGATTGAGAGCGGTTCGCGACTGAGCATCTTGGCTTGGAATGAATTCACGACGGATCAGCCCGAATGGCAATGGATGGCCGAAGATCCCGTACGCGGATTTCCTGGAATCGTTGCGAGAGATTATTGGGACGCTCGGGCCCGAGGCATGGGTGGCAGCCAGACCGATCCCTACTGTTCCTGTGCGGAAGAAAACTTGCTGTGCTACGCTGGCGATCCATATTCCACAGAGAACATTCTCATTCATGAATTTGCGCACAACATTCATTTGCGCGGCATGGTGAATGTAGACCCCTCGTTTGACACGCGACTGAAGGCGGCCTACGAACTTGCCATGAGTGAAGGGTTATGGAAGGGCAAGTATGCGAGTGTAAACCATCACGAGTATTTTGCCGAAGGAGTGCAATCCTGGTTCGATAACAATCGAGAAAATGATCACGACCACAATCACGTCAATACGCGCAGCGAATTGAGGGCCTATGATCCACGTCTAGCTGACTTATGTTACGAAGTTTTTGGTGATACCCAACTAAAATACACTAAACCACAGACACGCTTGACCGATCACCTAGCGGATTACGATCCTTCTCAAGCTCCTACATTTGTATGGCCAGATCGATTGATGAAAGCCAAGCAAGAAATCTTACGTCAAGCCAGGGCTCGAGATGCCGCCGCCAATTCGGCAACATCAGCAGCAACGGCGGAATGACACCAGCAGGTCGGCATACTTTCAAGTCGGCACACTTTTTTAAGTAGCGCAGAATGCAACTTTTAAGTAGCGCAGAAAGTTAGGTAGCGTAGACTGCAACCGTTATGTAGCGCCGAAAGCAACTTACCCTCCCGAATTTTCGGGAGGGTCGACCGCTTGCGGTCGGGGAGGGTCTTCAAATCCCCAGCCGCGTCGAAGTTATTCGATGGGGTTCCCATGAAACGAGTGCGCAACTAGGCTGCTGGCCATGTGTCCGGCCTTTTCACCCTTTCCGACCTTCCCCATCGCTAGGGCTCCGCTCTCCCTTCCAAAGTCACATCGAATTCGACGTAACTTTTGGTGGAAGGGTGAGTTGCATTCGGAAATTCCAGCGTTCAGTGAGAAGTGTCCAATTAAGAGGTATTTTGTGTCAGCACAGCCGAAAATGCCCAATGGATATTGAGATCAACCTGCCTAGCGCTCATTCTTGACCAAATGCAGCCTGACATAGGGATCCTGTATCGGAGGGATTCAATATAAAATGCTACCGGTGTTCAGACGAATCGTAACAGTCTCGCTTGCGTCAACGTAGTCCTTTGCCACGAACAATATTGACGATGTATTCAACAGCGGCTCACATTCCGCGACGTTGCGGTTGGTTAACTGACATTCATCTGAATTTTGTCAATTTATCAGCTCGAGATGCCTTATGGCAAAAGATTGCTTCTGCACAATTGGATAGCCTGCTAATAACCGGTGATATTTCGGAAGCCGACGATATTTGCTATGAATTAACTCGCCTAAGATCCGAGTTTCCCGGGCAAATATTTTTTGTTTTAGGCAACCACGACTTCTATCACGGATCCATAGACCTTGTGCGAGAACGAGTCGAGTGGACCTGTAAAACGCAACCCCGCTTGCACTACCTTACAGGCAATGCTCCGATGCCCATGGCGGGTGGCTGGAGTTTGTGCGGCGATGATGGTTGGGGGGATGCCCGATTGGGAGATTTTTTTTGCTCTCCCATTCGCATGAACGACTTCCGACTTATCAATGACTTCGCGCACCTCGATTCACACAGCCTATACCGCAAACTAAAGAGACTCGGTACTGAATCCGCAATTCGACTGAGCCAACAATTGAGAGTCGCCGCGCAGCAATCCAATCATATTCTCGTTTTGACTCACCTTCCACCTTTTAAAGAGAGTTGTTGGTATGAAGGAGGGCATGGCAACGATGACTGGTTGCCGTTCTTCGCATGCCATGCAGTGGGGCTTACGCTCAAGAGATTTTGCCGTAGCAACCCCAGTCATGAAGTAATCGTATTGTGTGGTCATACGCATCATAGGGGGGTTTCTCGCATCTTGCCCAATCTGCTGACCTGGACTGGCCAAGCGGACTACGGGCAACCTCAATTGGAAGCCATCCTCAACATGGAAGATTTTGTCCATCCAAATGCAAGTTGGGGTTATCCATGAGTGTTACCGCCTGGTCGCCTCGTCGGTGGTTTATCTTTGCCGCAGTTATTTTGACTCCCACGCTGCTGATCTCATTGAGCTTTGATCCGTGGTTGATGAAGCCAGCCAAACCAACCGGCGATGGCTTGGAATACGACGCTATCGCCTTCAGCCTTCAACAGGGACGAGGTTTCTCGATAGATACACGTCAAATTGATTGGCGGCACACCTACGATTCCACAGAACAGCTACGCGCAGAGTACAAATTCCACCTCGATTCTCCGGTAAGAACACTTCCCGCCACCGGACGCCCTCCATTGTGGCCAGCCATTATGAGTGGGATCTATCTGGTCGCTGGCAGAACACCAACCGGCTTTGCTCTTATTCGATCTGCTGAAGCTCTTTGCATCGCACTGGCAGGAGCATTGGCAACAGCGCTTGCAGCACAGGTATTGAGAGATTACCTGGTGCCAACAGTCTGCGAACATAGCCGATTTAATTGGATCACTTTTTGCACCAACTTTTCGCCAACGGTAGTGATATTCTTTTTTGTCACTAACCGAACTCTGGTGTCATACACCACCGACTTTTTAACGGAACCTCTGGCATTGCTCCTGACTCAAGTATTCATCAACTTTTGCTATCAACTATGCGGCAGCGAAGGCAAACGCAGCATGCGATTGATTTTCCTCTGCGGCCTGACTCTTGGCATGATGATTCTAACCCGCAGCCTCTTCCTACTTTGGTTACCAGGTATTTGGCTGATCGTCGTGTGTATCACGCAAGGCTCTTACGTGCACAAACTTAGGCTTGCGACAATCCTAATTATTGTAGCATGCGTTGTGTGTGGACCATGGTGGATCCATAACTGCTGGCAGTTGAATCGTTGGATGCCGTTGGGAACTCAAGGTCCTATTACACTTTTAGGCGGCTATAGCGATCAGGCCTTAGCCTCAACAAGTGGTGATTGGCAATTTGGTCCTGAGCAGGAGTTGCGTAGTACACTCGCCCATAACCGGCTGTTCCAACAGGCTGCAAACGATACGAGTCGAGAATTAATGGTAGTCGAATCCGCACGATCTGCGACCCATGCGTGGATTCTAAAGCATCTGCAAGATCTCCCCACCCTGGCCTGGAAACGCATCATCACTCACTGGAATCCATACTCAGGACCGAGCCTAATTTGGAAGGCAATGGCACTGGTTGGCGCAGCAGTAGTGATACGGGCGAACAAACGAGTGAGCTGTTTGTTGCTAGGCCTACCTATCCTTAGCACGCTAGTAGTAGCCGCAATATACACCACAGGCGGAAGATTTCTAATTCCTTTATATGGACTGCTATTTTGTTTGGCAGCCATTGGCTGGGCTGGGTTAGGACTTTTCAGCGAGGCCGCCAAGCCATCCAGAAACTAAGCTTTGTCGGTAATGTGTGCGGCAAACGCAAAACTTGCAAACATGAGAATCCAGACGACATCCAAAAAGTGCCAGTATATGGCGGCAAAACGAACTGGAAAATGTCGCTCATGATCATAGCGATCTTTGGCGATTCCAAACAACAGAAAGGTAATTCCAGCAACGCCACCAATAACATGTAAGGCGTGAACTATAACGAGAAAAAAAGTTAACCCATACAGATTTCCATTTGCAGCATCAGGCTGGTACATACGCATAATTACGTAGGTCAACCCCAGTCCTTGAACAGCAAAAAAAGTGATTGATAGAACAAACGCGATAATCACGTAACGGATAAATTCCTGACGCATTTCGCGGCGAATAGCCTGAACTGCCATGTGCAATAGCACACTTACTGCCAAGAGATTTAACGTCGTCAGAATGAAGCTCGGTGGAAGGTAGAACGGTTGAATCCTGCCCACGTCCGGTGCAACTCTCAGCTTGACATAGATGGCGAACAGAATGATGCAGCCAATAAAAAATATCGCCAATGAAACCAAGAATAACCAAACACCCTGCTCCAGGCGCCGATCTTCCTGCAATTGTGCTCTTTGCAACCCCATAACACTCTTCTAGCCAATCCAAGAAATGCGAGCGAACCACGCCCTACGGTCGTCGCCCACAGACCACACGGTAACTTCCAGATTCGATAACCTGTACGTCTTCAAAATGAATCTGCATGTAATCTTCAAGCCAACTCGTTTGTTTTGCAACTGTTAGCAATGCGCCTCCCGATCGTAAATTTGCCAATGCTGCATCCACAAAATGTTGGGCAATGGTGTTGTCACCGTAATAAGGTGGATTAGCCAGCACAAGATCTACGGGACTTTCCAGGTCAAACTGACCATCGCAGTTATGCAATCCGTGAACATTCTCTAGTCCGTTTAGACGAGCTCCATTAATCAAGCACTCGACCGCCCGCGCGTTAGAATCAACTCCAATTACTTCCTTCCGAGTCCGACAAGCCGCCCCGAGAGCAACTGTGCCGCACCCGCACCCCATGTCGATTACTCGGTCCTCTTCTCCGATCTCCGCCACGTTCAATAGCTGTCGAGCCCCGTTATCCAACTTGCGATGCGAAAACACACCTGGTCGAGACACGACCTGAATGACGTGCTGTTCATCACGAAATGAAAACTGACATGAAAAATCCCGTTGCTTCTTCAACTCGACATCTTTGTATGCAATGAAAACACAGCCCTCGGACTTACGAATCGCTGTTACCTTACGAAACATACTTCGCATTTGGTCATGCAGCCAGGTGTCTTTGGGGTTATCAACCGATACGGCCATGCAGCCACCGATGTTCAAGAGCTGGTGGGCTTGCTGCAACCAGTCCCGAGTCAACTCGGCTTCACCACGTTTTAATACTGCGAAAGCAAATAAATCCAGTCGTTCATCCGGCAGATCTGCACCACAAGCAATTTGAAACGGTAACGGCGAATCTACGATCGCTTGGGTCCAGAATCGAAGGGTCGCAGTTGCATCAAAGAGATCTAAATAGTAAGCCGTAACCTGCCCACCTGGATTTGCTTCCGCCGTGGCGCTTGCTAGTTGACTCCGGCCAGGCGAAACGACCAGAGCATTTTCACCTTGCCATGGTGGTAGATGCTCGATCAGCAGTTGTTCGGAGGGTAAAGGGGGCAATTCCAGTGCCTGCGCACTTTGAGTGTTCAAGATGTCAATTCTCTTCTAATCACGTACCTTACCCCAAGATTTCATGTATGGGATCGACATGCTCTACACCCACCAACTTTTGGTCAAGCCCACTGTAGAAGTAGCTCAGTACATTAGGGTCCAATCCCAGTTGGTTCAATATAGTTCCATGGAGTCGTTTCACATGCATTGGGTCTTCGACCGCTGCCGATCCAAGTTCGTCAGTTGCGCCTACACTTACACCGCCCTTAATTCCACCTCCAGCCATCCACATGGTAAATCCAAAAGAATTATGATCGCGGCCCGAGCCCTGCGCATATTCGGCAGTAGGTTGACGTCCAAATTCACCTCCCCAAACTACAAGCGTAGATTCAAGGAGCCCCCGCCGCTTGAGATCCCTCAGCAGCGCAGCAATGGGCAGATCTGTCGCACCAGCATGCTTGTTATGATTGGTCTCCAAATCACCATGAGCATCCCAATTGTCGTCGTTATGGGCGCCTCCGCTGTAAAGCTGAATGCAGCGCACACCGCGTTCCACCAAACGTCGAGCAATCAAACAGCGGCGTCCAAAGTCGGCCGTTTGCGGATTATCAACACCATACAAACTGAGCGTCTCTTGATCCTCTGCCGCAAGATCTACAGCCTCAGGTGCATGCTCCTGCATTTTAAATGCTAATTCGTAACTGGCTATGCGCGCAGATAATTCTTCGTGTCCGACATGTGCATTCATATGCTGGCCATTCAAGCTTGCAAGCGTATCAAGCAGCTCACGTTGTATCGGCCGCGAGGTGCCCGCAGGTGGATTCAAATCCAACATCGGATTACCTTCACTACGCAGCACGGTGCCCTGATAGGTCGCGGGCATATATCCGCTGGACCAGTTTTTCGCACCACTAATTGGACCACCAGTTGGGTCCAGCATAACCACAAATCCAGGAAGGTTCTGATTGACAGTACCCAAACCGTAATTTATCCATGAACCAAGTGCCGGAGAGCCACTGAGAATTTTTCCAGAGTTCATCATCAACATAGCAGAGCCATGGATGGGAGATTCTGCAGTCATACTGTGCAGAAAGGCAATATCGTCGACACAACCTGCCAGGTGCGGGAATAGATCACTGACCCATTTTCCGCACTCACCATATTGCTTGAATTTCCATCTTGGCTCAACGACGCGTCCTCCGTTCCTGTGGCCTCCACGCCCGAATGTCTTTACGTTAACAGTTTTACCATCCATTCCCACCATTGCCGGCTTGTAATCAAATGTATCGATGTGGCTTGGGCCACCATACATAAAAAGAAAGATGATGCTCTTGGCTTTAGGAGCAAAATGCGGGGCTTTGGGAGCGAGAGGATTCGCAGAAGCCATTTCAGCTCGGGCAGTGCTCGCCCAAAAACCGTCCTGTGCCAATATGGATGCCAATGCCACCGATCCGAAGCCAGCGCCAGTTTGCCAAAGAAACTCGCGACGTGTACGCCGGCAAAAGGCACCTTGGGTCTGTTTATTCATCAGTAATTCTCTCGTATGCATTGATCAGCAGAATTGGAACTGTAGATAACTCCTACAGGAATCCTACCTTACACAGCACTATTCGACATATATAAACGAATTCAAATTCAGCGCCACCAAGCACATCGCCTGGCGCGCAGCCTTGTCGTTCATCTGGTGGCGAAGCTTCAATCGGTCCACCAGATTTGTCAGCTGTTCGATTTCACTTTCTACAGGAGATCGCCCCTGCACCAATTCTAATACTCGCCGAGCTTGAGCTAGAATGTCGCCTCCAACATCTCGTGTTGCCCGCTCCAGCAAATAACTTGCTTGCTCTTGCATCCAATCACTATTCAAGAGCGTGAGAGCCTGACCGGGCTGAATTGTCAGGAAACGAGCTTCGCAGCTAGTATCCGTTTCGGGAAAATCGAAAACGGACATCAATGGCACGGGCAATGACCGTTTCACATGAATATAGATACTTCGTTTGGCCTGCTGAGCGGGCGAAGAATTGCCCCACCCATTCCCTGGACGCGATTGACTTGCGAGAACTTCTTGTCCCAGCGTGGGGTACATACTTGGACCAAACTGTTCCTCATTAAGCTCTCCAGTTACAGTCAGGATACTGTCCCGCAATTGCTCAGAGCTCATGCGTTTCAGGTTCTGACGCCAAAACAACTGATTAGCCGGATCCTGTTGGAACCCTCCTGCGTTGCTTTGGGAGCCCATACGATAGGTGCTCGATAGCAAAATCATGCGATGAATGGGTTTCAGCTGCCATTGGTGTCGGATCAATTCAGATGCCAGATAATCTATGAGCTCAGGATGTGTGGGAGGATCCCCCATCAGTCCAAAGTTATTTGGTGAACGTACGATACCTCGACCGAAATACTGTTGCCAAACTCGATTAACAATGACTCGCGCAGTTAGCCAATTTTCTTCAGAGGCTAGCCACTGAGCCAATAGGCGACGGCGACCTGCCGATTGGGCATTTTCGTCGGCATCAAGAATCGTTGGATTTCCGCCACCCAACAGCTTTGGAAAGCCTGGTTCAACTGATTCGCTGGGACTATGGGGGCTGCCACGCACCAGAATATGTGTTTGGTCCGGCCGAGGTTCGAGTGCACCTAACCCCAATACAACTCGCCGTGGTGGCAGACCCGCAATTTCGTCGTTGAGGACCTGTCGTTGGGCTTTCAAGTCAGAGTACTCTTGCCAAACCTCTTCGCTTACAAACTGCTGAAGCCTTCTCCTGAGGACCCGCTCTCGCTCGACTCCTTCGGTAGCTCTTTGGTCCGTCCCTGCCATTTTCTTAATTGCATCTTGCTCAATATCTTTCAGACGACGATCAATCTTCTTTTGCTCGCCTTCAATCAATGAATATTTTTCTCCAAGCTCTGGATCCAAATCCAGCTGGTTATTTGAAACTTGATCATTCCGAACACCGTAGGATGGGACGTCCCGCATGAATGCCACCAGCTGATAGTAATCGCGCTGGGTCAGTGGATCGATCTTGTGATCATGACAGCGGGCACAGTTTATCGTTAACCCCAACATGGCCTGACCCGTCGTCGTTACGATGTCATCGTACTCATCAAACAATGCTAACTCTGGATCGGCCGGCTCATCATCCCAGATTCCTAGACGATAGTAACCTGTGGCCGTCAATGACTCCTCGGTAACACAATCCAGTTCATCCCCCGCGATTTGTTCACGTAAGAATTGGTCATACGGCTTGTCTTGATTGAAGGAATTGATGACATAGTCGCGATACTTCCATACGTTAGGCTTAGGATTATCCCGCTCGAACGAATTGGATTCGGCATAACGAACGATATCTAACCACATCCGTGCCCACCGATCACCAAGTGCCGGATCACTCAACAAGCGATCAACAAGCTTTTCGTAAGTGGCTGCCGACCAGTTGCGGGTTAAATCCTCAACGTCCTCAGGCTTGGGAGGCAACCCTACAACGTCTAGATACACTCGACGAACTAAGCTTGCCGCTTCCGCTGCAGAAGTTGGATGCAATTCAGCAGCTTCGAGTTTCTCCAGAATAAAGTTATCAATGGGCTGAGCGCACCAGGCTGGTTCGTGAACCGCTGGTATTGCCGGTCGCGTTAATGGCTTGAACGACCAATGCGTCTCGAATTGAGCCCCGCTGGACACCCACCGAGCGATTGCCTGGATCTCCTGCTCACTCAGCGGTTTCCCTTCAGGAGGCATTCTTTCCGAGTCATCCTCGCTGCTTAACCGCTTGATGATCTCTGATTCAGAAGGCCTGCCGGGCACTATGGCTGCTAATCCACTGTCGGCATTAGCAAGTAAGGACTCGGGCTGATCAAAGCGAATTCCTCCCTCAGCGGAATCTGGACCATGGCAGGAATAACAACGCCTTGCGAGCAAAGGCTGAACAACCGACGAGTATTCTCCTCCATCGGAGATCGGCGGAAACATGCTGAGCCACCAGACAAGAAACGGCAGAACAAAGGCTAAGCGTGCTTTTGGGTGATTACACAAACAATTAATTAGCAACGACTTAAGAAGCATGGCGGGAATCGTTTGTCGGGCAGGTTCAGGATTGTACGGAGTGGCCAGAGCACCCTAGTGCCCAGGTGAACAGTTCATGCACTGACACCCATTTTACACGCCTGCGAATTCTTAGTCGACGTGCAATCTGACGCAGCAGCCAGCAAGTGAGCGTTTATGAAAGCCTCTACAAACCCCTGAATTCGACGGCGATCACGGGCCCACTGAGGGTCGGAACCAGCCCAGGATCAAGGTTTTGCCCATTTCTTCATCCATTCAGCCATTTGTTCATCTGGTCATCTGAACAATTCAGCAAAAAACGCTTGCATTGCCAACCAAGACCGTTTGTCGGCTGACGCATTGTAGGCTGCTCCGCGCGAGTTGTCGTCGCCCGCCATGGGCTGGGTAAATGAATGGACGGCGCCAGAATAATAGATCATCTGCCAGTCCACTTTGGCTGCATTAAATTCGCTTTTCATGGCCTCGATATCCGAGGCAGGTACAAACGGATCATCGGATCCATGACAGATCAAGATTTTCGCCTTGATGAATTTGCCATCGTCAGGGACGGGTGAATCCAATCCCCCATGAAAGCTGACCACGCCCTTGATCTGTGCTCCGGAACGTGCCAATTCCAATACCCCTGTACCACCAAAACAATAGCCTATGGCGGCTAAGCGGCTGGTGTCTACAGTAGCTTGGGATCGCAGCTGTTCGAGCCCCAACGACAGTCGTCGACGGTACAAGGCACGATCGGTCTTGTACAACCCTGCCAATTGCCCCGCTTGCTGAACATCGGACGGGCGTACACCTTTGCCATAGATATCTAGCGCTAAAGCCACATAACCGAGCTCCGCTAGCTGCCGGCAGCGACTTTTCTCATAGTCCGTCAATCCCAACCATTGATGCACAACCAAAACACCGGGAGCACTCTTGATGTCTGGATTCCAAGCGACGTATCCCTCCAAAGAAACTTCGCCATCGCGATATTCGAAATTCTTGGTCTGCACGTCGGCATTTAAATACTGAGTCAAACCAATCAGCTGAAGCACTAGAATAATGTATATGCGCATCTTAAATCCCTATTTCATGAAGCTAGCTGCGTGCCTTGAAGTACCTGCTACGTTCGTTTGCTTAATGCAAACTTAGGCGGAATCGTCCTGGGAGTTCCCCGCCCCCGAAGGCCCCGAAGGTGAGGTTGTCGCGGTGGCAGAATTCAACGAATCCAAAACTTTTTGACCTGTTTCTTGCGCCAATCGAATTGCCACACACAGAATAGCGATTGCGCTAATCCATAGAGTAATATCATAAAGTGTATGTGGTCTCAGCCTTGCATCGAGGCGTCGATACCGGAAGTAGAGAGCAGCAAACACGACAATGACCAAGATGACCGTTGTAGCGATCCCCCCAAGGATTACCATCCAAGCTGGATCACCGGTCGACAAAAATAGAGTGGCCCATATCGCCGGTATTAACCATGCCAATACCGCAATATAGCGATTACGTTGCGACTGATTCTCGAAGCGATATAGTCCAATTCGCCCGAAAGCATCTGCGAACAAACGTGACCAGGCCGCCAACGCGGCCAGCAATGTAGAGTACAGCACTACCAGAGCACCAACTATAAATGCATATTTCGCCCACGGGCCAAGGCTCTGTGTGTACATCTCGGAAAGCGTACTAATCAGTTTTCCTCCATCAGGAACTAGCCCGTTTCGATTGAGTACAGCTGCGCCCAGGAGGTAGAACATGGCAGTAACGGCTGTGTACGCAAGCATGGCCAAGATGGCATCCCAATACATGACCTTGATCCAGCCCTTAGCCCTGCGTTCCCAGTCGGGTCCATCCGCCTTGCGACCAGTATAGGCAGCGTACCCTTTCTCGATTAACCAGTAGTTGTAAGCCATGATTTCATCACCTCCGACACCCGTAATTCCAAAGGCTCCAATCGCGACCAAGATTAGGGCTCGGTCTGCCGGAATACTAGGTAGGAATCCCTGCCAAAGTTCGCTGCCATGAATCGCTAAATCTGTGAACTGCAAGGACAACAGCGAAGCCGCAGTTAACGCAGTAAACATGGCTATCATTATCAAACAAGCTTTTTCGATTAATTGGTAATAGCCCCGAAAAACAAACAGGGAAACAGATATACCAATCGCGTATGTACACAACACATAGACGGTGCTCTGCATTGGCCAAGCGTAATGAACCGCCAGCACGACGCCTCCAAGGACCCCGCCTACTTGGAGCATTTTTAAGGACATCAACAGCAACCATGTCCAAATCGACCAATTGGCACTGCCCAATCGTGGTCCCGGAAGCGTATTCAGTGATGCCATAGTGGATTCGCCAGAGCTTATGGCATGCTTACCGAATTCGAGTTGAACGACGACTTTCACAAGGCAACTAAAAATAATAAACCACAGCAAGATGAAGCCAGCCTTTGCGCCAACAATTGTCGTAGCAATCAATTCACCAGAACCGACGATCGAAGCGGATAGAATGAATCCTGGCCCAATGTATTTTAGGGTCTCAAAAAAAGTCTGCGGCGGCTCCAATACAGACTCATCTGTCAATACATATGGATCAATGGCCATGTTGTCGCAATCGATGTAGAGAGAATGCAGAGGAACGAGTAAGGCGAAATGTCTACTCAAAAGGTGCTTGAAAGTCGATCCATAATAACGTGTTCCGCTACTCAATTGGGAATGGATATTGATTTCACCGTTTTTTCATGACTTCTAACTGAACAAGTTCCAAGTTTTTTGGGGACAACTACCTGCAAATGAATTACCCTCGCGAAAGTCGACCTACATACTACTGCTAGGCGAATTCGGCTGCGGTTATAATTGTCCATCCTGGACCACAATAACCGATGCGGTGCAATGGCGATCTGCCCGGACAGATGCCCTATATCAAATAGTCCTCATAGATCACTGGTCTTAGTCTTTTTGAAACATCTTTTTGAAACATATAGCGAGGTGCTGTGTGATCATTGGCGTTCCTGCGGAAATCAAACAAGATGAATACCGTGTGGGCATGCTGCCCGTTGGAGTGGAGGAATTAACATCTCGCGGACATCAAGTAATCGTCAAAGCCTCAGCAGGCATTGGCTCGGGACTACCCGATCACGCGTATTTGCAGGCCGGAGCGAAGTTGGTTGCCACCAACGCTGAAGTATTTTCTCAGGCGGAGTTAATTGTAAAGGTCAAAGAACCCCAGCCTACAGAATTCAATCTATTACGTCCGGGCCAGACGATTTTTACGTACTTCCACTTTGCCGCTAGCCGCGATTTGACCGAAGCAATGATCCAATCGCACACCAACTGCCTAGCCTATGAGACACTGGAGGATGAAAAGGGACGCCTGCCCTTACTGACCCCCATGAGCGAAGTCGCTGGGCGCATGAGCATCCAAGAGGGTGCCAAATACTTGGAGCGTCCTCAGATGGGCCGCGGGATTCTACTGGGTGGAGTCCCAGGAGTGGCGCCAGCGCACATCACCATACTCGGTGGAGGCGTCGTCGGCGCAAACGCGGCAAAAATCGCTGCCGGATTCCATGCCGACGTTTCTATCTTGGATATCAACATGGATAGGCTACGGTACCTGGACGACGTCATGCCCTCCAATGTAAACGCCCTGTTTAGTGATCGACACACTATTCGAGAACAATTGGCCTTATCCGACCTGGTAATTGGGGCGGTCTTAATTCCAGGCGCCAAAGCCCCGAATCTAGTTCGAAAACAAGATTTGAAAATCATGAAACCAGGTTCGGTCATTATCGATGTGGCCATCGATCAAGGAGGCTGCTGCGAAACGAGTCGACCAACCACTCATCGTGATCCGACATACTTGGTTGAGGATGTGCTTCATTACTGCGTGACCAACATGCCAGGTGCTGTCGGAAGAACCAGTACCTTTGCTCTATGCAACGTCACTCTGCCATGGGTGCTACGGATTGCTAAGGCGGGCACGATACAAAAAGTTTTGGAGGATAAAGCCCTGCGAGCATCAGCCAATATCATCGAAGGGTCGGTAACCAATCAGGCTGTCGCCAGCACCTTTGACTTACCCTATCAAGCGTAAGTGTCACCAGTCTCACCAGAGCTGACCAATCGCTCTACAACTGTCGCACCACAGCAATCACTCCATACATTTACGCTAGTTCGCAACATGTCCAAAACGCGATCCACCGCCAGGATGATGCCTTGATACTCTATCGGCAGATTCACAGCTTGTAGCACGATAGCCATCATGACCAAACCTGCGTGTGGTATCCCCGCTGCGCCGACGCTAGCCAACAAGGCAGTTAGCACCACCACGATCTGTTCTGCAATTCCAAATTCGCCCCCTAAAGCCAACTGTCCAATGAAAAGCACGGCCACCGCCTCATACAAGGCTGTACCATCCATATTGATAGTCGACCCCAAGGGCAGAACAAACGAGCTAATGCGATTTGAAACACCTGCGCGCTGCTCAATATTGTTGAGCGTGATTGGTAAGGTCGCGTTGCTACTGGCACTGCTAAAGGCGGTTAGCAAGGCTGGCATCATGGAGCGGGCAAATTCCAAGGGATTTCTTTTAGCAATGATCCTTACAATCAACGGTAAGGTAATGCAGGCGTGAATTGCTAGCCCCAAAAATACGGCCAACATATACCATGCCAAAGCTCTAAACACGACAGCACCTTGAGTAGCAGTAACGTAGATCATCAGCAACAAGACGCCAATCGGTGCTAAGCGAATAATTGCCGTGGTGAGTTGCATCATGACTGAAAAACAATCATCCGCTAACTGTTGAAATCGGAAATGAACTTGGCCTCCAGATTTGAGTACAAAAATGCAAAAAATGATCGTAAAAGAAATGATGGAAAGGAACGCGGAGGATGCCATCGCGGCGAACGGATTGGTGGGTATTAGCGCCTCAATCTGGTTGATGACGGTCTCACCAATGCTCGCCGATTTTACTTGAGCCCTGGCGGCGTCCAACCTGAGCTCACTGTTAATCCCAGGACGCAGAATATTGGTGATCACCAAGCCAGTAAGAATTGCCAAAACGCTAGTAACTAAATAGTAACCAATGGTGGTCGAAAACATCCTCCCAAACCGGCGCGACGCTCCAAGCCCGAGAATTCCACTTGAAAGGGAAGCAATAATAAGCGGCACGGAAATCATCTGTAACAGTCGCAGAAACAAACTACCTATGCGCTTGCACCAAGCTCCCACCGTGTAAGCATAGCTAGGTGCCAAGTCGTAAAGTTTACGAGCCTCTGGAGTTGCATTTGTCAAGTCATCGATAGTAATGTGTGATCCCGGTGTCCTCCCAGTGGGATCGACCACACTTTCAAATTGATTGCCGGCACTGTTCTCCCAACTGATTCGAATCAAGTCGTTCGAATCAAGAATCGTTGCCCTAACGATCCCCGGCGGCAATCCTTCCTCAAGACTCGTGGTTCGTGTGCCCAGTTGGGAGTTGACGGCTATTCCAATGATCGCTCCCAACACCATAGAGACTAGGATCTGCCAATGTAATTCCAACTTCATATGCTAACTCCTCGATCATGCGAAGTTTCTCGTGCGAATTTTCCGCTGGTAGGCACTGAATCGTAGGTGGTAAACTTTATTCCTCTCGAGTTGCGAGACTACGCAGTGCGAATGTCTCGCGCACAGACATTGCGATGGTTTCACATAGCGATTCCAATGCTAAATCATCTTCGTCATAGCCAAAGGGTTCCTCAACATGCTCCGCCACTGTCTCCAATCCCAACATGAAATAGGCGGTAATGATAGTCAATGGAATCGTCCATACGCGAAAATCGTGCACAATACCCCATGGAAGAGTCGCTAGGAACAGGATAACGCATTGGCGAGCAAAAACGCGGTAACTAGTAACAATTCGCGTCCGAAGGATTCGCTCACAGCCCCCACAGATATCCATTAATCGGCGCAACTCTTCGTCGAGGGCTCGCATCTCATCCCCGTCAATTCGACCAGATGCTTTAACGGTCCCGAGTATTTCGTACAGCTGCCCAACAACAGCTTGCGGTGCATGACTAGCCTGCATCACCAGAGGACGAAATTCATTTGGCAGGCCGCTACTAATTTCATCTCGCAAGTGGCAACGTAGCACTACCGGGAACGCCACAATCAACTCAGCCGATTTGGATAATTCCTCGACCGAAAACTTCCCAAGTGTATTCAATTTCAATGCTAAATTGCGGCTCGCATTCACTAGGGCTCCCCAAAGCGTGCGGGCTTCCCACCAACGACTGTAGGCTGTGTTTGTTCGAAATACTAACAACCAACCTAAAACGAGCGACAATGCTGCATGGAACTGCGAAGGTATGAGATTGATATCGCTAAAGGAGCTATACTCAATCATGGTAGGGATCGCAGCGTATAAGCCTACTAACATCGCCAACCAAAAAACGTAACGTAGCGTTGAACTAGAAACGATGGGCGCCACAAAGTCTTTTATGGGCAACGGACATGATCCCTTCTGTAAACTGTTAAATCATTTGGTATCGCAAAGAATAACGCTCGCAACTTCGTCTCTACATTCCTCTAGCCTTGCGCTGGACCTCGATCTGCTCAAGAGTATAAAGCTTTCCGCTTCCAGCCCCTGGGCAGGTGTCACACGTTTCCTTCCAGGATTTCTGAGTCTTCAAATTGGAGGACCAAAATGGCCATGTCCTACACTGAATCGGACGGGCGGCATATGCCAAACATGTGCGAGTGTCGGGATCCAACAAAATACAGTCACCGTCCGGATATTCTTTCAGACTCCAGCGATTTCCCACTCGCCGCACGCATTGATCTTGAAATTTCTCAAGGGACATTTCCATTACTTGGGCGAGATTAGCAACTTCTTCCGCATTGACCCATACAAAGCCTGGGCTACCAGAACAACATTTTCCACACTGCGTACAACTGAATTTCAATCCTGACCGGTACCACTTTGGATTCATGCACTAACAATTCTTTGTAAACAAGAGTTCACTTAAAGCGTTCAAAGTGTAATCGATTTCGTCCAATGTGGTACTATGCCCTACACTGAAGCGCAAGGTGCCATGTGTCTGATTGGTACCCAAGGACAAGTGGATCAATCCCGCGCAGTGCAATCCGGCTCGGACTTCGATCTGAAAGCTACTATCGAGAATGGTCGCTAAATCGTGCACCGACCACCCCTCAACAACGATACTGACTAACGGAATACGCGGCACTTCGTTGGGCCAATCTTGACCAGTCCTCTCGCCAACTACCGTTAGACCTGGTAAGCGGGACAACCCGGCGAGCAAGTGCTCAAAGGGTTCACGCCAACACTCACGTTGACAGGTGTGCTCTTCCAAATATGCGTCAGCAGCTGCTCCAACCGATGCAATTCCAGCCACGTTGAGATTCCCTACTTCGACGCACTCTGGCCAATGCGGCCTCCAATCGATTTGTTCACTAGAACTGCCCGTTCCCCCAAACATCAAGGGTTCAAAATCAGATTGAAGTCTGGCAGCTACCACCAACGCGCCAGTCCCAGCCAACCCTCTCAGACCCTTATGTGTAGCGGCGGCTAATAGATCTATTCCTAGAGCATGCATATCAATTGGCAGGTACCCCAGTGTCTGTGAAACATCCACCAACAATGAAACTCCGTTTTCCTTGGCGAGGGATGACCAAGCTAATAATGGCAAGACGGCCCCTGTGACATTGGATGCGTGTCCGATGGCCAGCAATCGAGTCCGCTCGCTGAACAGTGACCTGGCGTGCTCGATGTCTGCAATCCCCCGGTCATCACAGTTGGCTATTTTCAACCGAACATTGAGTCGTCTTTGTAAGGCCACAAGCGGGCGCAGCAAACTATTGTGCTCACTGGCAGTCGTAATTACTTCATCACCGTCCCGTAGCACACCAGCTAGTCCAGCATTTAATGCATGCGTTCCACTTGTGCAAAACGCGACTTCCCCTGAATTCGCGCCCAACATGCGAGCCAAACTACTTCGGGCTCTAGCGACGATCGAATTTGCCTTCTGGGCACTGGCGTAGCTACCACGCCCAGTAGCTGCCCCACATTCCCGAATGAAATTACAGGCGGCATCTACGCCTTCGGGACGTTTCGGCCAGCTAGTGGCAGCCTGATCCAGATAAACGCGCTTCACGATCTCAGCCGCCGATCTGATACATGGCACGCGGCGGGGCAACAAACTGGGGATCCGAAATGCCGTGGGCTGGGTGCTTGGCTGACACACAAGCTTGCAACAGGGCGCCAATAGATTCTCGGTCCGGAGGTAAAGTCTGTAGTAGCTGAACAACCGGCCAATGCTCGGTCCCAAAAAGACAGTTTTGTAATTGCCCGTCGGCCGTCAGCCGCAGTCGATCACAAGCACCACAGAATGGTTGGCTAACCGAATCTATGAACCCTATCTTGAGGGACCCATCCGACAGTTCATAGTCCGCAGACGGTTGGCTAGATCGTTGATCGACGAGTCGATTCAATGGCCCAAAACGTCGACTGATAATCTCTCTCAGCTCATGTCCGGTAACCACACTGCTATTCTGCCATTGTCTACTCGCATCCAAAGGCATGAATTCGATAAAGCGAATATCCACTTGATGCTCGCGGGCATAAGTCACCAAGTCGATCACTTCACACATGTTGAGGTGCCGCAATACGAGTGTATTCAGCTTTACCTCCACATCAGGACATTTTAACGCTGCCTGCAATCCTTCCAGCACATTTTGAAAGCTCTTGCGCCTTGAAATGTGCTCGAAAGTGGTTGCTGAGAGCGTATCGAGGCTAAGATTAATCCGCCTCAACCCCGCCCTCACTAATCCTGGCAATTGCGGAGCGAGCAGCGTACCATTGGTAGTCAATGCTAGATCATCAACTCCATCAATAGCCGAGAGCTTTGCAACCAATTGATGAAGATTGGGACGCGAAAGAGGTTCTCCGCCTGTCAGTCGAATGCGACGAATCCCAAACGATACAGCCACCCGCACGAATTCTTCGATCTGCTCAAACGACAAGAGCCTCTCGGATGCTAAGAACTGAGCCCCCTCAGCTGGCATACAATACTGACATCGAATATTGCATACGTCTGTTACGCTAATACGTAACGACTGGTGAATTCTCCCAAATCGATCTTTTAATACTGTCGAGCTCTGAGCAGATCCAAGTTGCGCATTGTTCGACTCAGATGAAATCGCTGCAAGTCCCGGCAACATCTTCTTTGCATCTGCAATTTGAGAATCATTCCCGACTATCTCTGACGATGCGGGCTGATCCGCGCTAGCACCTCGATTTCCGTCC
This sequence comes from Planctomycetales bacterium, assembly GCA_020427005.1. Classification (GTDB taxonomy): domain Bacteria; phylum Planctomycetota; class Planctomycetia; order Pirellulales; family Pirellulaceae; genus Aureliella. The sequence continues at coordinate 40,087 of JAGQOY010000027.1, forward strand.
ACATAGTGCATCATTTCGCTGTGCCTATACGATCACCAGGCGGGCCGGGCGCTGGGACATGAGCTAGCTTTACCTCCGTCTGTGGATCCGACGCATTGCAGCTGTTAACTTTCTTGCTCGGCTCACAGCGACAACTTCCTGCCGTGGGGTGAATCCACTGTGAACCAATCTGTACGTAGTGTTCCTGCTTCCAGATCGGCACTTCGTGTTTTATTTCATGCATTAACCACTCGGCAGCCTGAAACGCTTCGCGTCGATGCGGGCAACTCACAGCGACAACCACGCTCGCTTCCATAGGTAGAACTCGGCCTACGCGATGCACGATAGCTAATCGTTTAATTGGCCAACGTTCCTTGGCCTGCACAGCAAGATCCTGCATCTGGGCAAGTGCCATCTCGCGATAGCACTCATAAATCAAGAACTCGGTTTCCACTTGTGCCGGCAAACTTTCAATTTCCAGTTCCGCAATTGCCTGTTGCGCAATCGTTTCTCTCTGCGTCCACTGACGAGTAGTACCCACAAACAGGACTTCCGCTCCGCACTGCGGATCACGTACTTTGGCCAGAACAGTTTCTGGATCTATTTTTCCGTCAACGATATCTATCATGCAAATTGAACCCGCGTCTAGATTCTCCACAGCCTGCGGATGGAGAAAACCATGTGTCTTTATCCACCGCTCACCGGCGGAATCATCGCAACTACGGACTCTGCCGTAACTAGAGTGTTATCGGAAACGAAACTCATGTCGATAGCCCAACGACTGATTAAGAGCAACTGTGCTAACTCTGGGTGGATAATAAGCAAGCTCTCTCGCACATCCTGCAGCGTTGCACCTGGCAGCATCTCTAGCAGAACATGCCGTCGCCCTGCCACTTGGGCCGCAGCGGCAAACAACTGAACCACTACCGTGAATCTTTCTTTGCAAGGTTCCACTTCAGACAATTGTACTATCCAGCAACAAAATTCAACTTCAGGATCAACACATCCATTGCCAACGAGCTAGAAAGGGGACATCGGCCTCTTCGATCGTTCTTCTCGTAAATCGCACCACTGCGACTAGCACTAGTTTACTGTGGTGGCACCCATAAGTCAGGTGTTTTCAGACGTGCGTTTAGGGCAAAATTCCCCCCTCAAATTAAAAGTGCTTCAAAATCCATGTCCGTGACAGATATTACTTCATCTATCCTGCCAAGGACTAGAAAACAACGGTTCCAGAATTTCGCGAAGAGAACCATGCAGCTAACTGAGGCATTCGTCCGTAGGCAAATGCCAACATGGCTACAGGATGGACAGTGGGCTTGGGGGTCGCTTGTTCCATCTGCAGCTTACAAGCCGTGCATTCGGTCGTTCCTAATTGAGCACTTGTTTCCCGCATCCCGCTAATCAGCGCCCAACCGATACGCAAGCTCGTTCGGTAATTCTGCCTCTTTAGGCCAAAGGTACCTGCCATCCCACTGCAACCAGCATTTGCATTGGTTACCTGCAACCCCGGAATCAATTGCAACAAATTCAGTGCTGGCTGCCGAGCGTCCAAAACCCTCGCATGACAAGGTTCATGGTAGTACATGGACATCGAAACCGGACGAAAATCCAACTCCAATTCATTTCGTAGATGCATACTCCAAAGGTAGGAGCAGGCCTCATACGTGTGCTTGGAAATCAATTCCGTATCTTCGTCTTTAAATAGATTCAAGTACTCTTCCTTCAGGCATAATGCAGCAGAGGGTTCCGTGGTGACGATTTCATAACCGTATCGCACGGCTTCAGACAATATCCGCACATTGGTCTTTAACATCTTTCGAGCCCGACCAATATCCCCTGCCGCAATCATTGCCATCCAAGAGGGCGTTTGGCCAGCTGGAATGTAAATTTCCACATTTTGGTGCTGTAAAACCTCCACTAACGCGCGCCCCAACAATGGATTATGCCAATTCACATATTGGTCAACAAAATATAGAACCTTACGTCCTGGACTACGATTTAGCCGAGTAAGCTTCTGTCGGCTAGCCCAGCGTAAGAATGTACGGCGACTGACCTTGGGCAACTTGCGGCCTTGTGCTATTCCAAATGCTTTTTCTAGCACCCAACGCATGAACGGACTTTGCAATGCCCAATTTGACATCCGTGGAAATTGACTACCAAGTGAGGCCAACAGATCGAGTCGGCTTAGCATGCGTTCGCCTAGCGGTAATCCATTGTTGGCAACATATTGGGACTTGATTTCCTGAACTAGTTTTGGAATGTTGACCGAGGCAGGGCATTCCTGACGACATTGGTGACAATTGAAACACAGATCAGCAATTTCCTTTAGATCATTGCTTTGAAGCGTCTCATAAGGCAACACCCCAGTAATAATACTTCGCATCAAGTTTGCCTTGGCGCGCGGCGAAGATTCCTCACCCTTGTGGACACGAAAAACTGGACACATTCGTTCCGCCGACGCGCTCGTTCTACATCTGCCACACCCATTACAGCTGCGCGAAGTGTATTCGACGGATTCTTCAATTGGCCATTGAAGTATGACTGGTAATCGGCTCGAGTTGGGATCTGGAATTTGTGAATCCGGATCGATTGCAGGCAATGACTCATCGAAGGGGAAATTCTCAATATCACCAATCAGCAACTCCTGGTTTACTCGTGTTGCGTCTCCCAACGCAGCCGTTGCAGCATCCAATGAATTGCCTAACTGCAAATTTACTTTCCCGATTGCAATCGACGTCAGTTTGGGTCGGAACGCGGGTACAGGGCGCAAGTTTTCATTGATCGTGGGAGGCGTTGGACTTAGGAACTTGCCAGGGTTCAGAATCCCCTGAGGATCAAAGACTTGCTTGATGCGTCGGCACAGCTCCAAACGAGGTCCCAACTGCTTCTCAGCCCACGCTGCCCGAGTGAGCCCAAAAGCCTGCTCACCCGAAACACAGCCACCAAAGTCAATCACCTTTTGGTATAGAGTTTCGCTTAGCCGCGCCAGCTTCTGTTGGTCCGATCGGTCTGCCAAATCCAAAAAAGGCCTTAAATCTACTTGGCCATGCAATGCGTGTGCGAAAACGGTAGCCGTCGCGCGTTCGACTTTCAACACGTTTTGAACTTCGACCAAAAATTCCGGCAAGCGTTTAGGCGGTATCGAGACGTCCTCAACAAACGGCAAGGGACGTTGGTTACCTTTGAGTCGGTAGAGCCGCGGAATCACTCGGCGCGCTAATCTCCATAATAGATTTCTTTCCTCCTGATCCGCTGTTAGGCGATAAGATATGACTGTCATGTTTCGACGCTGCAGTCTCTCCAATAAGCCCAGCAGGCGTGAACGGACAGTTGAGGGTTGCTCTCCTTGATATTCAATCAATAACATAGCCTCTGCACCGCGAGGAACTATTGAAGCGTACACGGGTTCGGTCTCCCGAGCAATCTCCAACAATCTTCGATCCATCAAGTCGCATGCTGACAATTCGCAGTCACTCAATGCAAGCACAGCTCTAGCGGCCGTGTCGAGTCGAGCGAAGAACATAAGCATCAACCCACGTACCTTCGGAATTGGTGCCAGTCGCAAGGTAGCTTCAGTAATTATTCCCAAAGTACCTTCGCTGCCACATATTAACCGTGCCAGGTTCACCTCATCCCCGTCGAGTGTCTTCTCAATACGATAGCCACAACCACGTGCGATATCACCTGACCACGGCGGACGTAGAATGAGTGCCGAGTTTTGCTGCAATAGCAATCCAACTTGAGAAGCCAAAGCTTCCGCGTCTGTCACTGGAGCTCGATCAAGGGCCCAGCGATGACGCCCCAGTTCGACTTGCTGTCCCGACGCGAGCACAATTTGTAGCGATTCGACGCAGTCTCCCGCCGATCCGTAGCGAGGGAAGTGGCTACCTGCAGCGTCTACGCTCAACATGCTACCTATCGCAGACACGCTTCTAGTTGCCGGATCTGGACCGAACAGCAACCCATGCAACCCTAAGGAACGGTTTAAATCGGCTTGTACGACTCCCGCCTGAACTCGCACCGTATTGTCATAAGGCGTATGTATGCGACGCATGAACCGCGAAAAATCCAGCACCACTCCACGTCCCAAGGACTGGCCGGCAAGTCCGCTCCCACCGCCACGCGGAAATACAGAAATCCCATGTTCCAAGCAATAACTTAGGGTCTTCGAAACATCGGAAGAATGTCTGGGCCGCACGACTCCTAAAGGCCGTATTTCATGAATGCTAGCGTCGCTAGCGTACATTTGGGCATAGATTGAATTACAAAACACTTCACCGTCGATCAAGCCTCGCAAGTCCGCTTGGATTCGTGTTTGTTCAGGGTCCATGTAGCCGGCTTTGAATCGAAGATGTACGTTCAGAATCTCATTCCAGAATAGCAGATCTATTGGAAAGGAGTAACGGCGCAGCCGCTTAAACTATTTTTCATTGCGCTCTTCACGTTGAAAGTCTTCGACCTGCATTCTTTTTTGCGTTTGAGAATCCTATTCGAAACGTTTTGTAGCAAACTCTTTATTAGTTTACACTCCACGATACAGGAACAACTTTTTGTTTCACCAAGCTAGCGAGTTCGGAGAAGGAGGGGTACCAAAACTTGCGAACCCGCTCCGTACTGCCCGAACGTTGATTGTTCCGTCAGCATTAAATACCAAGGGCTCATAGGTGATATAACAGGCCGGTAGCTTGTTGGACAACTGCAGCACAGCTGCTTTGGACATGGGGCAGCGCTTCAAGTTGAGCACTCGCAGTTTGTGGAGTTTTTGTAAATCAACTACACAAGCGTCTGTAACCGCCGTTCTTTCCAAGTTGAGGCTACGCAATTCAACGCATTTGGATATATCGCGAATTGCCCGCGGGCCAACACGAGTGTGCGAAACATCCAAACTTCTTAGCTGTAGCCGCTCGACACCTGCCAGACTGTCCGTCAAATGCGTGTGTGCAAGAGTCAAACTCTCTAATTCGCGGTGTTCGAGCAATGGCTGCAAATGCTCTCGTGTCAGCAAGGCAGTTGCTGACAGCGTTACTCTTCTGACACTCGGTAATGCACAAATAGCAGCAAGTGTTTCCTTTGGACTGGACATGGTGCGAACTCGTACTTGTAGCACGCGCATGAAGAAATCGCGTCCTAACGATCGCATGAAAAATTGTGGCGGTTTATCCGGTGGGCCTGGAAACAAGGCTACGAAAAGACTCTCGTTAGGTTCATAGGTGATTAACGCGTTCTGGCTCGCGAGAAAATCTGCATTTCGGGCCTGAACAACACTGCTTCGAAGCTCGGCCCCAAAAATTGCCGATAGTATTGCTAGAACCGTCAATACGCTTAGCATGAACCTAATGCTTGGCCGCCAAGACCCAAAAATGCGTTGCGAGTGACGAACTCGAGACAGTTGTGTTTTTATGTCGTGCAGATGCAGCTCGATCGACGTCAGTCGCTGGCCTAAGTCCTGCAGCTGTATCATTTGATTATTGTCTTTATGGTCCCTATTATCGGTCATGATATTGTCGTTCATGATGATTCTTCATGAGGCTACTCATTGGCCAGCATCGCTTTCGCTTCACGCCCAGCCCTCGCGTCACCGGCACAGGCTGATTCTCGTCCGCTCACGTGTCGATACTCATTAAAACAACAAGCCCTACCCTGGGGCGTTAATCAAGTTCTGGTAATTGACCAGTTTGAAAGTGTGGTTGTCCAAACAGCTGCAACGTTGGGTGAGGATTTGCAAGTCGCTAAACGGCTTAGCTGAATGCATGCTTCAGGGGGATGCCCCGGGGTTCAAGTTTTCGACGGAAATAAACCCGGCAATTGATACAAATCCGCCTCAACAGGACTTTTCAATTGATCAATCAAATGGTACCGCAGCTCTTTTGGCAATAAAGGTCGGAACCTGGCGATGGCCTCTCGAACTGGGAATTTACGCAACAATCCCAGAAGCTCTTCTTGCATTTCTCGCAAATCATCTTCTTCGTATGTCTCGTAGCCGGCGAGATTGAGCGCATCGTTTAACCGATGTGCAACGTAATCGCTCAGACTGGCCGCATGCACGATAAGCACATCCAATCCTTGCTCATACTGCTGGCAACCACGAGGAGAGAAGTCTAACAGATATTCTTCTATCGCATGCTGCCATTGGCTCTGAATATTGGCTATATCAACTGCGGTAGGTTCAATGTGCTGAGCTGCAAAAGAAGCTCGTATTTCATCTTCACTCAGACCACCTCGTTGGATTCGAAAATCCATCTCAGTGGCATGTGCCTCTTCGAAAAAATTAGCAACTCGTTCAGGTGGAATGCTTTGTGCCTTGTTATGATCAACAAGCTCCTTTGCTTCGACCCACATACGACTTAGCAGCTCAGGGTTATCCCCTAAGTCCATCCAATAGAATTTGCCGACAGCATCATTTGGAAGTGGTACGGTAGCGGCTGGAGGATTGCATATACCCCCTCGAGTACCATCCCCTAATGAAAAGCAAAACTCAACATACGGGGTTTGATTGTCCTTATTGTTGCGAACTGCGGCAATCAGCTTCTGATCATCCGAGAGGTACGTACGCATGACCTCACCTTCGATCTGCCGAACGCCGAAGTCGCCCACGTGGTGAAAACTGTGTGTGGTTAGCCAGTTCTCGATTCGTTGAAAAATCTCGTGATTGCCCAGTTGCCAAGACTCCAATTGAACTGGCACCACACTTATACGCATGGGTGGAACGCAGTTACTGGCGGAGACAATGCTCGAAATCTCCTCAATATTTTTCAAGTCAACAGATTGATTCAATAGCTGATCCAATTCCTGGACAGTCTCACGCAACTGTAACGTCATGCGACGTGCCAAAAATAGGTATGCAATCGCAAGCGTACAAAACGCCAAAACGACGAGGCCCCCTATGGTTGCTAGTATGCCTATTAGAAAATCAAACACGTTGGATTCCTTAATCCCGCAGTGCGTTAGCAACCGCCTAGACGCGAGTGGCCCGCGTTTCCATCAATTTGTAATCCAATCGCTGGTCAAGCTCCCAAGCCTCACTCATTCGAGGACTATTATTTAGACGCCACCGCACATCGCGTGGAATTTCGCACCAGCCACAATCAACTTCCCGACTCCGAGCCATAGAATTGTATCCGATGAACCTAGCCACCACTATCTCCGGTCCGTCCCTTGGTAGGGACAATAGTGTTCACAGCCAGGCCACGATCCGCAGGGACAAATTCCGTTGAGTCTGCGTCTAGAACAGTTCGATTTCCCTATGCCGATCCTGGCAGTTGCGTCGACATGGTACCGCATTTAGCAAAAGCTCGGCAAGCACTTTTTCGTGTAGAATGACTGCCTATGAAACACGTGCCCTCCGTCCAACAAGAAATCCGCACTCCTTCGACGCAAGACCAAGCAATGCTAATGCGTAAAGCCTGTATTCTGCTTTTAGCTGTTTGCCTGCATCTAAATGGGTTCTCAGTCGCACACTGCCAGGATAATTCAACCGATCAAGCGGATTCCGCAGACAAGGATTATTCAGGAGAATTGCCGCGTATCCCCCCCCTCACACCTCAAGAGGAATGGAAGAGTTTTGAGATTTCACCCGGCTTTGAAGCCCAGCTGATTGCCGCTGAACCGCTGACACGAGACCCGATTGCATTTGCTTTTGATTCACGCAACCGGCTGTGGGTGATTGAGATGCTCGACTATAGCGAGCAGGAGAATGAGCACTTGGGTCAAGTTGCATTGTTGACCGACGAAAATCAAGATGGCATCATGGACAAACGATCCACGTTCGTCGACAAACTGTCTTGGCCTACCGCAATTTGGCCCTGGAAAGATGGAGTCATCGTAGCTGAGCCCCCATGGATCACCTGGTACCGTGACTTGAACCAGGATGGAAAAGCAGATGTATCCGAGAACTGGTTCGAGGGCTTTGGACGCGGCAATGTTCAGGGATTAGTGAACAGTTTGCGTTGGGGAGTTGATGGGTTCCTACATGGTGCAACCAGTAGCGCTGGAGCAGAGCTTCAATCATTGTCGAGCCCAACAGACGAAACCCATCCAAGGCTGTCTCTGGGACGCCGCGATTTTCGAATTGATCCCTTTACAAGAACCATACAAGCGGAAACCGGGGGTGGACAACACGGCATGTGCTTCAATGGATGGGGGGAAAAGTTTGTAACTAGCAACAGTGACCACCTGCAACAAGTGTTGGATTTGGAGCAATGGCTCAACCAGCAAGATTCTCGCGTTCCGTTTCCCCCCTTGCGCCGGAGCATTGCCACTGACGGCCCTCAAGCAGAAGTGTATCGAGCCAGTCCCATCGAACCATGGCGGATTGTACGTACTCGACTAAGAGTTTCCGGAATTGCGCCAGGACTTGTCGAGGGCGGAGGACGCCCAGCCGGCTACTTTACTGGCGCCACAGGCACTTGGGTAATGGACGCCAATTCGCCTTTCGCCGTCAATTCGAATTCCGTGGCATTTGTTTGTGATGTGGGTAGCAACCTTGTGCATCGTAAACTGATCAACGGAAATGGTCTGTTCCTATCAGGCACTCGAGTTGAACAAGGTACCGAATTCCTCCGTTCATCGGACATCTGGTTCCGGCCTGTTCAGATCGGGGACGGACCTGATGGAGCCCTTTATATCGCCGACATGTATCGAGAGATTATTGAACATCCCAAAAGCCTTCCGCCAATGATCAAAAAGCATCTCGATTTGACCAGCGGCAGAGATCGCGGACGAATCTGGAGAGTTCGCGCATCTTCCAGCTCTCAACCCATTTTGGACGATTTGAGCCAGCTTTCAAACTCGCAATTGGTTTCTCGACTGGGAAACCCGATCGCCTGGCAACGACTAACCTCATCGCAACTCCTGCTAGAGCGAAATGCGAAAGAAACCGCATCGGAGTTGAACCAGGCGGCCGTAGTCTGCCCCATTCCCGAGGGTCAAGTATTGGCCATGCACCTGGCTGAGCGACTGGAAACGTTAACTGATTCGACTTTAAATCTGTTGCTGACACAACACCATCCTCGTGTACTCGAACACGCTCTGATGATCCTAGCTTCACGAGCAGAAATCTCCGAACGTTCATTAAGCCTTATTCTGCAGATTCCGACATCAGACGTTCATGTACAACTGCGATTGGCGATGTTGGCTGCTAACTTAACCTCTACTTCAAAAAGTAAACTGCTTCGCAAACTCCTCGAAGAGCTCAACTCTGAGATAGATCCGATTGTCAAGGCCGCCATTGCCACTGCCGCTGGCAACGAGGGCTGGAAGTTGTTAAGCCACAACTCAACAGATCCGAACCTAGGGCACTGGTTGCGGCTTTTGTTGCCAACGTGGCAACAGAATACGGATCTAGAGTTTACGGGCTGGTTAGCAAACGAACTCCAACCTTCAAACCCTCGATTTGATGTTTGGCTCGAAACACTGGGCGACTTGCAATCTCCAACGGATTATCGCGGTTTCACCGCATTACTAAGTCCGCAAGTCAGAGCGAATCTCGATGTGTTTATCGAGGCTAGGATTCGTTCTCTCGACGTCAACCAACAAAGTGAGTCTGTGAGTCGACTTGCCAAATGTCTCAAACTACTGGCGGACCCAATATGGCAAGAGTTTGCTCCGAAGTGGCTAGTACCTTCACAGTCGGAAAGCCTTCAACAGGCCGTTGTAGATTGCTTGTCATGGCGCGACAGTTTGGAGTTGCACCAGATTGTGCTCGAGCAGTTTCCTGCACTATCTCCAAGTGTGCAGCAAGCTATACTGCGATCCATGAGCTCAAAGCCTGTGGCTATCAAGTCGATTGCAAATGCATTGAAAGACCGCACGCTACGAGCGTCGCTAATTCCACCAGATATCCGCAATCGGCTGATGAATAGCTCCGATAAGGCATTAGCTACGGAACTTGACGAACTCCTGTCGGCCGTTTCCTCGAACCGCCGACAGGTCATCGATAACTACCTGCCAATTGTTGAAGGTCCGCTAACGGCAACCGCCAGGGACGAAGGGCAAAAGACGTTTACCGCTACTTGCGCTCAATGCCATCGATTGTCGGAACAGGGAAACGACGTTGGTCCCCCACTTAAACAACTGTCTAGCAAGAGCATCGCCCAACTTCTAGAAGCCATTTTGGCTCCCAATGCAGAGGTAGACCCCAAATATCTAAACTACACCATGCTTTTAGAAGACGAACGGGTACTTGCAGGTATTGTGCGAGATGAATCCGAATCCCAGCTTACGATAGTCGAAGCTGGCGGCAAGGCATACACTGTTCCCCGACGTGAAATCGTCCGCATGCGTAACTTGGGTCTGTCCCTCATGCCCGAGGGTCTAGAAGCACAGATAACGCCAGAGCAAATGCGCGATCTAATCGCGTTCCTGCGACAACATCGATAGATGGTAATGATAGTCTTACTTGAGAGTATTGAATTATGGCTTGGTTTTCGAGATTTACTCGGTTCGGTGATGTTCACTTGTGCTTCGCTCAAGAACGAAGCATTTCTTGCGGCGTCGCTTGCGTCATCATGGCGGCGTTTAAGATAAACAAACTTAGGCCAGGCGTCACGGCGATGTTTAGCGAGTCTGATATATTGGCGCGAGCGACTGCTTTGTTTGGGCCAAACCCGTTGGGAACAGCTGGGCTCAACAACCCTCAAATGGTCACGCTTCTTAATGACCCGCTTTGGAACATGCCGGGATGGTCACTTTCGACGTTACCGCCCAATCAGGTTTCGCAACGCATTATCGATCGAGTAGGCGTAGACGGGGGGTTTGGGCCCACCTTGAATGTGAAACCAGTAATCGTTGGAGTCGACTGGCATGGTGGGGGAGGACACTGGGTACTAGTTGATACTGTTCGACGCTTTATGGGGAGTCTTTACGCTACGGTTTGCGACCCTTGGGACGGGAGCGTGCACGTTACCAAGATAAAGCGAGGTGCAACGTTTTCTTATGTCGGACAAGATGTAGTTGATTTCGATCTTTGGGGACAACGCAATCAATACTCCAGCCCATCCTCTGGGGGAGCACTTTTGGGTGATATCATTTGCCGTTAAGAATCGAGTCTTCAGCACGGGACAAATTACCCGCGGAATACCTCATGGCAGAAGTATTCTTGCGTTCAGCGTGAACTCATAAGGACATGTTTCGCACAGCAGTCTAGTCTAGTTACGCCAGAAGCAATGGATGATGACATCGAAAAACGAAATTAGTTATGACAGCACCATATATGATTTGTCGCTTATAAACCATTTCAAGCTCCTTGCGGTTCGACTTATCGCATGCAGCCTAACATTTGCTGCTGTAGCTGCGGAGAACTGGTGGCTACAAACTGGGGATTCCACAAGTCAAAATGTCCTCCTGATAGCGACGTGAATAGGACTCCAGCCTGCTTGGCTATCAAATAGCCGGCAGCCACATCCCAGGTCTTAACACTGGTGGCCCAATAAGCGTCTAGACAACCCTCTGCTAAATAACAGAGGTTGAGGGCAGCAGAACCGAGCCGACGAAGTGAACGGCTGCGTTCAAGAACATTTAGGAAATGTCCGACTTCTGGATCCTCACGCCGAACTCCCGGACGAAAACTGCAACAAACCATCGCGTTTCCAATTTCTGTACATTTGCTAGACGCAATGGGTCTACCATCCCGACGGGGAACTCCCTCCTCCGAACATGCATACATGACATCTGAAAGCGGATCGTAGACTACGCCAAGTTTCACATTGTCGCGATCTACTAGAGCTATAGATACAGAAAAACTAGGCAACCGATGCACAAAATTGGCTGTACCATCCAATGGATCGACGATCCAAACGGGTTTGCCGCAAGCAAGTGCCTCAATCCTTAATTCTTCGCTTGACTCTTCGCCTACGAAGGCATAGCCCGGAAATCGAATGGTCAGCAAAGATTGGATGGCTTTCTGAGACGCCAAATCGGCATCGGTGACTAGATCTGCAGGAGCTTTCTCTCGTACGGACGCTTTTCCCAAACGCTCCATCAATATCTTGCCGCCGACACGGGCGGCCTCACATGCCGTTTCTAACGCAGACTGCATTCCACACTCAGTAGATAATTCAGTAAGAGGTAAGGTTGGTTTTTTGGAAAATATCTGCCAACCCTTTTTGACAATTACACGCGACCGGGACTAGCAGGCTGCTGAAAAAGTCGATTTGCAAAATCTTGTGGACGATTAGTAACCCGAAGCGTCAGCGAGGGAATGTGCCCAGCCCCTCGCT
>JAGQOY010000279.1 GCA_020427005.1 Planctomycetales bacterium
CCTGATCACACCCGAGCAAATGCCGCACAAGTACAAGCACGAAATCCACGCCAACGAGATCGTGCTGCTCGCCTACTACATCGCCGCCATCAACATCGAAGCCGTCTACCACAGCATCGTCGGCGGCAAATACCAACCGTTCGAGGGAATTCTGCTGACCGATACGTTCCAGATGTACGAAAGCAGCGACACTCTGGACGCGTTCTTTCCGGACAACAGCGAACGCCGGAAGCGGCAGAAGAAGTTGGACATCCGCGTTATCGTTGGGAATCCGCCCTATTCGGCGGGACAGAAGAATGAGAACGACAACAACCAGAATGTGGAGTATGCCGCTCTCGACCAACGAATCCGTGAAACGTACGCTTTTGCTTCACGAGCGACACTCCAAAAGGGCCTCTACGATTCATACATCCGTGCGATTCGGTGGGCCAGTGATCGCATTGGGAATTCAGGCGTAATTGGCTTTGTGACTAACGCTGGCTTTATGGAGGCCAATACTGCAGACGGACTTCGGAAGTGCCTCGCCGAAGAATTTAGTTCAATTTATGTGTTTCACCTGCGGGGCAACCAGCGAACTTCCGGCGAACACTCACGGCGGGAGGGCGGTAAGATCTTTGGTAGCGGAAGTCGATCACCGATCGCAGTTTCCCTGTTTGTTAAAAATGGACAGAAACAGAGTGCTGCCAACATCAGGTGGCTTGATATTGGGGACTACCTGTCGCGGGAAGAAAAATTGGAACGTGTTGAATCGTTTGGCAGTTTGTCCGGCGTGACAGCACGCGATGGTTGGATGGCCATCCTTCCCAACGAAGAACATGATTGGATCAATCAGCGTGAAGACAGTTTCACCAAACACATCTGCCTTGGCGACAAGCGAAGCACCGAAACACAGACTATCTTCATCAACTATTCGCAAGGCGTTCTTACGGCTCGCGATGCGTGGACCTACAACGCATCTCAGGTCGCTCTGATCGATAACATGAAGGCGTTGATCACCTTCTACAATTCAGAAGTGACCCGTTATACACAAGCATGCGACGAAGTGGCGTCTGACCAGTTCCCAGATGTCGAAGAGTTCCTGTCCAACGACAACGCGAAGATTAGCTGGACGGGTAATCTAAGAGCCCTTGCCGCGAAGCGAAGGCAAATACAGTTTCGTTCCGATGCCAATCGAATCTGTTTGTATCGACCATTTACGAAACGTTGGCAGTATTTCGATCGCCAATTGAACGAAAGGGTGTACCAGATCCATTCGATCTTTCCGAAATCCAACACCGAAAATTTGGTCATTTGTATCACTGGCAAAGGTGAGTCGCACGGATTCTCTGCCTTGATGTCCGACGTGACCCCAGATTTCAAAACCCACTATAACAGCCAATGTTTCCCGCTCTACCTGTACAATTCTGACGTGGAAGACGAAGGGTTGCTCAGCCGTTCCGCAGCACCACTTGATGCACAGTATTCGGCAGTATCGACAGCCGCTGTAGAGCTGTTTCGAATGCAGTATTCCACAACCACGCCGAACATCACCGGCAAAGACGTCTTCTATTACATATACGGGATTTTACATTCACCCGACTACCGCACCCGCTACGGAGACAACCTCAGCAAAGAACTTCCCCGCATTCCAGCCGTGAAGAAGTTCGAGGACTTTCAGAAGTTTGCTCAGGCGGGGCGGGATCTGGCTCACTGGCATTTGAACTACGAAACCGTCAAGTGTCATCCCGTGACCTTCGAACTCAGCGGCAACGTCGGGAAACTGTCGGCTCTGAAGCCCGAACAGTTTCGAGTCGTCAAGATGAAGCACCCGAAACGCAAAGACCCCGCGACCGGCAAGAGCGTCAACGACAAGTCCACCGTGATCTACAATGAGTACATCACCGTCACCGGCATTCCCCTTGAAGCCTACGACTACGTCGTCAACGGCAAACCCGCCATCGACTGGGTCATGGAACGCCAGGCCGTCACCACCGACAAAGCCAGCGGCATCGTCAACGACGCCAACCTCTGGGCCACCGAAACCATGAACAACCCCCGCTACCCGCTGGAGCTGCTGCAACGAGTCATCACCGTCAGCCTCGAAACCATGAAGATCGTCAACAACCTGCCCAAGCTAGAAATTGAGTAAACGATGCCTAAGTACGATAATCCACCATTGGTTGAAGCGTGGATAGCTTTCGATTTTGAACCGAGGGCAGATAAGGTTTCTTGGGGTAAAGACCAGATCGAAGCATTTGCCAAAGCTCATGCAAGCGAGTTTGCGCGTATTGAAATGATGGTTCGCGAAGAAGTACGAGTCGAGCAATCGAGCAATAAAGAGTTGCCGCGAATCACTGATCGCAAGGAGATTATCGATGTTGTCAGGATGTTCAATGAAGCGGGGACTCGAATTAGACAGGTGGGCGAAGATCGTATCGCCTACAACCTCTTACGGACTGCGCAAGAGAAGTATCCAGGGTTTGGGCAATTGCTCGACGAAGCGCTGGGCTACCTCCATCAATACCGCGAGTTCTTTCACCCCCTAGCTCTGCGGCTGGCAACGATCCACTACGTCGATGTTGTAGAGATACCACTGGGAATTGAGCCAACAATACTGACCGATTACTTTGAGTTCATACCTGACATCCCGGAAGATCAGTTTGGGCTTACGATTGGCTATGCGCTTCGATTTGTCACAAAATCTCCAGTGGATGGTGCACCGCTTTCAACGCAGCTCGCCATTGTTCCGTCCCCTGATCCAAAAATGCTGCGGGTTAGGCTGGACTGGGAAAAGCCGTGTCCTAGGCTGAATTTCGAGGATGAGAACGAACTAAAGTCTGGTCTTAAGCAGAGCAAACAATTTGTGGTAAACTGCTTTGAAAGACTCATCACGGACAAGACTCGCAGTCTTTTCAAGAAAAATCCAGAATAGCCTATTGTATCCCTGATATGCCATTTGCCCCAGAATCCACCCAAATCGTTGCCATTGCTGATTGGAACCTGTTCAATCAGGAGTCCAGACTTTCGCAGAGCAGTATATTCGAGTCCTCGCGATATGAACTGTCTGAGATCGTGTACGGTTTCGCAAAGTATCCACTCAAGCGATTGCTCCACGCCACCTATATGCGAGCGAGGGAAGAGTTTCTCGTCGAGGGATTGAGTCCCGAAGTTGTCGGGCATGGCAAGTCTGCCGAGGAGGCGAGCGAAGATTTTTGTCTGAAGTTTCACTCGATATTTCAACAACTTGTCTTCAAGCGTCCATTCGAAATGTCGCCTGAGGAGTCGGTGATTTGGAATAAGGTCAAGGATATCGTGGACGTGACTGTCTATCGCAATCGAACGCCGCTGGTTGTCGAACAATACGGAGTCGTCAGCCACGGCCAGCGTTCCGTTCCTTGCCAGATTAAATGGGACAACGGATTCACTGAGGCTGTGGATGTCCGCCAGGTTGAAAATGCTGACTATGTCCGATTTGTCCCCGGACAGCCAGTCAAGGCGATCGTTCGTCGAAATCCGATGACACGTGAACTGATTGATATCCCGTACCTCCAAAAAGTTGCATCGTTGCCCTCTGAGTCAGACTTGGTAACGAGCGGTTTCGTTGAGCAAGTCTTAAACGCAGAACCATTTCCTGACGCGAACTGGGACTAGGCATCGACAGCTATGGAAGTCTATTTTGTCGATGTTGGACTGGGTAGCTGCCACGTGATATTGCTCGGCGGTCGACGCGCGATTGTAGTGGATTGTGGTGTTCGAAGTGACCACATTGCGCTGCAGTTTCTCTTGCGAAGCGGTGTCGAGACGATTGATCGGTTGATTACGTCTCATTCTGATGGGGATCATACCGGCGGGGCAATATCAATCCTTGATCACTACGCAGAGAACATTGAGAAGATTTGCGTGGTCCAAGACCACAAATTCTTGAGCAGCCGCTATTGGCGAAGGCTTTACGCATTACGAAAGGAAGGCCGTGTTCACGAACGTCAAATTCCACCGCCGATGCTACCCGAGGATGGGCTACCAAAGCTTGTTTGGGAAGATCTCCAATCCGGGGCAAGACTGCGGTGCTTTTCTCCGACATTCGTTGAAAACCTGGAGGCTCAGCAGGTCAAAAATTCCAATGGATCGAGCATGGTGCTCGTACTGGATTACTTAGGCCGAAGAGTCGTCTTTGCGGCCGATTCCGTGATTCCGCAGTGGAGGGCGATCTACGAGCGGCGAGGCAACCAAACACTTGAATGTGATATTTTGGCTGTCCCTCACCACGGCGGCTTAGTCGACGGAACCGATGCTGATCTAGATTGGATGTATGATCGCGCCATTCAATGTGACGTTGCAATGTTCTCAGTAGGCACAGTGCTGCGGCCTAAACATCCGCGTGCTGAAGTCGTTGCGAAATTGCGTTCCATCGGTACTACTGTGGTTTGTACGGAACTTACTTCTCAGTGCCACAAGCAACCGCAGACTCTTAAGCCGGGTGTTTTGCAACCTCAGGTTCATCTTGGCAGGGCGATGAATGCGCCAAAGCAGTCGTACGTTGCGTGCGCTGGAACAGTGATGGCGACGATTTCGGGTGGCGAAATTGAAATCGATCGGCTGAGCTCTCACCAAATTGCGGTCGACAGTTTAGCCACAAATCCGACTGGCGAGAAATGTCCGCTTTGCCGTTTGCCTGCTTTATCCTCACTAGCAACGACTGCGGTTTCTAGATGTAAATCATAAATCCAGTTAAACGCTTGACATTTGCGTGTACCTGCAGATGCATGTCGTCATGATTGACTCACAACCGACTAAACGCATGCTGTTGTTTTGTCCAATCTTTCTCCATGGCTATTTCATGCAGATGCCGAAACTTTAGCTGCTGTGATTTCAAAGGACCGCAAAGCAGTTGCTCTTGTATCTCCGGCGCTAGCAACCGAAGGTTCATGATCTGCGTTACGCGTGCTCTGGTCACATGCCCCAGTCGAGCGAGGTCGGCGTAGTCGGTGACGACGCCTTGCCTGATCAGATCCTCGAAATGGATCGCGAGAGCCATGTAGCGTGAGATGCGGGTGATGCGTTCGAGTGCTGGCTTGGACTCGTCGGATTGAGCTGCCCCTTCGACGATTCGCTTCTTGGCCCCACGGCCGCGTTGTTTGATTGAGAACTGAAAGTCGACACTTACCGGCTTGCTCATAATGCGGCCTCCACGAGTTGAGGACGGTTCTCCATGGCGATCGTCTTGATGCCATCGGGATGGAAGGTTATTGTCACACGACCGGTCGCTCCGTCGTAATCGATCTGCTGTACGATCAACTGGACGATCCGCGATTGCTCTCGGACTGTAAGCGATTCCCAGATTGGTTCGAAGCTGGTCAATGCGTTGACGACATCTTCGCGGGTTAGCGTCTGGGCCTGCATCGCCGCCAGTTTCGCGCTTACGATCGCATGCCGATGTTCGGCGCGACGAAGGCTTTCGTGCCAGTCAGCTAGTTGCTCCAGAGAGGTTGCATCTGGCGAGCCTGGCTTAATCTTGGGAGCGGCAACGCGGATGGCTTCGTTCCAGTACTCCAGCTCTTTGACAAGCTCTTCCCGTTCGGCCACAAGTGCCCCCAGTTCGCGCTCGGATTGGATCTTGGCTTGTTCCACCACCTCGTCGACAAGCGCCGCGTCGTGGCCAACGTGGCGTATCTTTTCGACGACAAACTTCTCGATCTCGGCGGCCGGCACTGACTTCGACTTGCAGTTCTTCCAGCCACGCTTCTGGGCCTTCATGCAAACATAGTAACGGTAGCGTTTCGATCCATTCTTGGTCGTATGCGTCGGCGTCATCGAACAGTCGCAGCAAGCGCAGCGAAGGATTCCTTTGAGCATCGCGCCGAACTTGTTTCTCGCTTCGACACCGCCAGTTCGGCCATTTCGTCTCAGAAGCGATTGAACCTTCTGCCAAACCTCCATTGAAATGATCGCATCATGCTCTCCTTCGTTTACTTCGTCTTTGTAGCCAAGCTTGCCGATGTATGTCACATTGGTCAGGAGTCGGAACAGCGTTGCCTTGGTAAACGGCGAGCCGCCTCGGAGGGTTCCCTTCTTCGTTTTCCACGACTTGTTGTTCCAGCCGCGGTTGTCGAGCTCAGCAATGGTCGCCATGATCGACTCGCGTTCCAAGTACAGGTCGTAGATCGCTCTGACTCTGTTGGCCTCGACCTCGTTGACTCGAAGCTTGCCACCTTGTGGCTCGATGTCGTAGCCAAGCAGCGGCATGCCACCAGACCATTTGCCTTTGCGTCGCGCCGCAGCAATCTTGTCCCGTGTTCGCTCCGAGATCAGCTCGCGTTCGAACTGGGCAAACGACAGCAGCACGTTGAGCATCAGCCGCCCCATCGAGTTGGTCGTATTGAATTGCTGCGTTACGCTGACGAAGGCAACCTGATTGCGTTCGAAGACCTCGAGCATGCGAGCGAAGTCCATCAGCGAGCGGCTCAGTCGGTCGACCTTGTAGACGACCACGCAATTCACCTTGCCGGCTTCGATGTCCGCCAACAGTTGCTTGAGCGCCGGTCGATCCATGTTGCCACCGGTGAAACCACCGTCGTCATAACGATCGGGTACGCAATGCCACCCTTCCTGCGTTTGGCTTTTGATGTACGCTTCGGCGCATTCGCGTTGGGCGTCAAGCGAGTTGAACTCTTTGTCGAGACCTTCGTCTGTGGACTTTCGGGTGTAGATCGCACAGTTCAATTGGCGATTGATGTTTGCCTTGTTCATTTGTCACCGCCTTTTTTGTTGAGCTTGAAGAAGTGGTATCCGTTACAGTGCTG
This sequence comes from Planctomycetales bacterium, assembly GCA_020427005.1. Lineage (GTDB taxonomy): Bacteria > Planctomycetota > Planctomycetia > Pirellulales > Pirellulaceae > Aureliella. The sequence goes on from JAGQOY010000279.1 coordinate 6,780, forward strand.
GCCTGTGATCTTCTTGGCCACAGCGCTGAGCGTCTTGTAGATCGCACCCTCGTATTCGAAGCCGTTATCCAGAACGAGCACCACGATTTTCTCCCCTTTGTAGACTCGCTCGATCTCTGATCTCGGCGGTGGGAGACGATTGTCATCCTCTGGTTGGACGAATCCTGTAACGGTGTCACCCAACGGATTGGATACTGGCTTGATGCCTTTAGGGGCAGTCGTGCGGATGTCGGTACCTCGAGCGAGTTCCGCGGCGCGACGCCTAGCCCGCTGTGAGATGTCGCCTTCGATATTGGCCTGCATCTTCCATGCGATGCGTTTGACAAGCCACTGTTTATTGCGCGTGTTGGTCGGCTCGCCCCACGTTTCTTCGAATTTCTCTCGCAGCTGCCCAACCGTCATGCGCTGGAGCAGAGCGACCTCTTTGTCGATGTCGATTAGCATTGATTTCTCCTGGAAAAACGGACTCACTGGTCGTTAACCACGTTGGTCACAGAGAGCACGCTTTCCGGCGAAACCTCAAGGCAAGCTGTTGGCAATTCCGCTGGATCGTCGTCGATTTCTGAATCCGGAATCGACACACGTGATTTCATTCGCACGATGCCGGCAGCCAGAATCGAAGCGATTTCCGATCGCCGAGCCGGCCCGGACAAGGTATAAGGGGGAACAGACGAGAGCAACTCGCACCTCCATGCTCAACGCCGCTATAATTGGCGGCTCGAAGACAGACATTCGCAGCAACAACAGCCGCGTCTATCTGTAGGAATACCCGGTGCGGGTTCGAAATGACGGATTAGGGTGCGAAAG
>JAGQOY010000280.1 GCA_020427005.1 Planctomycetales bacterium
ACCACTCACCGGTTTCATCCAATCAGAAGTCAACAAATTTGTTTATGCAGGTTGTAAAAGGTTGCCATTTCACCGTGAACGGATACAAATCGATAGCCACATCAGATACTGAATGCAAGTGAGGAACGTAAATGTTGGTAAGCATGTCAATCCAATACTTGTTACTCTACTTTCCCTTGCTGCTTGCGGTTTCGTTTGTTATTGGCGCCTCGCGACATGAAAAACGCCAGCTGATCGTCGGACAGATAATTCAAAATGCATTTTGGATTACGACCTTTATGCTGATTATCTATGCGATCCTGCAGATTGTTTCATGGAGTGTCTAGTATGCTCATGCACAATTGGCGGCGATATTTATTGGACTATCAATTGAACAATGTTTTAAGTCATCCATGCGAATACTTACTCTAGGCGCGGGTACTGTTGGCACTTGGATCGCGGAGCTGTTGTGCCGATTCCGTCACGACGTAACCGTCGTGGATAACGATGCCGACCATGTAAGACGCATTAATAACGATCTCGATGTACGTGCCATACATGGCTCTGCCTCCCAATCAAGTGTGCTTTTCCAGGCTGGAGTTTTGGGTTGCGATATCTGCTTGGCAGTTACAGGTATTGATGAAGTCAATATGATTGCGGCCAGTATGGCCAAAGCCATGGGCGTGCGTAGGTCCATTGCTCGAGTCTATGCTCCCGTGTTTCGAGATTTGAGCACATTTGACTATCAACGGCACTTCGGAATCGATCGGTTGCTCAGTCTGGAACATCTGACTGCCATGGAGCTGGCGCGATACATCCGAAATCCAGAGAGTATCACCCTTGAGCACTTTGCCAGGGGACAGCTGGATGTGGCCGAAATGGAAGTTACGAGACCGTCCGCCTCGCTCAACAAGCCGCTGAAGCAACTGCGACTCTCCCCTCATGTACGATTGGCCACGATCAAGCGTGGTCGACGAACTTGGATCGCTAGCGCTAGTGATGAAATTCGATTGGGCGATTGGATTAGCGTGATGGGACGCCCAGATGAGGTTGCAGATATCAAGAAGACATTTTCGCACGGAACGACCCGCAAGCAGTTTATCGTCATCGCGGGTGGAGGGGAAACCGGTTATCACTTGGCCAGAGCGCTCGATGCCGAAAACCACCGTGTGCTCGTCCTGGAGTGGAATCCGTCCCGTTGCGACTATTTGGCTTCTCACTTGTCGCGTGCAACGGTACTATGCGCCGATGCTACCCGCAAGTTGACTTTGGAAGAGGAGCGGGTAGGGAGCTGCGACTATTTCGTGGCTTGCACTGGTAATGATGAAAATAACATTATGGCTGGGCTCGAAGCAAAGGACTTAGGGGCCAAACAAATAATGGCCATCGTTGGGCGTCCCGACTATGCGAGTATCGTGAGTAGACTGGGTATTGACGTTGCCGTGAGCGAGCGCGATGCTATGGCTCGGCAAATTCTTGGATTGCTCACCGACGGTCCCATTCTTAGTCAGTTGCAATTGCCGAGCAGCGATATTTTGGTGCTCGAAATTGAAGTTGCTCACGAGGCCCCAGTCAGCCAAGTGGCATTGGCGGAAGCGGGTATGCCTGATGGCGTCTTGGTGGCAGCTGTCATGCAAGAGGATTTTGTGCGAGTTCCACATGCCACTGAGCACCTCCAAGCTGGGAATACGGCACTCGTATTGTGCCCAGTTAGCCAGCTACCGCATGTTCGCGAATTGTTCGGTATTTCTCGATAAGGCGATACGTACGAAACTTAAGTGGTTCTCGGGTAAGGCCTTTGTCTCAGTGTATTTCTTCAGCTGCAAAATGAGCACTGTGGCGACTCGGATCGGCCGTTGATGAACGCACCTCCCGAGCCCCGATATTGGAAGCCTTTCATCGTCAATTGAAGATTGGATTAAAGACGTTCCATCCGCCTCCCTTGACGATTAAGTAATGTCCAAATCCAATGAGAGCCATGGCAATTCCAATTGCCTTGACGGCTGCTTTGCAGTCTGCCCAATTGGCAATTCCAATGGGCAAAGACGCCAACCAAAGTCCGATGAAGCAGCCAATTCCTTTCATGGCGCTTTTTCCAAACATAAAGCCTACGATGCTGAGGTGGGCGAAAATGGCGATGGCAGAACCGGTGATGAAAACGGTGGCTCCCAGTACGCCATAAACAGGTAGGTTTTGAATCTTGCCGGTAAAAGTAGCTGGGTCGGCCTTTTCACCAAACTGACCATCGACAATTACGACACCTGCAGCACACAAAGTAACAGCGCCAATTAGAAACGACATGATCATCCACCAGGGCATACTGGCTTTGTCTCGTCGTTCCTCACTTAGCAACTCACGGCGCATGTTGAGAGCCGCTTCTTGCAAGTAGGGGTTGTCGAATTCGGGGCGTTCCACATTTGCGTTGAAACCTTTTATTTGTTCGCCAGTCTCGAAGTTCAAACCGCAGCTAACACAAACCTTGGCCCCGGCCTTGATTGGCGTGGCACACTTGGGGCAGATAGGGCCGGTCTGTTTTTTAAGACCCACGTCGTCCAAAAGGGAATCCAGTCGAGGAGCTCCGACTGACGTTGGAGCAGGTTTCGACTTGGGGGTGGACGGTGGCTTGGACGGAGTCGAGGCCCCGCCAGGAACCTTTACCGGTTGCTGACACTTAGGGCATTTTCCGTTTTTTCCCGCAAACGCGTCCGGTACTGAGATGTCCTTGCCGCAACTGCACTTGAACTTAATGGCCATGAATGCTCGCTGTTGTCTTTCCGATGTCGATACTAATTTCTATCAACGCCTGCTCGAAAACCTATGCAGGTTCACGGTCCAGGTCACCATCCATTTCACTTGTCCAGTTTTTAGGTTGTGGTGATTCCTCCCCGGCTAGGGAGAGGCAGAGGGAAAAAGTGGTTGAAAAGGCAAAGTTGCGTCTTCTCAATTCGTACCGAAGATGTAACGCAAACTCAAAATACCCCTCTCTGCTCGTCCCTCGCGACTCTCCCAGAGGGCATTGGAATCTACACAAATCTCTAACCCTCCCTGGGGAGGGTCGAAGTTGAGGAACGAAACTTTGGAGAGGGGCTCCGAAAGTGATTTGCAAGTCATCCTCACTCTACCGCCCTCCCCGGAAACTCGTAAACTCGTTCCCGACCCTCCCGTGGGAGGGCAAGTAAAAAAACCTTTGAACGATGTGTAGATACCAATGCCCTCTGGGAAAGCAAAGCAATAAATCTGTTTGGCACTCGACTCCCAAGGGAAGAGTAAGCAATAGCTACTTGGCATTCGACTCCCAGGTGGAGAGTGAAACAAAAAAGCTTATCGGCACTCGACTGTCCATGGGGGGAGGTCCCCAAAAGCACTGCATTGGTGGCTGTAACCGAGCTGGTCGCGCCCTCGACGCAGAAATTGTATTTTGTTCCGAAGACCAGCGAACCACAACTGATGGTCGAAATAATGTGTCAGCTTTTTGAGGAGCTTGGAATGCAGTTTTCTGGTTCGTGCTGATTTCCCGGAGTTACGGATATTACTGGATCACAATATTTGGTTTGTTCATTGGTCAATTCATCTTGCAATGCGAACGAATTGTCTTCTACAAGTGTGCGAAGGCTTTGAGATTTGGAGAATGCATATGCCGCGATTCGTTTGCTTTGCCCTGTGTTTGGTAGGAATTCTTGTAACGGGCCCCAAGGCCGGCAACGCACAAGCCTGGCTAAGTGACAATTCCTATCGGGGGCCCGGTTTACCGGCTTTTCCGTCGGGTTTACAGGAGCCTCCACCTCCACTAACGAGCGAACTTCCGCCAAGCATATTTGACGAGCCCATTGAATCTGCCGCCAGCCAGCGGAAGTGGTTCTATCCGTGGACTTGGATTCCAAGGGACGGTTGGAAAAACAGCGCGGAATTGGGTATCAATGGGTCAGCCGGTAATGCCGAGTCTTATAGTTTTCAGATCGGATCGAGATTTTCTCGCAAGACTGAGTTCACGAATTTTGACTTGCGTTTTACTCATAACCGAACAAATGCCCGAGGAGTTGAAACGCAAAACAACTCTCTCCTGTACATGGATTTTGAACGCTTTATGGGGTCCTCGCCATGGACCTATTTCATTAAGAACGGACTGGAATACGACGAGTTCAAAGCTTTTGATTTGCGTTACAACATCAACTCAGGCTTGGGATACAGTTTTATTAACACGGATGACCTGAGGGTCGCCAGTCGGTTTGGTGCTGGTACCTCACGTGAGTTTGGTGGTCCCGATAATCGATGGGTCCCGGAAGCCCTCTTCGGAGGAGACTATGTACACCAGATTAATCCGCGAAACAAACTTATCAGCAAATTGGATTATTTCCCTGAGTGGGGTGATTTTAGTAATTTTCGCCTTGTATCCGATGTTGCTTGGGAATATCTAGTGGACACCGATGGGAATCTAAGTCTCAAGTTAGGGGCCACAGATCGATACGATAGCACTCCCAATGGTCGCAAACCAAACGACGTAAACTACTCTGCATTATTGCTTTACAAATTCTAGATGGACGCCGACCTGGACTTGAACCAAGAAAACTTTGTCTTGACGGTGAAGCCAAACTATAATTAATGTGTTCGGAACTTCGGTGCGGAAATGGACAAGTCTAACGCGCCGATTCGTTGAGGATATTTTGATGGTGATTACTCGCTCGCGGAGAGTTACCTATGGTGCCTGGCGAACAAGATACGCTCAGCCGATTCTTTGATGGCTTAACACAATACGTCTTCCATACCCAGCTGGGAGTCGTCGATACCACGATCGTCGATTACGTAGGCGAACTTCTGCAGAGATTCTCCCGCTGCGAGAATCTTCAGCGAATCCGTCAACTGAACGGAAAACCGGTCACCGAAGTTGTGACCATGGTGGCCGAAGCCGAGCATCGAATTGGCGAGGCCAAGCGTGAAGTGCATCGGCATATTGGTGACTTTACATTATTTTGGTCAGGACTCTATCCTGAAGCCCTGAGGGAGATGCAAAGTCCAGACCGAAAAGACATGTTCATCAACTACTGTGCCCAAGGAAAGCGGGCCTATCGGATTGCAAGCGGGATTGCCACCAAGAGTTCTCAAACCTCCAGTGAATTGCTGGTTCGAATGAGCGAGAATTTTGAAATGTGTGCTTATGGATTGCGTGAAATTCGGCGTGAATGGGAACGCAGAGATGACAACGGCCAGAGCGACGTGCCATTGTTGATTTAGCCTTCCTCTTCCACCTAACCCTTCTTCCTCCCGGTTCCTCTTCTCCCCCTTCTGCATCCTGTCACCTTCTTGCTTACTTCCTTCTTCCTGCTTTTCCCCCCAACCTCCCGTTTCCCGCATCCTGCCCGCTCCCTACTCCCTACTGCCCACTGCCCACTCCTTTCCCAGTATTTTTGCAGATTGCACTACCCTCAACTTCAAACATTTGTTACGAACCAATTGGCGCGAAAGTACCCGTCAAGTATTGGGTAAGTGAAAATGCATGTATTGGCGACATGGATGTCGACTGCTATGAATAAGACAAGCACTCGTTTAACGGCAGCCGCCGGATTCATCTTGTTAGGAGTGTTTGCGATCGCACTGGCGCAGCACGATTCAAGGTCGACATCATCGACGCGTCCATCAGAGGAACCATCCTATGGCGGACAGCAACCTTTGCCTCTAGCCATGGATACGGCCAGTTCGCCTTGGCAAGAATCCAACGGTACGAGTAACCTACAGTCCTATGTTTCCCAGCGTCAACCACTAGTCAGAGCCAACAATGATTCCCTTCCCACGTATCCGGCTTTAGATGGCCGAACGGATGAAGATGTTGCCGAATCGGCGATGGCCAGTTTGTCGGACGAATCAAGTCTAATAGGCGAAATTCACAATCCTTTGCGTGACGGAGTTGTGGAGTCTGCACTTTCGGTAGGTGACGATGAAAACTCGGCTGTTGTGTTAGCGTCTGGCCAAGTTCCAAACGGAGATGGCACCGTAGGCCCACCAGCGTGGTTGAACAACCTTCCAAATTCTGCGGAGCGTAGTTCGACTTCCGGAAGCGCGGGTCTACCAAGTTTGCCAAGTCTAAATTCGATGCCTGGACCTGGGTCCGGTAACGCAGCCTCGGGGACTCCGCTGCCAAGTTCAACAAGTGCAAATAGTCCGGCAAATCCGACGACCAATGGATCGCAGCTACCAAGCTTTCCCTTGCCGACGACCCGCGGCGAACTAGGGAATGCGATCCGAAATAGCTTGAGCGACTCAGGCAACTCGTCTTATTCGGACCCTCCCAATTCCGATGTTCAGACTCCACGTATGGTGCCAACTGATTTGGTTTCTCCACCGCGAGCGAACAACTCCTCAGTAGCAGCCACTCAAATGCCACCTTTATCCACTGAGAGCGGAGTTGCACCAAAAAATTTAACTCCCATCATTCCCAGCAACACATCGGCCAACCCACCGTTACCGAGCAACGCAGGTTTACAGCAACCAGTTTCGCCAACCGGTTCGGCTTACTCGTTCAATGATGAATCAGGAAAACCATCCGACGACATGAGGCCGGTGAACGTTCCCGGCTATGCCAATATCGGTAATTCGCGTTCCACTACGCCAATTGCAGCCGTAGGGCAATTGGTGAGCAATCGCCCAGGTAATCGTGCACTCATGGGCATGCAGAATCCCGTCATGCACATCCAGAAGTATGCCCCGGATCAAATCCAGGTCGGCAAAAAGGCAACTTTTGTCATTACAATTCGCAATGCCGGGAACGCAACCGCTCACGATGTAACGGTTCTTGATAGTGTTCCCAGCGGCGCACGATTTGCCGATGCAATGCCACCCACAACACCCACTGCAGAGGGTATGCTCGTTTGGAAACTAGGAGAACTAGCTCCAGGCGACGAACGCAGCATCACTATGCAATTGATCCCAGATGTACAGGGTGATATTGGTAGCGTGGCCAGCGTTCAATTCGCAACGCAAGCTTCAGTGCACACCGTGGCCACCATGCCCAAGCTGGAACTCAGGTTGGATACACGGTCCGAAGTATTGATCGGGGGCCGACATCAAGTACGAGCAACACTAGTTAATACTGGTTCTGGCACGGCTCGGGGCGTTCGTTTGGAGGCGGACATTCCTACTCAGTTGCGTCACAGCACCGGAGATCAACAGCTGGAAGCTCCCTTGGGAGATTTGGCTCCTCAGCAATCACGTAGCATCGATTTGGACCTAGCGGCCGTCAATCCAGGCCGATCTAACTGTACGATTCGCGTTATTACGGACGACGGACCGCAGGCCGAAGAGAGTGTTGCCATTGAAGTCAAGGCCGCTCAATTGTTGGCTCAAATCGATGGACCCAAGATGCGTTACTTGGACAGACCGGCAACTTTTAGAGTCCAAGTCGTCAACAGCGGCACAGCCTCCGCTACAAACTGTGAGTTCCTAATAAATCTGCCGATTGGGCTAGAATTTCGTGGGGCAAATAACTCAGGTTCCTATGATCCCAACACCCATTCAATTACTTGGGGACTTGAAGAACTTCCGACCTCCGAACCGGCCATAATTGAATTTGACGTTATACCACGAAGTCTAGGCCCGCAAGCCATGCGATT
>JAGQOY010000281.1 GCA_020427005.1 Planctomycetales bacterium
AGGGATTCTTGTTCGGTCCCTCGCTTACGCTCTTACGCTTCGGGTTAGGATTGGTAGGTTTAATTCTGCCGCTCGCCTAAGGTGACTGTCAAGCACGCCTGGCTATATGAACGTGTGTGAGGATGAACTCAAATTTTTCACCGGATGTGATCCATGCAGTGTGAGCGGCCGGGTTCGAGTACTACCTGCCTTACGGCTTTCGGCTCGCAGATCATAATTGCGCTCGGCAATTAAAATTGGGTGTGGGTTCTGTGAAAGACTGAGAATCGACCAATTGCCAATTGTCACGCTCGGCTCACCGGGCGCAAGTAAGCCGAACGAGACGAAGGATTCGTGAAAAGGAAGGCTCAATTCCACCTTTGTCAAAAACTAACCAACTCGCCGTCCTCGCGATTTCCCAATGCGTGCAGAGCAACAGAATCGATGGTTTGCGTTACGAACTGGACCGAACCATCGGCGAATAGAATTTGGGCACCGCCGGTATGATAGCTGCCGAAGCCTCCCACAAACAGGCTGCTCTTCTCATCACTGTCGCCTTCACCCGCACTCTCACTCGCAGTCGGGATTGCCCATTTTGGTTCTCTTATACTCGACGCATTTCGTAGCGTTGCACGCGTTCCCGACGTCCAGTTGGATTTTTCATCCTTACTAGTTACCAACTCGCCAACCAGAATTGTGTGAGATGAACCATCCAAAATATCCGCAAATCGGATGCGGCTGTTCAGAAATAGTAGTCCATTATTGTCCTCGGCAATTGGAGCTTCCTCTCCATGATGGCAACCAGCATAACTGCTGATCACCTGGTCACTTTCGTTTCGAAAGACCGGGTTACTAGGGCAAGTTATCAGCGGTGGAGCATATTTCAAAACTACCTCATTGGCCTTTGAATAAGCTCCGGCGACTTGATCGAACTTGGAAAATGCAGCTGCCTCCTCCATGTAAGGAAGTATCTGCACAGTCCAGCTAACATGCTGTCCTTCGTTCTCATTTCGTATTGGTCCGCTGGCACCATCTGTCACTCCCGCTGGCAAGCGATTCATATTGAATTCAAAATGGTGTATAGCAATTCCTAGCTGCATCAGATTGTTGGTGCACATTGAGCGGCGTGCGGCCTCTCTTGCGGCCTGAACAGCCGGCAAAAGAAGACCAACGAGTATTCCAATGATGGCGATGACTACTAGCAGTTCAACAAGGGTGAAAGCCCTTCGCCTAAGTATCCCAAGCCCTTGTCCGCTCATACGAAATCTCATTGCACACCTCTATTTCAACGAATACGTTTGCCGTTACCGTAAAAAGAAAAACTACTCTAGTCCAGTGCCGCTGCCTCAATTGCCGATGGCCATGGAATCACAATGTCTTTAGTCTTGATATACTGGCAGGTAGGGCTAACAACTAAACGGGCCGTCAATTGGATCGTTAAAGACTCCGATTCTGAAGACAACCTGTTTAACGACAGTTGGGCCAATCGGCAACCGACTACTTTGTCTGTCAAATCCAGTTCAAATATCTCCAGCTCGCTCAGCTCCTGAGCAGACATGGTTTTCAAATGAAGTTCGCCTGCCTCCAAAATTAACAACGTTTGAGACTGAGACAGCCCGTATCGCAGCTCATTCCGTTGTCTTAGCACGCTCCGCACAGACAATCCCAACAAACCAACGGACACAAGTGTACATGCCAAGACGGCTACCACCGTGCTGCCGCTTCGCATTTTGCTCGCTCGTCTTGATTCAACTGTTAGTTGTTTGTACTGCAACATTCTCGACTCTTCCCAATAACCAGCTGCAATAAGGCTAGCGACTCATTTGATGCATAGAATTCACTAAAGCATTTCATTCTGCGAGCCGGCCAACCGCGATCTCTACAATTCGGATCGGACGACTCGTCGCAGATGAAACATTCGACGCTTGTATTCGCAATACAGCGCGTCGCGGATGTTCAAGCTCCTCAAATCTGGCAGTTAAGTCTCGCCCCAAAGCAAATTGCTCCCGTTGAATTATGTCATCTTCGCCTGCTGTCTCGATTACAGCTATTTCATTTTCTAGAACCCTATAGCTAATGCTTGAACTCGAACTTCTTAAATGACACTCGTTTGCAGTAAGCTCCATACTCTGGGCCTGGTGCACATCATGACCAAACCTTTGGGCCAGCCGTTCCAGCCGAATGTAATCAACAACACTTTCCTGTGTTTGATCCGACAGATTGAAAGCTACGTGCATCATTTGCGCAGCAGCAAGCAGCACTAGAGAACTGCCTGAAATTGCAACTAACATTTCGACCAAACTGAAACCACGCATTTGTCTTATCATTTCGGTTCCCTCCTATCGCTAGCAGATTCGTCGCCATTCTCTCGCCATTCATTCGTAATCCAACCAATCAATCTCAATGGCTCAGCTTCGGCCACGCGCTGCCAATTGATCGCTAGCTCAATTCGGATCCCAAGTTCATCGCTGTCAACTTCACCTTCGAGCGTTCCAAGCGGAAGCCAAGTTTCAAGCTCTGATGTGATTTGCAAATTCGCAAGAGCGGAATCAAGTTCCTTTCGTGACTCAACGGAAAGTAGTCGTTCCATTTGATTTCGCAATTCGTCACAAGCTAATTGAACACGATGAGTTTCCGCGTTCAGACGAAATATACTGGTGGCTACCTGTGATACTACACCCGTCGTTGCCACTAGAATTGCAGCACTGACAAGTACTTCCAGCAACATGGATCCCAATCGTGGCACGCGTTTGCATGCCGCCTGAAGTTTCCCTCTCCTACCTTTACGATTTGCTTGCATCAAATCAGTCCGCTGCTTTACAACCTTGCAAAAGTGAATGGTCACGCTTTTTCTCTGTCAGATTTCAGTCGCTTTTGGGGCGCTTTGCAAACCCTTTCTAATGTCTCGATCCCTGCCACAGCTATTCATCGAACAAGTGTATTTCAATCAATGTTTCTAGGCCAAGGAGGTAACCAATGTTAGTAGCGTTCCAAAGATCATCCCCCAACTCCAAAGCACAACGAAACCCAACAACAAGGCCAGTGCGGGATGAACGCACGATACCCAAAATTTGCTGCGATGCTCGGCTCGCAATTCAAGTTGCGTTGCCATGCAATTGAGCAACCAAGCCTGTTCCTTACTCGATGCAGCATTTTTCAACAGCCTGCAATCGCTATGCTTGAAGACACCAACCTCGGCAAGACAGTTCCATACATCGCGTCCATGTTCAAGTTCATTGCGTACGAATAACAAATCGGCCCTGGTACTAGGGTGGAAATGGAACTTGGCCAAGGAAGAGATTTCACTTGTAATTGGTCTTCCCGCGTTGAGACCATCTGCCAAACAGCGAGCAATCTGTGCACGTCGTAGTTGTCCACCAAATCTGGCACTTTGCTGGTCGAGCAGCCTTCGCATTGTGGAATTGCTTCCCAACCAACGCCATACAGAACGCCCGATGGAAACTAGCAACAGAGAAATTAGGGCTAGTAGCGCAAAAGCCTCTACAAATCTGTCATAGTTTTGCAGAAACGTATTTTCGCGCAGTCCGAATTCTTCAAACATCTGGCGAAATGTTGGAACAATAAAGACCGACAAAAAAACCATTAGGACGGCAATAATCGAACCGATCACAGCGAAGTAAATAAGCGATTGATAGAGGTCCAGTTTGCTAGACCTAGTTTCGGTACTCATCCTGCTACAAAGAAGTTCTATTGCTGCCGGCAAGCGTCCTGCGTTATCTGCACAGCGCAGGTACAGCATCGATTCCTTGGATACCAAGCCTGGAGTCTGCTCCAAGGCATCAACCAGCGGAATGCCAGCCCGCAGATGTCGTGCCAATCTATTAACTTGCGATCCGTAAATTCCTGACTCCGCTTGTGCATAGCTAATTAATAATTCATTTAGAAAATCGCGTTCCCGATATACTTGTCGATTATTCAAGGCAAAGGCGAGCATGCGAAGCATTCCCTCTTGACGCGATGAAAACGAATCTTCGATGAACCAACTGTTAAGCCTCCAGCGTTTGCCTCCTAAATAACTGTCGATCAGCTCCGCCCGGCTCTCAAGAAATTCGATGACAGCACCCATTCTTGCACCCCACAATCCAGTTAGGCCAACGAACTGACCATCGAAACCAAGGGCAACAATAGTGCAACTATCGTGAAACCCACTAACACGCCAATGCAGACTACTGTCATTGGCGGAGCTAGATTCGCCGCCCAATCACTTCGCTGCCTCAACCTCAGACTGTACACACGTGCCAATTCGTCCAATAACTCGACACGCAATTCAGGTGAAGCCCATAAGGCCTGACGAACTAACATGGGCAGCGAACCACTTTCTGCTCTAATAATTCTTTGCTCTTCGTCACTCTCGAGAGATAGGCGTAGTCGATTTAGACTGTTTGCAAGTAGTGAATGTTCACAACTTGTTGTTGCCAATTTCAGTGCTGTCGGCAAGCTAATGCCTGATTTCAAAAACGTCGCTAGTTGACGACAGAGCAACGACAGGGCCATTAAACTCCGAAAATTCCCGCCAAAAAGAAAAGGGAAATATCTTTCACCCGGTGTCCACCAATGGGCAAGTTGTCTAACTGCTAGCCCAAGAAATGCGACGCCAAAAGCACAGGCCAATACGTTTACCGGATAAGTATTAACCCAATGCGTCCAGGCCACCAGAATCAATGTGGGCGCAGGCAGCTGTAAACCAAATTCGGAGTACATTTCCACAAAGATCGGAAGAATGAAAACTGCAGCTAAGACAAGAATTAATGTCGTCAATGTCAGTAGGAAAAATGGATACGTCAACCAAGTCCGCTGGGTCCGCCATAGACAAACTTCTTGCAAAGTGCGACGCAACCAAAATCTGTCCGACTCCGTGCTCGTGACAGCAGGTACGCCCAACACCGGGATGAAAGGTCGTGCCTCTGAATGCTGAAGAAGCAAATCGAGCTTTGTCGACTGCTGAATGATTCTAATAAGTCGTTCGATTCGTTTGCGCAAATGAACCCTTGGCAATTCCTTTGAAAAGGCTCTCAAGGGTTCGACCCATGATTTTGCATTTGCCATCAGCAATTCACAAGCGGCCTGATCACTGGCCAATTCTACGCTCTGAGACATGCTTGCCAAGTGAGAATACGTCGCTATGGTGCTCGACCCTGTGTTCCCATCTGCTTGGTCGCCAGCATGCCCCTGCCGCTTTTGACGAAGCCAAGTCTCAATTTGCTCATCAACCAACGTGTTAACGGAAAGTATCTCTCGATACTCTGTCTGTAAGCGCGTTGTAGCTTCGAACAAACTGGTAGCCTCCATTTGATCGGTTACCAATTCTCCTTGGCGATTGATTGCTGAAAATCTAAACCACGGCATCCACTAGCCTCCTACCGGCCGATCAATTGCCGCCCACATGAAGTCAATTAACGGAACCCAAACGGATAGCGCAACCAACAAAACAATCAGGCCACCAAACACGATTACTGTCCACCAAGCCCAAGATCTTTGCAGGCTGCTGGCATGACACTGTAGTACAAAGTCATGTAAAGCTAAGGCTACCTGACCGTTTTCGGCCCGATCCTCAATCTCGGTGCTTTCAACCCAATTCCGCAACGGACTTGTTTTGGGAAGCCACTGATAGTCGGGCAAAGCCAATCCGATAGAGGCATCATTGCGTCTATCGCTGGCAATCAATTCGTCTCTAATTCGACGGTTACCTAGTCGGCCGATTAAGCCATACACTCGCTGACCAAATACTAACCAGCATGCCGTGCCTAAGGCTAATCCCGCAACGGAAATTGCTACGATCCAATTTTCACGAAGTAACAGCATGTACTTGACGGTCCAAGTCTGAGGCCTGCGAATGGACTCAAACATCTGGGCAATAAGTGTCAATGTGTAACTAAAATTGATTGTCAGAGCTATCAATGCCACGCCGCACAGAAGTACTAAATTCCAGAGCGCAATGCGCATGCTGCTAGCTAGCAATAGTCGGCGACGCGCGCTGTGAACTAGTGGGTTAAGAGAATTGGCATCTTCGGAGTCCATCCAAGCTTCCAACGATTGGCGATAACTCGGCGTAATTCGCATCTCAGTTGCCAAGAAGCTGCTCAAAGACTCGCCTTGCTCCAAAGCAGTTACCATTCTCTTTGTCAGCGATTCCAATTCTGCCTTGAAATAGAGTTCGCCGTGATTACTTCCCTTTAGAAATGAACGATGGTCAAAGACGCGAACCGGATAACCCAAATCTAAGAGGATTTGAATTCGGTCATGGAAGTCGTTGATTTTCTTGTGGTTCGCTTGCATTTGCTCGGACTAATTATCGAATTCAGTTTGGACCCACTCTATCTACTTTGGTTTATGCCAAGTTGACACATTTGCCGTCGACAGATTTCCCTCCGGGTTCCCGCTTTGATTGGATCGCATTTGGTGCACAATATCTGCCAGCACCCAATCCAAAGGTTCACCTGTTCGGTCGCAACGTTCTAAGGCCGAACGTAGAATTGATTCACCAGAAACGCCAGCTAGTCTCTGGTCGTAAGTTGAAAAATAGAACATCGACACGGATGCCAGTAATACTGCCACTAAACACAAAACACCGGTTCGCCGAACCACACAGGAAATCTTACGTTCTACTCGCAATTCATTGACTACATCGGTAATTCGCGCCCTTAAATCTTCGGATGGGATAACTAAATGCCTCGCATCTTTAACCTGGGCCTCAATTTGTTTCAAATCCTTTTCGTAACTCGGATTCTCATTTCTGCTCACGAATCACCTCGACATTCTGTGGCCTTAAACTGCCCGCTAACCGCTTCAACGCGTAACGGTAGCGGCTGGCAACTGTAGCCAACGGCAATCCAAGCACTTCTCCTATTTCTGAAAACTTCATCTGCTCCCAAATTCTTAGCACAACCACTTCTGCTTGTTCCGCTGGTAACTCCCGCATCGCAAGCCAAACTGAGCAATGCGACTCCTTCCGAGCTGCATCGTCAACGGAGACCTGCGTTAATAGATCGGTGATGCCAACGACTAACCGCGATGACTTGCGTTTGCGAAGCACAAGCAGCGCCTCATTGCGAACGCATTGCAACAAATAAGACCAAGGCCTTTCCGCCTCTAGCATCGGCTCCGGTTTCCATGCCATTCGCACCATTACGGTTTGCAGAACGTCCTCCGCATCATGCTGGTTCCGAGTAATGGTACAGGCGAGGCGTAACAACCGTTGCGCAGTCAAATCGTAGAGTGCCGGTATGGCTGCCTCCCGCGCAACCGCAATACGCGCCACCGCCTGGGCAACCTTCGCAGAAAAACTATCAAATTCGGGAGTTTCTTTAGTCATATCGCAATCCATGATGCGCGGCAGTTTGATTTTTATTTAACCGAACAAAGAAATTAATCGAAAAATCCAGCTCAGCTGGAAACTCGGTACGCGGTACTAGGTCAGACTTCACGTAAGAGTCGCGTATATACGCTTTTTTGATCAACGATTTCCCTGAAATCAAACACTATCATTCCAAGCGACACGCCCTAGCAGGCTGCTGAAAAATTAACCCGAAGCGTCAGCGAGGGAATGTGCCCAGCCCCTCGCTGACTCTTC
>JAGQOY010000282.1 GCA_020427005.1 Planctomycetales bacterium
GCGCGCGTACGTCCGCGCAGTCAGGTTTTGTCAAATGGATTGCCACCTTCAATTCTTACGCCTTGCCATGCTGATTGTGGCATCGTCAAGCTCTGTGTGCTTTGCACAGACGATTGGAGCGTCGGTAAACCGACAAAACCTCCACTGCGACTCAATGGCATGCAGTTCTCTTGGTCTCAACTCCATTTTCGCTCCCGTTGGTTGCCTTCTCGACTGGTCGCGGTCCGACATAATGGTTGGCACAAGCGGATTCGTCGGGCCCAGTTCCTTCATAGCTAGTACAAACCAAGTCGAAGGTAGCTTTGGCTTCTACGAGGGAATCAATTTTGGAAATGCAATGCCTAGCCTGCTAGCTGGTCAAATTGGCTCCCAGCTTGGACTCAGGTGTACACAAACACAGTTTGAAGGGACCGCATTGGCTCCGGACCGACGCACGCAACTATTGGCGACTGCGGGAATGTTCCGCCGCGTAGACTACGGGTTGCAGGGCGGGGCCGTAATTGACTTCTTGCACGATGATTGGTTCTACAAATCGAATCTAGTGCAATTGCGTGCAGAACTTGGGTTTTTGTTAACACCCTACCATGAAATTGGATTTCGATTTACTTCCGCACTCAACTCGGACGTAAGCGAAGTTGTCGTAACTGGGGCATCCTCATTGAACAGCAAATTGGAAGCTTTGGAGTCCTATCGAGGTTTTTACCGATTTCATTTTGGAGCATGTGGCCTAGGTGTTGGTGAATTGATAGCTGGTAGTAGCGAAGACAAGCACACTGTTTTAGGGCTGGATCTGAAAATTCCTGTGCAAGACCAAATTGGAATGCAAGCCACTGTCACTTATTTGATACCTCGCAATGCTAACGACTCATACACTCAAGAAAATTGGAATATCAGCTGGGGTCTCGTTTGGACTCCTGGTCGCGGCTTCGGAATGGCCCGAGATTATTATCGGCCGCTTATGGATGTCGCTGACAATGGTAGCTTTATAACAAGAATTGTTCGTTAAGATGCAACAGTGAAGTGATCGCACGCGATTGCGAAGTGCCTACACAAGACCTTAATTCTTTTTTTCCTCTGGCGGCATCAGATCAATTGTGGCCGCAACCATGGCCTGAATTCCTGTTTTGAGAGCCTCATCGGCGTCCGGAAAGAAGGCAGGCGAATGCAAACTCGGCAGACTGAGGCCCAATGTCTGGAATCTGGCAAGTCGTTCTGGAGCGATAACCCCAAGACGAAACATAACGATGGGAACTCCCGCCAATCCAAACTGGCTGAAGTCCTCACCTCCCATGACCGGTTCCATCGGCAAAACATTTTCGCTACCTAAGGCTTGGCGGAAAACGTCCGTTACACGGGCGGTAAGCGGACTATCATTACTAAGGGCTGGGGTGCCTTCAGAGAATTTGATTAGCGGATCTGGAGCAGCATAGCTTTGTGCGACGGCCAGGGCCTTGCGTTTGATTCCGGCCAAGAGTTTTTCGCGCACTATTGAGGAATAACTACGGACCGTCAATTGCAAATGGCATGTATCACCGATGATGTTATGTTTGGTACCGCCGTGAATTGCACCCACGGTTACAACTGCAGGTTCTTGTGGTTTGATTTCTCTTGAGACAAGTGTCTGAAGGCTCATTACCAGATCGGCAGCTTGAACAATTGGGTCAACTGTTGTATCAGGTGCGGAGCCATGTCCTCCCTTTCCGCGGATCGTAATATCCACAGAATCGACATTAGCCAGCGAATAGCCAGGACTTAGCGCGACCTTACCCGTGGGGGTGGCTCCCTCACAATGTAGTGCCATTGCAAAATCGGGCTTTCCGAATCTGTCAAACAGGCGATCGTTCAACATCGCGATGGCTCCACTGCCACGCTCTTCGGCAGGTTGCCCAATAAGCATCAGCGTGCCCTGCCATAGCTCACGATGACTGGCCAAAAATTGTGCTACGCCAATCAGATTCGTCATGTGGATGTCGTGTCCGCAGGCATGCATGACTCCCGATGTAGCCCCGGAGTCCGTTTTAACTGTTGCCTGGGATGCATAAGGCAATCCTGTAGCTTCGGTGACAGGCAATGCATCTAGATCAGTTCTTAGAAGCAGGCAAGGCCCGGTGCCGTTTCTAAGCATCCCGACCACGCCTGTGCCACCTACGGCCTCGGTCACATCGTATCCTGCCTCCCGCCAACGCGCGGCCACATATTCAGCGGTCTCGAACTCTGCAAACGAAACTTCTGGATGAGTATGTAAATGTATATAGGTACTACGAAGCTGATCCGAGTTCGAATCCAACCAATTGAGAACCTCAGCTCCCCCAACCACGCTGGAGGTTCGTAGTTCCTGCGCTGTCGATACTCCAACAAGCAAAAGTAGGATCAGCCAACTGTACGGCAATTGCATCTGTTTTTCCTCGAAAGATTTTCTGACATTAAGTCAAGGGCCTATCTAGATTACAATGAGTTGTAGCCATCGAAAGCAGGTAACCAATACATATTTTCTAGTTTAGACATATTTTCCGGACGTGATTTCGGCGCATTGCTCAGCCCCAAGTCCGGTTTAAAGCGTTGCGCACATGGGTCCATCTCAATCATCGCCTCAAATGCGTTCGAAAAAAGACAAGACACTTGCGGCGAATCTCATGCTTGGTTGGCTAGTGTTGCTGTTCTTACCACTGCTTTTGAAACCTCAATTGCTAGTCGCAATCGCGCATGAGCAAGGCTGGCTGCCATTGTTGCTCGCGGGCGGTTCTTTGATTTGGTTAACCACACTGCGTTGGGACTGGAAGTTTCGTAATATTGATTCCCTAGTCGTTTGGTGCCTGCTAATTCCAGCCATGATTTTGCAGATATTATCCGTGGGCTCTGCGTCCACTTGGACATATTGCCTAGGCTGGGCGGGCTGTTGGATTACTTGGTACGTGGTTCATCGCGAACACTTCCATGGTATTCGGTTGATTAGTCATTTACCTCTAGTGTTGTTCTTTATTTGGCCCCCATGCCATTTGGCACATCACTATGCTCAGCAATTGCAATTGGCCGTTCAGCCGATTTGCACATGGTTACTAGATGGACTTCAAATTGTTCATAGTCTTTCGGACACGCAGCTAGTCTTGGAAACTGGGCGGTACGCTCCTAAAGAGTTGAGCGGCGGATGGTCAGCAATCTTGGTTGGCATGTGGTCGGTGCTTTTTTGGCTACCGATTCGGCGCCATGGACTGATCCTTTTCCCCCTTTATTCGATTTTCGGTATTGCGTTAGCTGCATTTTTGATTGCTATGAAGTTGACAGTAGGGGCGACATTCCACATCTATTTTTCGGAACTCGGGCATGTTGTAGAAAATTTTGTAGCCCTCCTGCTTGATGTTCTCACCTTTGGGATAGCCTATTCATTCGACAGACTTATTCAGATCGTATTTTCGCCCGTATCGAAATGGCAAAGGTCAAACAACTTCAATCCAGTTACACAATCGTGGAATTGGCTTGTCAGCAAAACAGACTCTTCGACATGCCGCAAAAAAACAACTGACGATAGTCAATCGATCCAGCTTGGAAATAGGCTGTTCTCAACGGTTATTGGCACGTGGGTGTTCTTGTTGATCGGCAGCTTCTTCTGGCCTGGTGCACGACTTGTTCAGGCGGAAGATGTTCCCATCCCGCCCCGTGAGTTCATGTTATCACTTTTGATGGACTCAGATCTCATCCAGAACTTTTCAGCAAGTGCCGGATCTGAAGTAGTTGCAAACTGGAAGATTTCACTGAACGGCGTGCCTGTCGAAATTTCGGTGATCAGGCCTACAGGAGAAACTGAACAAGAAGCAGAAAGATTCCAGCGTGTAGCCGGTTGGAACCATTATCGAAATCAATCAATAAGAGACTACCTCAAATTGGCGAACACCAGTTGTCGACTAAACGGATTCGTGAGTGACCAAGGGCGTTTTGGCTATTCAATTAGTTGCGGCATAACAACGGATGAATCGCACAAAGAAAAACCTGATGGATTTTCTGATGAAGGATTCAACTTGGTAGCATTTCTCCTGAATCTCAAACGGCTTTGCAGCGACGGGCTGATCGTAAATGCCTGGGCGGAGAGCGACCAGGCACTCTCGCAGAACGAACTGAATAGACTGACGACGATCTGTGAGGCGGTCTACAATAAACTCCGCTCGTCTGGCAGCCAATTTTCTAGTAGTAGTTCACGGGACATTTTTCGAGATGAGTGACTACAAATCAAGTTGGTTAAGAGTTGTCATTGAACGTCACGTAGGGCGATGGTTGGACAAATTATGGGACTGGAAAAGCAGTTTTCAACTCTGGTTTTTGAAAACAAAGAGAATTGCGCGTCGTAGCGATCGAAGTTCTCATGACACATCGCGGATGCGTTTGTTCAAGAATCCAAGATCACTTTTTCCGGTCGGACTTGGGAAGTACATTAATCCGTTGAGTTGGATGAAGTGGAGCCTAGAATTTGCAACTGACTGGCTGTTATCACGCCGCGTCCGCAGCATCGTAGCCGCTCTTCCAGCAATTGCGTTCTTGGTATGCTTGCCAGTCCTGGTTTTAGTAGCGAATCGCCACGAATCGCACCGCGCAAAAGTCTATCAGCTGAAGAGTTTGAGACTCTCCATGCAACCGCATTCTGCTCGCAAACAGATTGTTGCGGACGAGCTCTACCGACTGCATCCGGAGGCTGGAGAAAGCCTTTACTCCAAAGCGAGGGAAGCTGAAGCTGCTCAAAAACTTGGACTTGCGCGAGTTTTGATGGGGGACGCAGCAAAGGAATTACATTCAGGGACAGCTGCTCTCTGGCTGATCAACGATGGTTTCGATCTATCAAACATATCTCACTGGCAATCCAAGGAATGCAACGAGTTCTTGAATCTAATGTCAATTGCATTAAAAGGATTGAATCGTGAAAGCCTGACGGCGGCCCAAAAAATCATGGTTGGTTATTTGAAGGAGCGAGAGAGTTTCGGTGAGGCCATCGCTTTATACGATCAGATCGTCGAGTCCGATCCGGGCATTGCGAATGAGGCGGCCGAACTCTGTTGGTTGCAGGGCAATAAGTCCCAAGCTCAAGCCTTTGCAAAGATAGCTGAGAATTTTTTTGAGTCCGAGAGTCGACGTCACCCAAGTGATAACGCATTGAAAGAACTTGCAAAAGCGATGGTATTTCTCGATCGTGAGTCGGAAGCAGCCGACATTCTGTTTAGTCGCTATCAGGAGACCCATGATCAAGAAATACTCGCAGCACACTCTATGGCGCTGCTCAGATGGGTCGAACGATTAAGCTTAACCAATCGTGACAGCTCCATCGGAGAACGCCTAAATATTTTGTGGCAAACAGCCGTGCGAGATCCGCACAATATGTTCGTCTTGCGGGCTGTTATTGAGTGTTTATCTGAAGAAGCTCCCACTAGAACTGAAGAGCAGGTCGTAATACGCAATTCGCTTGAAAAGGGCGTAACGGCAGATTTGGAGGGCTTTATTCCCGGGGCCGTTGCGCTTGTACAAGGCAAAAAGCAAACTGCTAACGATTTATTTTCACAAGCAACAAGTCTGGGCACGGATTGCGCTTCAATGCTTAATCAATTAGCCATAACAGAATTGTCTATTCCAAATTCTAATCTGAACTTGGCAGAGCAGTTCTCGGAGTTTGCTGTGGAGTTTCGAGGTAATTATGCTCCGTTTTTGCTTACTCGAGGGATCGTGAGACTGCGATTGCAGAACTACTTGGGAGCGATCGATGATTTGGAACGTTGTCTACAGTTGCCAGAGTTAGCTGGCGAAGCACACCGTCAACTCGCGACTGCCTATCGGGCGTTGGGCCAAGACCAGCTTGCGAACGAACATGCTAAAGCGGCCGAATAGTTGGACGCCGAGTCGTTCCTTCAAATGATCCGTCCATCCGTTAATGCGGATGGACGGATGTAGTTTTCCGGCCCCGGCGAAAGTCGGGTCCTTAGAAACTTTGGGTAATCTCTAACCCTCCTTGGGGCCTTGGGGAGGGGCGAAGCTCCCAATACTACCGGGGGGGTAAGTAAAAGTCTTTGAAAGATGTGTAGATACCAATACTTAGAAGTAGGTCGTTGGCCTGCCGCAGCATCGCAGCTATCTTTACCTCCTTTTGCAATCTTCTCTTCCGTGCCTTTGTGCCTCGATGAGAACCAGGTTTAGCATTGAGACGAATTTCGTGCTCGTAGAATGTTCCTATTTCTCTTCATAGCTACTCAATAAAATGGTACTCGTATTCCCACACGATGGTAGTTGGAATTCCGAGTACGAATACCGCCAGAGGCTGAGTCCTCCACTCGGTCGCATTTGCAATTCACACTGTCACCTGGGGCCGCACGACAACTCGCGGAATTCATTGTCGCTTAAACTTTCAACTGCCGCTGCTCCGGAGCTATGGCAGGTTTCAGGATTTCAGCTGCGTAGCAACGGTATATTTCAGGATTTCAATTGCGAAGCGCTAGCAGATTCTTGCCTCGGGTAAGTCCGAGGTCGGTGAACAAAACCATGCATACTTCGTGAAGCAAAGGTTTGTCCATGGGGGCTATTCGAAAAACAATTCTAAAGTTTACCTTTTAGATAGTCACGACTTTGCCGAATGCTTGCCAAAGGATCTGGGGATTGGTCCTGTTCAACATGAAATTGTAAAACGCCGTTACCGATGGCCGTTGAAATAACAGCCGACATATCGATCGTTCCATCTCCAACTTCTTGGAAAGCGTCGGCTGCAACCTTTCCTTCATCGTATACTGTGCCTTGCCCGGCTTTAAGGTCCTTCAAATGTACTTGGTTAACTCGTCGGCCCAACTTCTCAAGCAGGGCAACTGGGTCCCATCCGCCAATTGCTGCCCAGAATACGTCAAGCTCAAAATGGATCAGCTGAGGATCGAAGCGTTCCATGAAAATTTCGATTCCAGCCTTGTCACCTAATCGTTCAAACTCAAAGGAGTGATTGTGGTAGCTAGTCTGCATGCCAGCAGCACGTATCTTGCTAGCCGCCTCGTTAGCTCGATCGGCAATTTTTCTTAGTTTGTCAGCAGTATCGCGAAACTCACGTCCAATGTAGCCAAAAACCAGATACTCGAGCTTCATATCGCTAGCGACTTCGATGATCCTTTCTAAGGAGGGCGCTTGCTTGTTACTGGGATTGGCAATCGTTTCCCAATTAAAAAACGCGCTTCGAATCTTTAATCCTCTGTCTTGAGCTGCTTTTGCTAGTTCAATGCTATCAACAACATTCATGAGCTCTACCTGCTCATATCCACTATCAACTATGGCTTTCAATGTTCCGTCTTGATCGGCCGCCAATTGATTGCGAACTGTCCATAGCTGCAGCCCCAGCCCATTCTGCGCAGTGGCCCCCAAAAGCCGACGAGCCGTTAGGGCTGAGGCGGCCAGGGATGTGGTCAGAATTGCTCGAG
>JAGQOY010000283.1 GCA_020427005.1 Planctomycetales bacterium
TGTCCAGTCGACAGATCATCGAGTACCGCCACCGAATGCCCATTTGCAATGAGCAATTCGGCCAAGTGTGATCCAATAAAACCACAACCGCCCGTTACTAAGTATCGCATCTATTACTCGAATTTCTGTTTCGGAATTTCTCTGTTTCGGAGTTTCACTAGTTCGTAGTTTCTAAGTTGCAAATGTCCGTAGTTTCGTAGTTGCAAATGTCCGTAGTTTCGTAGTTGCAAATTTTCGTAGTTTGAATGTGAAATCTCGCGAAACTCAACTTACCCTCCCGAAATTCGGGAGGGTCGACCGCAGCTGCGGTCGGGGAGGGTCCAGTTCCCCCGTATCACTCGCTTATCACCCTTGGAGGCTGAAACTGATTCACTCACCTCACTCTATGAGTTCATGGCTTCCGTAATCGCTTGGCACAAAGGCATTAGATTTCCGGGAGTGATACCAGCTACATTGATGCGGCCGCTGCCCACGATATAGACGGCCTTTTCAGTTCGAAGCCAGTCCACTTGCATAGGTGTCAGGCCACTGAAAGAAAACATGCCCTTCTGCCCTAGCAGAAACGAAAAATCAACATCACAACCAGCCTCTTTCATGCCGTTAACAAATGCCGACCGCATGTCGTGAATACGATTTCGCATGGCCGCCAGTTCGAGTTCCCAAGCACTTCGGAGGGTCGCATTTCCGAGAACGGTGGCGACAATTGCTCCACCATGTCGCGGTGGATTTGAATAATTACTCCGCACCGCCTGCTTGATGCGACTAGAGACTCGTTCCGCGGACCCATCGTCCTTGCAGACTGCCATCACTGCGCCCACTCGCTCGCTATATAACCCAAAGTTCTTGGAGAACGAGCTGCACAGGATGAATTCCTCATGCTTATCCGCAATCGCTTTGAGGGCCACGCGATCTTCTTCCAAGCCGTCCCCGAATCCGTGATAGGCAAAATCAATTAAGGGTAGCATGCCTCGAGCGGCAGTTAGTTCGGCTATTTCCGCCCACTGCTGAGCATCAGGGTCAAGTCCCGAGGGGTTGTGGCAGCAAGCATGCAGACAGATAACATCTCCCACTTTTCCCTCGCGCTCGACCTTATCCAGTAAGGATGCAAAATCGATGCTGCACTTATCGGCTGCTAGGTAAGGATAAATCTGCGAGCTTAGGCCTGCTACCTCAAACAGCGAGATGTGATTGGGCCATGTTGGGTTGCTGCACCAGACTCGTGGGCCGCGAAAATTTGCTGACAAAAAATCAGCAGCAACTTTGAGCGCCCCAGTTCCGCCTGGTGATTGTGCGACAGCTATTCTGGAAAGAGGCACAATGCCGCCCAAACTGAGCTCCGCAGCTAAACGATTGAACTCCGATAGGCCGTCGATGCCGAGATAGCCTTTGGATTTCTCTTGGTCCAAGATCAGCGTTTCTGCTTTTTTTACGCAGTCCAGAACGGGGGTTTGGCCCTGCGCATCTTTGTAGACTCCAATTGTCAAATTGACTTTATGCTGGCGTGGGTCCTTTAAAAAAGCCTCTCCAAGCCCAAGAATTGGATCGGGAGGTGCTGCAGATACGGCTTCAAACATGGATGACCTTTGGGGCAAACGAAGAATATGTGGTAAGGGAATTGGACATTCGCACGAGTAAAAACGAGCTTCTAATTGTCGCTGGCGGCTTCTTTCTGCCAAGCGGGGCATGCCCTGACGATCACTGGCTCGATAGGCTAATTTGCTCTAATGTAGGTTGACTCGCAGGGGGCAAATAGCAGCTAACTTCAACGATCCTTGAGGGGAAGTTCGGGTGGGAGAACCGAGGTGCACATTGCCTATAGATCCCAATTGTTGTAGCGGCGATCCACAAGGAGTATCCTTACGTTTCGTTCGATGGAATTACCTACCTTTATTCTTTCTTCAATTCTCTATCCGGCTAATCCGCGATGATAAACTCACCTATACGCTCCGCCATGTACTTTTGGGCAATAGTTTTGGGCATGATTCCATGGGGCATGGGAAATGAACTGGCCATTCGCCCTAATGTCTTGATCATCATTACAGACGATCAAGGATATGGGGATTTTTCAATTCATGGTAATCCGTATCTAAAAACTCCCAACATAGACGCCTTGGGACGCGGGGGAGTTCGCTTTGACCGATATTTTGTAAATTCCTTTTGTGCACCGACCCGAGCAGCACTATTAACCGGCCGGTGGCCATTACGGACTGGCTGTCATGGCGTGACCCACAACAGGGAGGCAATGCGACCCAGTGAACTAACCATCGCAGAAGTCTTTGCGGCCGCCGGGTACACCACGACTTGCATTGGCAAATGGCACAATGGAGAGCAATTCCCGTTCACGCCGACCGGGCAGGGGTTTCACGAATCGTTTGGGTTCAATAACGGTCACTGGAATAATTATTTTGACGCAACGTTATTGCGAAATTCTCAACCTGAACAAACGGCAGGCTACATCTCGAACGTCCTAACCGACGAGGCTATTCGTTTCATTGAAGCCAATCGCCAGAACCCTTTTTTATGTTATCTGTCGTTCAACGCACCCCATTCTCCATACCAAGTTCCCGACGACGATTTTGCGAAATTTAAGTCATTGGGATTGGATGACAAGCTGGCGGCTTTCTACGGGATGTGTGCCAACATCGATGACAACGTGGGTAGATTGTTGAAGTCCCTGGAGCGATTTCAACTTACCGAGAATACGATCGTGGTGTTCATGACTGACAATGGAGGGACCGCAGGCGTCAAGACTTACAATGCTGGCATGCGGGGTGGCAAGACTAGCGTTCACGAAGGCGGTAGCCGAGTTCCCTTGTTTGTGCATTGGCCTCAGGCGAGATGGACTCCGCACGTAGTTGGAAACATAACATCTCATATTGACGTTATGCCAACGCTGCTCGACTTGTGTGGATTGAAAAATCCAGACTCATTGGACGGTGTTTCGCTACGACCTTTACTCGAATCCGTGGAAGTGCCCACATGGCCAAATCGTATGCTCTTTACCCACAATCCCATCGATGAAGTAAATCGCTATCCCGGTGCAGTTAGGACTCAGCGGTACAGATTAGTGCGAGAAATCCGCGGCCCAGCTGGCGGTTCCCGAGCCCAAGCCAATGATTCGAGTGCTAGTGCTTGGCAACTGTACGATATGAAATACGATCCTGGGCAAAAAACCAACATTTCGGCTGAACACCCGGCGATAGTGACCGAATTAAGTCGCGCATACGAAGCCTGGTTCGATGATATTTCCTCGGCTGGTCTTCAACGCTTTGCCTTACCGGTAGGCTATGCTGAACACAATCCGGTTGAACTGCATGCCCCGCAGGCCTATTTCGATTCGCCGCTTGCATTCGCCAGCGGACCTGGCTACGCGAACGATTGGTTAACCCAGTGGGAGACCACCAATGCCAAGGTTTGGTTTGACGTTGAGGTCATGAGACCTGGAACCTACGAATTAGAAGTGGCTTATGGAACTGATAGTGCCGCTGTGAGTGAAGCCGCTTTGAAAATAACTGTGGGCGATCAATCGATTTACGCCAAGCTGCCTTCTGCCTTAGCCCCGGAAATACCATTACCCCATCGAGACACTGATGGACCTGCCAGATACCGCAACCGGCAGTGGGTAAATGAAATCGTGGGAAAGGTCGAACTCGTTCCCGGAAAGTATCTCTTCACCATTGAACCGCTTTCTAAAACAAGACCCCAAGTGATGGACTTCAAGCATTTAAAACTGCGTCGTCTCTAGTCCTGCAATTCGATGGGATTTCATAGCTGTCATAGTGCAACGTGTGCGGACCCGAATTCATTGCTTACCAATCGGTGTTTCAGTCATGTCAGAGATGTCTCTCAAGATGGGGTTAGTTTGGATTGGTTTTTGCTTGTGCCAGAATATTTTTCCGGCTTGGGTGAACGCGGCAACAACCGTTGAAATTAGCCAAGGGCAATGGTGGATTAACGGTAGTGTGACAAATGCCGGATCAAAAGCCGAAGGCTTGTTGATGAACGTTCGAATGGTAAACGCGACGTTTGAGGATCGTTCCGGCCAACAGCCTGAGTTTAGCGCCAAAGAAAACACGGATGAGTTTCTTGTAGCTATTGCAGACTATCGCAAGCATGGCGTGAACGCTTTCACCTTGTGCCTGCAAGGGGGAATGCCTGGATACGAAGGCGCAATCAATTCTGCTTTTGAATCGGACGGTTCGCTTCGCAGTGATTATATGTCACGCGTACTGCAAGTGATTCGTGCCTGTGACCAAGAGGGCGTAGTGGTCATCTTAGGCTGCTACTATCAGCGCCAATCAAAAATCTTGAAGGATGAAACAGCCATACGAAATGGTCTTTCCAACGTAGTACAGTGGATTGAGGCAAATGGACTAACCAATGTGCTGCTAGAGATTGCCAACGAGTATCCCCATGGCGGGTTTGTTCATGAATGCATTCGGACAGAGCAGGGACAAGCCAATTTGTTGAGCTATGTAAAAAGCCTGAACCCCAGATTGTTGGTAACGGCAAGTGGTTATGGGGACGGCAAGATTCACCCAGAAGTGGCTATGCATTGTGACTTTCTTACTCCTCATTGGAACAGTACGAAGGTTGAGGACATACCCCAGCGAGTGAAGTATCTAAAACAGTTCGCATTACCCATTGTTTGCAATGAAGACGATAAACTTGGCTCTCGGGCCGTGGCGGCGCTGAGAGCTTCCGTTGAAAACGGGGCAGGATATGGATTGATGCTGAAAGAACACAATCAAACCTATCCCTTTCATTTCGACGGAGCTCAAGATGATGCGGAATATTACGCAGCGTTACATGAAATCACACATGCATCCGCTGTGCAGCACGCGTCACAGAGTCAGTTGCAGCAGGAGTACTTTCCCTTGCCGGAATCAAAAGGCGGATGGAGAGTACTCAGTTCCGATGAAGAGATTTCTACATTGGGCGGCATGGATTCAACGAAAGTCGCCGAGTTACGACAATGGCTACTTGATTCCGATGATCGGTCTTTTGCTGCGGTTGTGATTAGGCACGGACAGATCGCTTTGCAGGTGGAACGTGGTAATAGTGCTATTAACGACACTCGCAATGTCAAGTCATGTGCCAAGGCAATATGCGCCACGGTCCTGGCTATTGCGTCTGAGTCCAGTCAACGAGGCGAAACCCCGCATCGTATGGCATTTGATGATCGGGCCTTTGAGTTTATCCCTTGGGCTAAACCCTTGAGTGATCCTCGCAAATCGGAAATCACTGTCAAGCAATTGCTTAACCATACATCGGGGATTACTCCTGAATCTACACGCGTTCCCAATCGAGGCCCATGGGAATTTATCTTGGGGCATGCTGGAGATGCAAGGAATCAAAAGTTGGCATTCGATCCTGGCTCCGATCTCGACTACGGGACTCATGCCTTATACCATGCTGCGCTGGTTTGCGAATATGTCACCAATAAACCTTACGACGCCTACGCGATTGAGAAGTTACTAAGACCCTTGGGAGTCGAAAAATGGTGGTTTGAGATAATCGATGGCGATGCAGTTCATGGTGTGCATCCATCGCACGCCATTGGGCTACCCGCCCGCGAACTGGCTAGTATCGGGTATTGTATGCTCCATGCGGGACGATGGAGAGATAAGCAAGTTATTCCTGAGTGGTTTGTGGAACAGACCGCAGGGCCTACTCATAGTGTCACTGGCATCAAAACTTTTGGGCGGGACGCGGCGGCCTTTTCTCACGGCTGGGAATTACCTGCCAATCTGAGCGATGGTCGGGGGCAGGGAATCCCAAGTGATGCACGATTCAAACCCGGAAGTGGCGGGCAGTTGATTGCCTTTGTACCCAGTCTCGATTTGGTGATTGCGCGCCAAACAGGCGGCAGCGGGGCTTGGGAGTACGAACAATTCTTGCGACTTGCTTGTGCTGCAGTCCGATCCCCTGAAACTCCATAACAGGGGATATGGTTGAGCAAGCCGGTAGTACTGCGTGGACCTAACTTCCAGGCGAGAATTTCCCATGAAGGAGAAAGCTTTTTATTAACCGGTGGCTGGTGCGCGAAAAGAGGACGCCTGCATGTGTGGTATTTAGATAGGCGGTGTCAACCGCGCCTTCGAGTAACATGCTTTGCTGTCGCACGACCCAATCGTGTTGCGTGACGACGACCCCGACTTGTGCTCGGTGGCAAAGGTCGCTGGGCAGAGTATGTACTGGGCTATTCCGATCATCACAGATCTCGAGCAACGTTGGACTGATCCATCCCAGGAGGTTTTTCATCCGTGTGGCCATAAACGAACCATGGTTCGGCGTGCACAACATGACCACTCGAGCAAGCTGCAGGTCTCCAGCATGAGCTGCGGCGCGAAGTACTAGGCCGCCCATGCTATGAGCCACTACATGGACTCGATCCGATGCTTTTGCGTCCACAAGGTTCTTGAGTAACGCAGCTAGTCGGTCGCCATGATACTGGATGCTCTTTGTACAACTAGGATACCCCCAACGCACTGTCTCGTAACCGGCCAATCGTAAGGCACGAGCCGTTGGTTCAAGTAGCCACCGATGAGCGCACCACCCATGGACTAATACAACAACCTGCTCGGATCGATCCATGCTCTAAAATCACCATCAGTGAGGACAAAATTGCGTTGTCACGCAACAGTACTTTTCGGTTGAACGAATAAACCCGATAACCCTAATTCTTGTCTACACTTTTTGGCATGCAATGCCGACGAATGATGCCGGAGTATTACTCAGTTTTTGCGAGCTATTGAAAATGCTGAAAAAAGCCCAGTAGTCCCAATAGTCAGAATTCCAATCCGAATACGGACTATTGTTCCGGAGAAAGTGGGAGCTACAGGCTTTTGATAACAGAGAACCGCTAGCTCTGAAACGCCCCCTGAGTACAATCTAGGTCGGTTTGTACGGCTGCTTCGCCCGCAAAACCTTAGTTGTGAGGCATGTATGCAAACTAGTGGAGTCGCTAAGTTCCTGTTGAAGTCAATTGAGAGATTCTTGTTTGCAGGAAGAAAAAAGTAGGATCAGATGGCGAAACAGACACCCGCCGCTTCCTCACCACATGTGGTGATAGCTGATGGCGAACCGTTGAATCTGCAAAATCGATATGTGGCCGCGGTCCTGGCATGGATCATACCTGGAGCTGGCCACTTCTATCAACGAAGGTATTTTAAAGCTTGGATATTCTCGATCAGCGTACTGAGCTGTTTTGTTATCGGTGTTTTCATTGCAGATGGCAAGTGTGTCTATGCATCCTGGCAAGGCCCGGAAAAACGTTGGCAGTTTGTCTTGCAGGCTGGAGCTGGTCTGCCGACCTTTCCTGCCATGGTTCAAGCTTGGCATGCTCGTGGCAAAGTTGCCCGGACGCCATTGTGGAATGGCTTCATGGCGGCGCCTATGGATACCGCAGAACTAGATGAATGGCACCACGATAC
>JAGQOY010000284.1 GCA_020427005.1 Planctomycetales bacterium
AGGGACCGAACAAGAATCCCTCACTTACGTTTCGGGTTGGGACGTTTATTCCTGCCGCTCGCCTAAGTGCTGCGGTCTAGCATTCAGAGCTCTTTTGCGATTTGATTTTTCCAATTGCGAGAGAATGAAGCGTTGACATTTTAACGAACGTGCTTTGATTTTTTGTTGCTGGATCCTGGAGATTGTGAGTGGAGTACTCCCTATTTTTCCGGCATGACGTTTTGCTTTGTTGGGATCTGCGATGTGAAAATCGCGGATTTCTGAAATCTTGATTGGGATCAATTTAGTTAGTTAGAGAAGTTGTGTAGTTGTTATAAGTATTGATAGGAATTGTGAAGTGAAAATTCGAGTAGAAAAACAAATTGGGGCCCACGTATTGTCGTTCGAGACCGGGCAACTGGCCAAGCAAGCGGCTGCCAGTGTTTTGACCCAGTATGGAGATACGGTTGTGTTAACGGCCGTCGCAACAGGGCCGTCGCGTCCTGGGACTGATTTCTTTCCGCTGACATGCGATTATCGCGAGCGGATGGCGGCAGCCGGAAAGTTTCCCGGTGGTTTCCTAAAGCGAGAAGGTCGTCCGACAACCAAGGAAACGCTGACCAGTCGGCTTATGGATCGCCCCATTCGCCCGTTGTTTCCGAAAGGTTTTTGTGATGAAGTGCAGATTCAAAGTGCTGTGCTTAGCAGTGATATGCAGAATGATGCCGATATTCTAGCGATGAATGGAGCGGCAGCAGCATTGTCTATTAGTCCCCTGCCCTTTCAAGGACCCTTGGCTTCTGTTCGCGTCGCCAAGGTCGATGGTCAGCTAATTCCGTTTCCCACCAACGATCAGTTGCAGGAGAGTGAATTGGACCTGATTGTCTCCGGCAGCAATAAGTCAATTCTAATGATCGAAGGCTTTGCACAAGAATTGCCTGAAAGCGAAATGGCGGAGGCGGTGCTGTACGCCCACTCCGTTGTTCGAGACATCATTGCATTGATCGACGAATTCGTAGCTCGTGTCCAGCCTGAGAAGAAAGAGTTTGTTGCACCTCCAGACAATGGACTGCTGAGTCGTCTGCAAGAATCATTTTATGACCGTTATCGTCAGGCCAAACAGACCGATGGAAAGCTGGCTCGGGCCGAGGCGGTTGGAGCCTTACGTGAGCAGGCCTTGGCGGAGATCATTCCTGATCCAAAAGCAGAAGGTGCTGTGTCCGCAGATGCTTTTTCTACGGCTTGGCATGACCTTGAGCAAATGGTTGTGCGTGAACTTATATTGGGAGGCACTCGTCCAGATGGTCGCGACCACACTAGTTTGCGACATATCGAATGTGAAACCGATGTTTTGCCGCGTACCCATGGTTCGGCCATTTTCCAGCGAGGTGAGACCCAGTCGCTGGTAACGGTTACGCTTGGAACCAGTCGCGATGAGCAGCGGGTTGATGGCCTTATGGAGGAGTACAGCAAGAAGTTCATGCTGGACTATAACTTCCCATCTTATTCGGTTGGAGAATGCCGACCAATACGCGGTCCAGGTCGCAGAGAAATTGGGCACGGTGCGTTGGCTGAACGCTCTGTTGCACCAGTGGTGCCTGACCACGAAGATTTTCCGTATACGATTCGAGTTATCAGTGACATCCTGGAATCAAACGGTTCCTCATCAATGGCTTCCGTTTGCGGCGCAACCTTGGGTTTGATGGCTGCTGGAGTACCAATTACGAATCCTGTGGCTGGAATTAGCATTGGTCTGGTTAAGGAGGGTGATGATCGATGGGTGCTGCTGACCGATATTATTGGTGATGAAGACCATTTTGGTGATATGGACTTCAAGGTGGCCGGAACTCCCGAAGGTATTACGGGCATCCAATTGGATCTCAAGATTGCTGGGATTAGTGAGGAAGTCGTGCGGGCAACGCTAAAGCAAGCCCGTGAGGCACGCATGGAAATCTTGCGCAAAATGATTACCGCCATCCCCAGGCCCCGTTCGGATACTAGCCGCTACGCCCCACGTTTGTTACGTACGAAAATCGACGCCGATAAGATTGGTATGTTAATCGGTCCCGGTGGCAAGAACATTCGCGCCATTCAGGAGGATACAGGCGCCACGATCGACGTAGAGGACGACGGAACGGTTGTCGTCGCAGCTGTTGATGGGGAAAGCGCCAAGGCAGCCCTGGCCCGAGTTGAGGCCTGCACAGCCACAGCACAGATTGGCAAGATTTATGACGGCGTAGTCAGCAGCGTACGCGACTTTGGTGCGTTCGTTGAAATCCTTCCGGGACGTGATGGGTTGGTGCATATCAGTGAGCTGTCGAGCGGCTACGTTTCAAGCGTCGACGAGATTTGCAAAGTCGGAGATCCAATGAAAGTTATCGTGATCGATATCGACGAACAGGATCGAGTGAAATTAAGCCGTCGAAGAGCTCTTGAGGAACTCGGTTTAGAAGACGAGTTTGCCAGTTCAGAAGGAAGTGAAGACGGCGATGAGTTCGTCGAACGTGAGCGCCCTGAGCGTGAACGAGGTGAACGGGGAGAACGTGGTGAAAGAGGTGGACGCCATGGCGATTCTCGTGGTGGAGGAAGACGCGGTGGCGGTGGAGGTGGCGGACGCGATCGTGGTCGTCGCCGGTAATACTTGCTTCTCCAACATCGTTTATAGATGATCCATTTTTATCTTGGCCCTGGCTCACTCTAGGTGGTGAGCCCAGGGCCGATTTTTTTGGAGCCAATTTTTTTGGATAGGGGCATCAACTAGGTATTGGCCACTGGTTTCCTGCTATTTTGAAATCGGTCTTCACGGAAGCGTAGCGTTTTTTTGCCCGTTTGATCAACGATTTCCTTGATGACACTTTAAACATAGGTGTCTCTCACGCTCGCTAACGCGCGCATTCCTTGCCAGCTATATAAACCTTTTCGACTCGCAGGTCCTGGTTGAGAATTAATAGGTCGGCTTGTTTGCCAACCTCCAGACTCCCCGTCAGATGCTGTATGCCTGTGCGCTCAGCCGGAGTGAGCGTGGCCATACGAATAACTTCAGGTAACGAGGCGGAGGTGGAATGAAACATGTGGCGGACCATATGGTCCATACCAACTACCGAACTTGCCAAGCTCGCAGGTTGACCCTCTACAGCAAGTGCCCAACCGACTTGACCATCACTTTGGAAGAAAGACCCATCGTAATCGTTGCCAAACCGATAGTTTCCTGGCGGCATGTCTAACGCACGATTGCAGTCGGTGACCAAACAAAGCCTTTCTGGTCCTAACATACAAAATGCAAATTCAAGAAGCTCCGGAGCCAAATGGTATCCGTCTGCGATGACCTCGGTGCTCATCGCCCGTTCCATCAAAACGAACTCTGCCATACTGCCCTGCATTGGAACTCCCAGTCGACTTCGAACGGAAGGTACGCTGCTCATGGCGCACCAAAAATGGTCTACGTGACGTACTCCCGCTTCGAAGGCCGCCTTCATTTCGGTGTAGCTGGCATTTGAGTGGCCGCAAGTGATTAGGCAACGATGCTGCCGAGCCATCGAGTAGAAATCCTGGCAATTGTCGAGCTCGGCCGCGCAAGTTGCGATGCGAACTAAGCCGGTTTCAAAGTACTGACGGTATTCGTCAAACGAAGGCGGGCGACAGCCTGCTGGCGAGTGGCAACCAACCTTATCTGGCGCGAAATAGGGACCGTAGAGATGAACGCCGGCAACTTTCGGCAACAGCTCCTCATTTCCCATGACCGCTTGGCAGGCTGCAATCATTTCTAAAATCTGCGTCTGAGACCCAGTGGTAGTTGTTGGGAAGATTGTCGTCGTTCCATGCGACGCATGGGCTTGCAGCACACCGCGCACAGCTTCGGCAGTTCCATCCATGAAATCGTGGCCAGCACCGCCGTGAACATGAAGGTCGATATATCCAGGTACGACAAAGTTACCATGGGCATCCAGAGTGTTGCCGGCATGCCTAGCTTGTGGTTCGCCTCCCACAAAGACGATTTGTCCGCGATCGATATAAATGCATGCATTGGCAAGGATTCGATCAGGAAGTACTGCTTGGCAATTACTAATGCATAGATCATTAGTTGGAGTTGATTGGTGAAATGCATTCATTAAGTGTGCTTTGCCGGATAGGTTAATGGGACATCCCGGTTTGTTTGGAGGGTAATGGAGCCCGGTTCGGGTGGCAATTGGGGCACAGCCAGAGCACCCCCGAGAAAAAACCTACGCATAAGCTGTTGCAGCTAGTAGTTTTTTCCTAAACGTTACAACGACTACGATCGATGTAATGACTAATGTGAATTTTTTGGCGGAATTGTCGAGGGTTGGTTATGTTGAACTTAGGAGGGGCAAAATTCAAGAGCCTACTGAGTTCTACTTCCCGGTACCACGCTCCTTGGCAAGTTGGCGTTGCCGTGGCTACCGGTGTGCTCTGCGGCCTGCTTCCTAAAACGAGTTTATTATTCATCTTAGTTGTGATTTTCTCTTGTTGTCTGCCTATGCATTTGCTGGTGGCAACGCTGGTTTCACTCTCCGTTAGTTGCATTCAGCCTTCTATCCTTGGCATGCTGGGAGAAATTGGAGAGTGGTCTCTATCACAACCGCAATTCAGTAATCTATGGCGCCGGTTGGAAAGCACGCCCTACGTTCCCTGGCTGCAACTACACAATACGGTGGTTCACGGCGCGTTTTTCGTCGGCGGATTACTATTTGTACCTCTCTTTTTAGTTACCGAATTCATCACAGCCTATTTGTTATACACAATTCCCAATGCTGAGGATCAACTTGCGGATTTTGAGATCATAGTGGATGAAGAGTCGAATCTTGAGGGCCCGACTGATTTGCAGATCGAGGAAGGTATCCCTTTGTGGTCCCCTACGGATGGCGCAATAATCGCCATAAATTCTCCGAAAACGAGCCCTCTATTGGAAGTTCCATTGATCGCTGCTGAGGAATGTTCTGAAGCGGTGCTCAATTCAACTGTTGAATCGGATGTCGTATTGCCGGTGGGAGCTGTAGATTTGCTTCACACCGACGAGAGCCACTTGTCGGCGTTGCTTGAATCTTGCCAAGTTCCGAATGAACAGGATCAAATTGGCATGTCGGCCGATGTCATTCTGGAACGTGCGGAACGTATGACAAGTCTAATTGACGAGTTGTTGGAAAGTTTGAATGAGTCTGATGGCAAGCAAGAAGTCAGCTCACTAGGTAGTTCCGAGTCGTTATTTTTTACAGATTCAAGTCACAATCCTATTAGTAAGCCAATCTTGTCGAATAACATGTCACAAACTTTTCTGGGTGATGATCAGGTTCAATCAGCTAATCAATTTGTGCTAAATCCACTGGATAGTTCGGTGAGAGACTACAAAGTGACAGCTATGTCAGACCAGACGATTCTGAACGGCGTCCGCATCGACAATGCAGAAAACCTTGAGTCGGGGTTGCAGAAGCACGAGGAGGCCTTACGGTTTCTATTAGCCCATTTAAAAGAGTTGCGAGTAAGGGCACAGTGAAATGAGGTTCACGTTGCGACGCTTGAAGACAGCAACCATTCTCTTGCTCTGTTTTTCAGCATGCTTGCTGATTCGCCCCATAAGAAGCTGGTTGGATCGTGCGGCAGTCGCCATTTGGATTGACCGAGATGTGCAGATCGATTCAATCCGATGGCATCCTCACAAGTCTGTGTTGGAGGTTCGAGACCTTTCTTGGCCTCAGACCGTCAAGGGTCGTGAGTTTGAGATCAAGGCTGAGAAAGTAGTCTTGGCCGTTGACCCTCTAACTTTGGCAGACTACCGGTTTAGATTTCCCATAGTGGACTTGGAATCATTCGAAATTGATTACATGCCACCTTCCAAGAAACCCCCTTCAAGTACGTGGGAAATGGAGATGGCGCTTCCGACGTGGAATGATGTTTCAAGCCTTTTTGATTCTCTGGTTATCGCCGACGAATTGCGACAAGATTGGTTGTCTCGCATCGATGGCTGGATTTCGAAAAGTCAGAAATTGGCTGAATCTTCGCAACGAATCGTTGACGATGTCGTCCGCTCCGTCAATCCATTGCGAGGTGAGGGGGATTTGCGAAATCGGCTCGAACAGTTGGCGGAGTGTTCCAGGTTACAACTAGAACTAACTCGGCAATTTGAGGGCCTCGAAAAACTCATGGCGGCCGAATCCAGCCGCTTGAACGACAAGCACGCCCAAGAAAATGAACTACTTCGGAGTCACGTACAGGACACCATTGAAGCTAAGCGTCGTGAGTTTCTGGAGCATGTAATTGACTGCGGATTGCAGGATGTATGGCAAAGCAAACTTGTGTGGTTGGATCTAGCTGATTCTGTCGCAGTCGCACTGCAACCCGCAGATCTACCTACTTACGACGTGGATATGCGAAGGGTGCGACCGGAAATCGCAATCCTTGGTTTTCCGGATATTTCAGCATCGGGGAAGCTCTTTATTGCGGATCAGAGTTTCCCGTTGGAGGTCCAGGGAAATTATTCTTTATATACTTCAGGAGCCAAGCGAAGCTGCACTTCTGAGTGGCAAATGGATTGTGAGACTGCCTCTAGTCGACTGAAATTGGAAGTTGTTTGCAATGGCGAGGAAAACCGTATCCAGCTGGAAGAGCTGGCTTTACAGGCGATAGAACCTGAGGCCGGACAATCGCATCGACTTCTCCAAACGCATGTCGTAGCTGCTCAAAATGGGCTCAGTGGAGTTATCTCCATCGGTCCTGCTGGGATGTATCGAGTATTGAGTGAGGGACAGCTTGACAAGAGTCAGCCGTTAGGAGTCAATTGGCGAGACTTGATACAAAGTGCTAGTGAGGAAGCTATGCATTTGTCCCAGGGAAGTCCTGCAAATTCGGACTTGCAGAACATTCAGGCCAGAATATTGGGGACATGGCGCAAGCCTGGGTTTGAGCTATGCGGGCCAATTCCCGAGTGGTTAGAAAGCGTAGTCGATCGATGTTTGTCGGAAGCTATCCGTGATACAAATGAGCTCTTAGGGCAGAAATTGGAAACCGAATATTCCAATCGATTGCAGCGACTGCAAGAAGAGGCAATCCTTGCAGCTGCGAATGCCAAACGATCATGCAGTGACGCACAAGGGCTTGTACAAGTGCAATCGAAGCGCATCGAACTAGCTCTCACGGAGGTCGCCGAAGATCAAGTTTTTGCACGGCAACCCAGCGATGGGAATCACTTCTAAATACTGAATTGTATGAGTGCGAAGATCGTTTAAACCGACACTGGATTTGGTGAAGGGAATAACGAAATGCGAGTCGACGCAGAGTCGGAATCGAAATTGTCTCATAGACAGATCCCTTCGAATTAGGAGTCGCTCACTATTAGGAGTAAGATAGGCTTCCAGCCTGTCTTCTTGCTGAAGCGGCTGGAAGCCTATCCTACGAAATCCTATCAATAATTGCTGAGCGACTTCTTAGGTTAGT
>JAGQOY010000285.1 GCA_020427005.1 Planctomycetales bacterium
TGATTCAAACAAGAACAAGCATCCAGCTGTACTCGTAATTCACGAAAACCGAGGACTGAACCCGTACATAGAGGACGTTACAAGGCGACTGGCTGTGGCGGGGTTCTTGGCATTTGCCCCTGACGCATTAACACCACTTGGAGGTTATCCTGGTAACGACGACGAGGGGCGAACTATGCAAGCCAAAAGATCCTCTGAAGAAATGACCCAAGATTTCATAGCTGCCGCAAAATTTCTGGATGATCATTCAAAATCAACCGGCAAAGTAGGCGCCGTTGGATTCTGCTTTGGTGGAGGCATGGTCAATCAGTTAGCGGTCCTAATTCCTGAAACAATTGATGCTGCCGTACCTTTCTATGGTAGACAGCCAGCAACTGAAGATGTGAGCAAAATAAAAGCTCCGTTAATGATTCACTATGGAGAGTTAGATTCCAGAATTAATGAGGGTTGGCCCGCCTTCGAAAAAGCACTGGCTGCGAACAACAAGGTTTTTGAGGTTTTTATTTACTCTCAGGCAAATCACGGTTTCCATAATGACTCAACTCCTCGCTATGATGAGCAAGCTGCCAAGCTCGCATGGGAGCGGACAGTCGCTTTCTTTAACAAATACCTCACTTAGTTCGCTGTGCACGAGATGAAAACGGCCAGTCTGCAGAAATATAGAGATTCGTAACTGGTCGCGGTTATTTGGATGGAACAGGTACATATATGTCCAGTCTAATATTTAACCTTGGACTTCTGAGCTACCAACTTAGCAGAGGCAAAGAGGCCTCTTTCCCAAGTCATACCTTGAGTAGACCGTTTATGTCGTCGATGGTAGCTAACATCCAAACTAGTTGTGCCGCGAATGCATAGTGAGAAAAAAATTGACTGCTCCGTTCGTGTTGTAACGCCCGAAAACATTGAGTTTGAGTACGCGCTGGCGGGTCCCTTTCATCGCCTGCCAGCGTTCTTATGCGATTTAGTCATACGTATCGTGATTATCCTGGGTATTGGTATTGCCTTGACGGCAGCGTCTCCCATTACATCGATGTTGTCGACTGCGTTTGGAACCGTCGTAGGGTTGTTATGCTATTTCTTTTTCAGCTGGTTCTACGGCATCGTATTTGAAACTCGTTTCAACGGTCGCACACCGGGCAAAATGTTATTTCAACTGCGAGTGATCTCGGCCGACGGTCGTCCAATCAACGGGATCCAAGCTGCCTTAAGGAATTTCCTGCGTGTCGTCGATCTCGGTGTACCATTGTCAATCCAGTTTTTTTCCGTGGACGCACCGCCGATGTACTTGATTCCGACTTATTCTATAGGCTTCGTGGCGTTTTACCTTTCCCCACAATTCCAACGAATAGGCGATTTGGCGGCTGGTACCATCGTGGTCGCGGAGAATCAGAGCCATAAGCCCTTAATTCGCCGACCAGATGATGATCGTGTTTATGCCTTGATTGAGTTAATTCCGCCATCGTTTGCAGTCACGAATTCTATGGCACGAACTTTAGGTCAGTTCATGGAAACCCGAGGCAGACTGCATCCGCGGCGACGAAGCGAAGTTGCGAGGCATTTGTCGGCCCCAATCCTAAAACACTTAGGATTGCCGCAAGACACAGGCCCAGACCTCTTTTTGTGCGCCTTATACGCGCGAACATTCATGTCACAGGAGGATTTGTCAAAGCATTGGGAATCTCAACAAAAACAAGCAACGCAAACGGAAAAAGACTCGATACCACCAGAATTTAGTTCCGTCGCACCCTCCGATGATTCTTTTGGGCCAACAAGCGGCATGCCATAAGTTTTTGAGAATAAGAATCACACAATATAAGAGTCGTATATGAATCTGGCGTCCTGAGGTCATGAAGCATGAGTGTGGGTACAAGCCTTGATAAAAGAAGACAGGACTGGGAACGTCTAGAAGTCCTGATGAATCAGCTTGCAAAAGGAAAGATTCGAGGAGAACCTGGCAGTGTCTCCGCCGAAATATCTTCACTGTATCGCGCAGCCTGTGCTGATCTGTCAATGGCCGATCAGTATCGATTAAGCCCGGATACGGTAGCCTTTTTGCATAACCTCGTAGGCCGAGCGCACAATACAATCTATCGCTCTAGGCGATTTCAGTATCAGCTTTGGTTCGACGTAGCATTTCGCGAGGCCCCGCGCCGAATTTTCGCTGATCCCTGCGTCCATTTGTGCGGACTCCTATTCTTCGGTCTCTTTTCGTTTACAGCGGTACTAGCTGTATCCAGTGACATCTATCCCGATTTTCCAATGCAGGTGCTTGGGGCAGATCATATTAGTCAAATGGAGCAGATGTATGGAGATATTGAGTTCGACCGCTCGATAGATGATAATCTCGCCATGGTCGCCTTTTATATCCAACACAACACGAGTATTGGATTGGAGTGCTTTGCATATGGCCCGCTGGTAATTCCAGGTTTGTACGCAACGGCTTACAATGCAACTTTCCTGGGTACCACCTTCGGGTACATGGCGCGCGGCGACACTCCCGGAGGTGAGTCATTTCTCGAATTTGTTACAGCTCACGGCGCATTTGAATTGACTGCTATTGCGCTGGCTGCGGCTGCTGGGCTGCGAATTGGAAGCGGGTGGTTAATTACGTCCGGACTATCGCGCATCGCTTCGCTCCAACTGCAGGCACGCAAGGCTTTACCCGTAATGTCAGTATCCGCAGTATTGTTCTTACTTGCAGCCTTCACAGAAGGGCTCATTTCACCAAGTAGCCTGCCCTATGTTTTCAAGGCTATGTGGGGAATGTTTTCAAGTTCGCTATTGATGTACTACTTTATCGTATTGGGTTACCCGACCGAGGCATCCAATGCAGCTTGACAGAACTGAAATTGTCATTCGACAACGCTCTCCATTGGAGCTTTTGGACTTATCGATTTTTGTTTTACGTGAACATTTATTGCCCGTCGTGCTATCATCGCTGACATTAGGGGCTCCTTTGTTGTTATGTGATGTTTTCTTTGCGAGTCACTGGATATCGACCGA
Source organism: Planctomycetales bacterium (assembly GCA_020427005.1). Taxonomy (GTDB): domain Bacteria; phylum Planctomycetota; class Planctomycetia; order Pirellulales; family Pirellulaceae; genus Aureliella. The sequence continues at coordinate 3,004 of JAGQOY010000285.1, forward strand.
AACTCAAGAGTCTGTTTCCTACGACACCCCCTTTCAAGTTCTTCAGATCGCAAATTTCTTCAATCTGGTATTACTTTTCTGGTTACAGCTAGAGTTCATAACATTGCCCATCACGATCTATCTCGGAAATGCCATATTCTTTGAGCGGTTGGGGTATCGCCAGATTCTTTCTCAAATCCGCGCCGTCTTTGTGCGCAGCCTCATCGTGCTTGGCATTCTTCGTTTTGGGCTGGCAGGTTTGATTGTAGAGCTCTGTTTCCTTGAAAATCCAACAAGTTACATCAAAATCTTGCTTTTGATTGCGTTGTTGATGAGCGTAATGATCTGCCGATCTGGACGACCATTTGCAGATGAAATAATTGGGTTGGAAAAATGCAAACTCCGCAATCCGCCGGAAGGAGAACTGTCCTATGGGCAAAGGAGTTCGAATCTACACCGTTTTCTGGTAGCAGAAAACTTCAATCGGATGGTAGTATTCTCAACCTTTGCTGTCTTGCTATTAGTCATGGTGTTGGCAAACTTCATTTTCATCAAAGGCGTACTTTCCGCTCGTTGGAATTGGGATGGATGGATTGACTATGCTGGGATTCCAATCGCTCTTTGGTTGGTTAGTCTGCTTGCTGTAGTGTTCCGTTTTTTGAGTTACTTGGACAGTCGAATTCGGTTGGAAGGTTGGGAACTAGAGCTGCGAATCAAGGCTGAGGCACGAAGGTTTATGCAAAGAATTGAACCAGCAGTTGTCGGCTTAGATCTAGAGACATCTGAAGTGGCTGACCCAGTTGAGGCTGAATTGTCATGAGGAGAACATGCAACGGCGAAATTCCAATGCGAATTCAATATCGGCTTCGCGCTCCGTATCTGCCATTCTGGTACAACCAGGATGTTGGCAATGCGATACATTTACAGGCTGTTTCGAGTCCTTGGCAATACTTACGAGAACTTGCCAACGGATGGCAGCGACGTCGCGAATTTGTTTGGGGCTTGCTGTTTGCGTCCATATTATGGGGCAATGTGTGTGGGATTCGACAGGTGCAAGCTGACGTGCAGTCATCTGTGGATATCGAATCGTCTATAACTCCCTTAAAAAATTCGCAATGGTATGATTCGCTGAGTGACGACTTTCGATTGCCAGAAGTGAGGTCACCGACGGACAACAGTATCCGAACGCAGGGCTGGAAGGCAGACGTCAAAACTCCCAAAGACAAAAGTAAGTCCACCACCTCCACTTCGTCAACGCGACTTGCTAGGCCCACTGAACTTTTCGACTCCAACAGTTTTACGTTAATTACTTCCCTTGTGCTTGCCCTTGGACTCATTGCCACGCTGATTTTTTTCACCCTGTATTTCACAAACGGATTGGGCGCAAAAACGCGGAGCAAGGGCACGGTCAATGCCGTGCCTGTGGACTTGTCACGGTCTATAGACCTGCCCTTTGAAATATCTGTAGTGAACGAAGATCCCCTGGAATTAGCCAATAGATTAATGGCTTCTGGCGACGTAAACCGCGCTATGATCATGTTGTACGGCTATGTGTTACTGGCTCTGGATACTGCCAGGCGCATTCATTTGCAACGAGGAAAGACCAACCGCATGTATTTAGCGGAGTTGAAAACACATCGCTGGTTAGGCGACTTCTTCAGGCAATGCATGTTGTCATTTGAAGATGTCTACTTTGGCCAGCATTCGCTGCCGGTCAGTCGGTGGCAAGCATTATGGGATCAGGTTCCGATGTTTCATGAGCAACTGAATGTGCCTACACCTAGGTCGGCAAATATCGCTGCCACTTCAGGATCACCGACGGCAACAACATGATGCATACTGGTGCGAGCGACAATTTTCCGAAAGCGAAGATTCGCAATGACCTAGGTCTCAGGGACTGCACACGCCGCCAGTGCGATGTCAATGGCAGGAGATGTAAACGGAAATATGTGCTCGATATTGTGTTGGTATTCGGCCTGCGGTTCCTGTTGATCTTGTGCATGGGGTGTATTCCCTCCACCTCCGAAATCGAGCCGTTTGGCGAGGTCCGCAAGCCGATTTCGCAATCGAGTATTAACGGACTTGGAATCCACCAACGCATGTGGGAGTCTGCGGGTGCACGCGTTTCCATTTCCCGTTCCTTGACACCTCGCCTAGGAGATGCCGATACGATAGTCTTGGTTGGACAATCCTACGCCCCCTTGGGTATTGAAGCCCGGTATTGGCTCGAGGAGTGGCTAGGCGAGAAAGCGGGCAGAACGGTCGTATACTTTGGCAGAGACTTTAACGCAGCTCTAGAACGACATCGGGAGACAATCGCCCAGCAAACTCTGGCAGATCAAGCTGATGCTCGAGTCGAAATGGCCAGACTTGAGTTAGCTGAACAGCAAGCAAGGCTACGGGTAATTCCTGAAAGTACGTTTTGCGGTTGGTTTTTTATGTCTACAGATCGGCCGCTTGCCAAACACACGGAATTCGACGGTCCCTTGGCTGCCGAGCTTGAAACTAAGAAAGCGTCCTGGAGAACTGGGATCGTTTTACTACCGCCCAGTCCAGACTTGATTGAAAACGAACCTTCGTGGATAAGGAATCCTAGCTCTGCAGTAGCGCCAAACTTCCTGCCATTTGATTACGACGAAGAAGAAGATGACTACTTCCAAAGCACTTGGTCGCCAAGTGAGTATAGCACTCCCGACGATTGGGAAGCTGCCTTTGAGGAATTGCCAAAAGTTACCGAGCTGATGAACGCGGCAGATGGGACTCCACTTATTTTCCAACTTTCAGATGAAGTTTATTACCCTGGTAGTCAGATTTTGATCGTAGTCAACGGAGCTCCATTCCTAAATGGTGGTATGGTCTATCCTTTTTTTCAAAAGGTTTCAGCTAGCCTGATTGAACGATGCCAACCATCTTCGAAGGTAGTGCTAATTCCTTTTGAGGAAAGCGGAATCGCTGTCTCAAATTATCAAGAACCCGACCCAAAGATCAGTGGACTGGAAATGCTATTAATATGGCCACTGAATGCGGTCATGATTCCTGCGGTTATTTTGGGAGTGATTGTTATTCTTCGATTGATGCCGATTTTAGGACGCCCCCAGTCTATGCCGTTAGATCGCTCAAGTGATTTTGGTTCTCATATCGAAGCCATTGCTCAAATTTTGCGCGATACTGGCGATGAAGAATATGCGAATAAAATGGTACATCAGTACACTTCAAGAGTGCGAGGAGAGACGTTTTCCACGGCAACGAAAAAAGTAAATGCGCCTCCTTCGATTTGATTCATGTCTGTTTTGTGCTGAATACACCAAACAGCATCAACTTTCTACTTTTGCATGATTCCACAAGAGATTTAGCTGCGAAATTTCTATCCCATGAAGAGCCCACAGCAATTGTTCGACGACATTTCAACGGAACTCAAGAAACTTTTCGTTGGTCAAGATGAATTGGTCCTGACCACTCTAGTAGCACTTTTTTCAGGTGGGCACGTATTGATTGAAAGTCTTCCAGGGATGGGCAAGACACTGTTTGTCCGAACTTTGGGGAGGATTCTGGGCTGTCGATTTGGCAGAATTCAATTTACAGCTGATTTGATGCCTTCCGACATAACAGGAGCGCCTCTACTAGATGTGCGAACTCAAGAGTTCAGATTCCGACCTGGACCGGTTTTTACCCAGCTTTTATTGGCCGATGAGATCAATCGATCACCTGCCAAAACGCATGCCGCTCTGTTGGAAATCATGCAGGAGTACCGAGTCACGGTCGATGGCACCAGCCATACACTGGAGCGTCCCTTTCTGGTAATGGCCACGCAAAATCCAATTGAAAGTGAGGGCACTTACAACTTGCCTGAGGCGCAATTAGATCGTTTCATGTTCAAGGTTGAAGTTGACTATCCTGCGGAATCCGAAGAGGAGCGAATCCTTACGCTTCACAGTCAACAAAAGGACCTAAACATCAGAATCGAAACCGAACTTGAGCCAGCTACCGACCCACATGAAATTATGGAGTGCATTACCAACAATGCACAAATTCGGGTTGAGCAGCCATTGATCCAGTACATTAACCGTCTTGTTCGGCAGACAAGGCAGTGGCCCAGTTTTCACCTTGGGGCATCACCTAGGGCAGGCTTGGCATTGGTCCAAGGCGCACGCACGTTGGCCGCGTTTCGTGGACGCGACTATGCGACCCCTGATGACGTCATTGACATAGTTTTACCTGCTTTGCGCCACCGCGTAATACTAACCGCAGAGGCCGAAGTTGAGGGGCTCAACGTAGACCGCGAACTCAAAGCACTATTAGGTAGCGTTGAAGTTCCGAAGGGAGAAGCTCTGGCAGGTTAGTCGCTCAATAATAGGAGTCCGCACCGAATCTTGATAGGTAATTATCTTAAACGTGTTAAGGCCTTTTGGGATGTGCGGTACTGA
>JAGQOY010000286.1 GCA_020427005.1 Planctomycetales bacterium
GCGTCAGCGAAGGAATGTGCCCAACCCCTTGCTGACGCTCTGACGCTTCGGGTTACTAATCGTCCACAAGATATTGCAAATCGACTTTTTCATCACCCTGCTAGTTGCTTCTGATAGTATTATCGCACGCGATTGGATTACAACCAAACCAATTCGCGAATCGCGATTGGGCCGACCGGATGCATGGCCACTTACGTCAACAAATCATGAACCACCTTACCCGCGACGTCGGTCAATCGAAAATCCCGTCCCTGGTAACGATAGGTTAACCTCTCATGATCAAGTCCCAACAAGTGCAAGATCGTGGCGTTCATATCGTGTACATGGACACCATTCTCAACCACATCCATTCCCAGTTCATCACTTTGTCCAAATTGCAATCCACCTTTGACGCCACCTCCGCAAAGCCACATGCAAAATGCATCTTTGTGGTGATCGCGCCCACTCAATCCCTGATCCTTGGCGTTGCCGCCCTGCCGTAACGGAGTTCGACCAAACTCGGAACCCCACACGATCAATGTTCGATCAAGCAATCCACGGCGCCTCAAATCTCGAATTAGCCCAGCCATTGGTTGATCTGTCTGTTGGCACTTTTGCGGCAAGCGAGTTTCAATTCCCGAATGATGATCCCAATCCGCATCATACAGCTCGATAAGGCGCACGCCGCGTTCAATTAGCCGTCTAGCCAATAGACAATTGTTGGCGAATGAAGCGGTTCCAGGTTTTGCGCCATAGAGATCGAGCGTTTCCTGCGTCTCTCCTTCAAGGTTCATCAACTCCGGAACCGAGGCTTGCATCCGAAAAGCCATTTCGTATTGTTGAATCCGCGTAAGAATTTCGGGATCCCCAGTTTCTTCGAATTGAAACTGATTGAGGTTCCGCAACGCCTCCAACTCGCGTCGTCGCCGAAATGGGTCAACGTTATCGGGGCTGGAAAGAAATAATACAGGTTCACCTTCGGAGCGGAACTGAATCCCTTGATGAATGCTTGGCAGAAAACCGTTGGACCACAAACTGGTTCCGGCACCGCCAGCGGGGCCACTCAACAAAACCACATAGCCAGGTAAATTGGCATTTTCTGTTCCTAGACCATACATGACCCATGAACCTAAACTGGGTCGACCGCTGCGCCCGAATCCTGAATGCAAGAACATCTGGGCCGGTGCGTGATTGATTTCATCGGTGTGCATTGACCGAACGATCGCGAGTTCATCGGCTATCTCCCCCAACTTTGGCAGTAATTCCGATAAGCTAACTCCACACTCACCTTGTGGCTGAAACCTCCAAGGAGAACCCGCTAGCGTCGAAGTTTTTCCTATAAAGGCAAAGTCCCGGTCTTTGGTTACCTCCGGTGGACAAGGTTGGTTGTGTCTCCGCCTTAATTCGGGTTTGTCATCCCACATATCTAGGTGCGAAGGCGCACCAATCATATGCAGATAGATGACATGATTGACTCGAGGTTTCAGGTGGGGTTGGGAACCCGACTCACTGGCCTCGAGTGCAGTATCTTCGCGCAACATCATCGCCAGTGCTAGGCTACTGAAACCTATCCCTGTGTGATTCAAAAAACTGCGTCGATCAATCAATTACTTCCTCCTCGCGACGTCGGCAAGTCATCCCACATTAGAACAACCTCTTGAAGATTTGCGATTCGCCCGTAGCGCCTTGGCGTCGATGAGATCTCCCATTCAGCCTAATCTTTGGTTACGGTCTCGTGCAAATTCAACAAGACTGTTGCGACACTCAACCACGCCCCATTCTTGGCCTCACCCTCAGGTCTACCTTGCTCTTGGGAAGCCATACATAGCGATTGCCAGAGTGATTCCAGCGCCGCTGCTTCGTTGGCACTTGGACGCCGTGCAGTACAGAGTTGAAAACCATAAGCAATCTTCTCTCGGTTATCACCTTGACTCTTTTCTATCTGTAGACGATTTGCCAGCGACTGCGCCGCCTCCACATAAACGGGATCATTCAACAGCGTTAGGGCCTGGAGCGGCGTGTTCGTTCGAGAACGCTTTACGATGCACGAAAAGCGATTCGTTGCATCAAAGTTGATGAAACTCGGATAAGGAGAACCGCGTTTGATCACGACGTACAATCCCCGTCGGTACTTATCCGAGTCGGGACTTACCTCATACTCGTAGGCTGTTCCACCAACTTTTGTCCAAATTCCGGCGGGCTGAAACGGGCGAATTGGCGGACCAAATTGTTTGAGGCTGAGCAACCCGCTAACGGCCAATGCATTGTCACGAATCATCTCCGCATCCATTCGAAATCTTGGCCCCCGGGCCAGCCACCTGTTTTGATCATCTAGTTCAAGTAACTCGGGCGTAACTTCGGAGGATTGCCTATAAGTGGAAGAAAGAACAATCGTCTGCAAGATATGCTTAAGTGACCAGGTATTTTCCATGAACTCCACTGCCAACCAATCCAACAACTCAGGATGAGTGGGCATTTCGCCTTTGACCCCAAAATCATTGAGTGTCGAAACTAATCCAGTCCCGAATAACTCATACCACCAGCGGTTTACCGTAACCCGCGCGACGAGCGGATTACGTCGGTCCACTAACCATCTGGCCAGAGTCAATCGGTTGGCGGGTCCTTGGTCGGGATCATGGAGAGCCCTGGGCGTGCCCGGGGCTACTGGTTGCCCAACCTGTTTGTAGTCGCCTCGAATGAACATGTTCGTCAAACGCGGCTCCTCCAATTCTTCCATCACCAATGTGGTGTCTGGGGATATTGCAGCCAACTGTTTTTCTAGAGCGGACTTGCGTGTATTTAATTTCTGACTGGCAGAATCTTCCGAGATACAAAAATCCAACAGAGCCTGCCGCTGTAGCGAATCCCACTGGCTCTCGTCAGCCTGCACGATATCACAAATGTTTTCAGGAATGGAGTCGCCACTAATATCTCCAGTAACTGCCGAGATACGCAAACAACCGATCGAACGTGCTTGCCCGAACTCGTGATGCAACCGCACAACTAGTTGCTGCTGAGAACTCAAGTCGAAGGGCTTGTCGAGAATAAACGTAGCCCAGTGGCTCCGATCGATTTGCGGTGAAATGGCCCAACCCGTCTTGGGCTGAGCCTTCAGGGCTCCTGCAACCTCCCAGTTCTTTTGAGAAAAACTGGCTTTGGCCGTCGCAAACTCCAACGGTCCATGAGTTACTGACGCATCATCCGAAGAACCTTCCCACAATTCAGCCGTAAAACGATTTAATACAAAGTTCGTCCGCTTGGGATCACCACGCCCAGGCCCCTTGCCCGGCAGAGAATCGTGTCTCAGCGCATCAAGTCGTAAACCGCGGATTTGGGCCACTTCTCCGCGCAGCACAATGCTATAAACATCCGTATCGGGAGGATCGTCGCCTACCAACAAGATGGATCCATCCGCCTGCTTGGCAAACGTATCGGTAGTACCCGTCGAACGAAAATCAACTACTTCTAGCGGGTATTCTCGTGCCAAGCTATCGAGCCGCAGTTTGAGAGTGGCTGCCAAAGTCCCTAACTGCTCTTTCAACTCATCCCTTCTAGTCGAGGCCTGCTGCTCTACCGTTTCTATTTGCTCCTGCAACTCACTTCGCCTATGATCACGCTCATGATCCGGCAAGTCGAAGTACGGCCCCTGAAACTGAATGGAACTAGGAACACTGGGATTCGTCCGATCGGCTTCTAAAGCCGTACTATTGAAGAACGCAAACAGACGATAATAGTCCTCCATCGTAAACGGATCGTACTTATGATCATGGCACTGGCAACATTCCAGCGTCGTTCCTAACCAAATCGCAGCTGTTGTGTTCACTCTATCAATTACTTGCTCAACGCGCGTCTCTTCCGGAAGCGATCCGGCCTCAACATTGGTCGGAGCGCATCGATGAAAACCGGTAGCTATCTTTTGCTGCTCCGATCCCAGCAGATCACCGGCCAGTTGTTCAATCGTAAATTGATCAAACGGCATGTCTGCATTCAGAGCCTGAATTACCCAGTCGCGATAGGCCCAAATGTCAATGAGGTTGTCGCGTTGAAAACCATGAGAATCCGCATACCTAGCCAAGTCCAACCAGCCGCGGGCCCAACGCTCTCCGAATTGTGGGCGTTGAAGCAGTTCTTGCACGATCCGCAAATAATGCTCGTCAGATGGATCAGCCACAAATGCATCCACTTCCTCCGGAGTTGGAGGCAGGCCGACTAGATCAAGGTGTAATCGCCGTACCAGTTTCTCGGGAGAGGCATCGCGAGAGGGCTTCAGGTTGCGATCTTCAAGTCGGGATAATACAAAGTAATCCAGTGGAGTGCGACACCAAGAAGCTGTAGTTACCTCAGGAAGGGCCGGACGTTCCGGCGGAATATAAGCCCAATGCGTCGCTGCCGGGAAACCTTCAGGCCATACGGCGCCGGACGTCCACCAGAATTCAATGGCCGCTTTCTGACGCTGCGTCAACCCTTGACCAATCGCAGGCATAGCTTCTTCATGACCGCTCGGCAACCTGATGCGTCGCAGCAGTTCGCTAGTCGCCTTTGTGTGATCAGCACTGGAAGAACTCATCCAAGCACTTCGATCGTCCAGCCTGAGCCCGCCCTCCTCACGTTTAGCACTATGACATTCCAAACAATGTTGCCGGAAAATTGGATATACTTCCTCTCGAAATTGCCGTTCCAAACGAGCTTCGCCGGCCGCATGGGCCATGACACAAAGTTGTGTAGTTGCGGCCAACAAAATCATGGCAAACATTCGAGATGGCATGCCAATCGTCATGCTCGTTTTCCTTGACCAACGGTCGAATCGAGGAGGTGAGACATTAAACATGATCTACAGAAAAGCTGCCAATTTAGTGTCGGTAGCTTCAGGTTTTGGCGGGGTAGGGGAGGGCTGCAAAGGTGACGCATCACCAACGTGTTTTCTCAAGCGCGGCGACTGACTAATTATTCTAGTTGATTTGAGCCGCTCAGACGAGCCTTGACGAGACGACTCAATTGGCACAACAACTTGACTGGCGCATGCTCATGTCACCATCGAGTTGGTTACATCGGCAAACCAATTGGCTCGACGAGCTGGACCGGAACAACCGGGCTTTGGACGACATGAATCGGTCATACTAGACCAGAAAATCTCATCCTGGTATGGAAGTGGGGCACGGATTGGGCATCTCCAACCTGGGCACTGGGCATGAAAGGCTTCAAAACACGATCGACAATGCGGTGTATGCTCCCTGCACTCCCAACCGCTCAGTCACGTACGCCGTTTGACCTAATTAAGCACTGCCTACCAATGGCCTAGCTTCGTCGTCTGCGAACAAGCAGCAGACCCCACATGGCTGTTAACCCGAAAGTCGATGGCTCAGGCACGGAGGCAACTCCATTGAGAACTCCCGTCAATGTCATCGTACCACTTACCGTCGGCGTTCCCGCGATGGTAAACGGAATTGTGAATTGTGCCGGTACACGTAACAATAGCTCTGTCGGAGACGATGTATACTGACCAGCGAGCGCTGAGACATTTGCAGCCGAACCAGTCAATGCGACTGAATTTCCGTCGTTCAGGGCAGTCGAAAAAACATCCAAATTGCCCGCGGTAAACGTAAACGACTCGCCTGAGACATTAAACGCGCCGCCAGCCGCCACTGCAGTAGAAGCTGCAGCCAAATCAAACACAACTCCGCGGGCTTTCCCCGTACCACCAATCAGTGGCACCGAGATACCATAATTACCAGGGGACAAGGGTGAAGGTGCTGTCCCGCCATCATTGGGTGACCAGTTTCCGTTTACATTCGCAATCACGTTGGCGCTAAGTACGGACATGACCGTCGGATTAAATAAATCATCCACATCAACCGTAATCGTTCCCGTGTAGGTTGTTTCTCTACTGCCTGGTGCTTGATCTGACATCGCGAAGCTTCCTACTCCACTCACATCGACATTCCCGGTTAAAGCCAAACTGCTATCTCCGACCGAAAAGATCACAACAGTGGCCTCGACGGTATTGGAAAGAAAGGTAGCCAATCCACACAAAACGGCCAACGTTGTTGCCAAGGTTCTCAATCTCATGATCGACTCTCCCGATGTATTACCAGAACAACCTACTTTGCGCAGATCTCAACAGCTTCCTAGTTTAGCTATTCGGCATACCAAATGCCATCGAGATGAACATTGATGCGATCAAAAAACCACTCCCCCCCATTAGTGCGACCCAGCCATTAGGACGACAATGGGTCGACAATTACCACCGGGCTATCCAATCAATCCAGATATAGGTTTGAAACGCCAGTTGGCGTGATTCGCAAACCGAGTTGAGATCTGTTAATTTAAGCCGATACTGTTAAGCCATCCGTTGCCACTGGAGATTGGTTTGAACCTTGGATCAGCGAACCTGCAAGCAAAGTTGGCAGATCAACTTGCCTCCATCATGTTTTGGTTATCGCTGTTTTTCCTGGCGTTGATTGCCAGTCTGCTAGTCTTATGGATAGATATTCCTCGCACAACAGAGCTTTTGGGAGAGGGCGATTTCGACTCGTTCGAAGTAGTTCTATCGCAGGACGAAATGCGATTTCAAGCAGCTGCAGAGGATCTAGGTGATTGGGTCCTAGTAATACTGTGGATTCTTTGGCCAATTTTCATTGTGGAACAAATTGCAAATTGGCTGCTCAGCGATAACTGGGCCAATTTTCGTTCCAACTACCCCTTCGCGTTTATGCTGTGTTTGATACCGCCATTACGTTTGTGCGCCAAGAATCGCCTTATCCAACCTACTCTCACAACTCGCTGGCCACCGGTTCATGGGGAAACAGTTTCAGGCCAGATCTGGTATCCGGTCCTCGGCTGGCAAGCACCTACGCGAGCATTCACGCTGCAACTGGAACGTGCGACTAGCATTCCAATGATTGGTATAGCGCTACTGATCCTACCTATTCTTGGGCTACAGTGGAGGTTCGGCGAACAGATCATTAATTACCCTACTTTGCGGATTGCCCTGCACATAGCAACGGGTGTGATTTGGTTTGCATTCGCGACAGAATTCATTGTTATGGTTTCTGTGACAAGCAACAAATGGCAGTACTGTAAGAAACACTGGCTCGACTTGGTGATCATTTTGTTGCCTTTGATTTCCTTTCTGCGCTCGTTGCGTTTGCTGAGAACTGCCAAGCTGCTAAACATTTCAAAGCTACAGCAACTCTCGCGCATTATTCGCGTATACCGCCTGCGCGGTGTGGCGATGCGCGCGATGCGGGCGTTCTTGGTGC
>JAGQOY010000287.1 GCA_020427005.1 Planctomycetales bacterium
AAGGCTGTTCTAGCCAGGCCCTGCTACCGGCAAGATCGTTACAGATCGCAGTCCTGAAATTAATCCACGGCTGGACACAGTGGTACGCCACAAATCCTAGAGGAAGTTAACGTAAGCTTCCATTGGAATTGTAGTTTTCATCCGATTTCAGATCGTTGAAAACGCAGACCGAGGCACCCCGTGTAGATTATCTTTGGAAGCCATAGGTTGCGAGTGCTATATGACGACATCTACCCAGCCCGAACTTACCGAACTGAACAGCAGTAGCTCAATACCACCAAGTATTTTAATTGTCGATGATGATCCCGCATTCGTAGCGACCATGGAGCGAAACTTTCGCCCCTACAAAGTAGAGCTGAAACGCGCCTACCATGGCATGCAAGGCATCATGAATGCCGTGACCAATCCCCCCGATCTCATCATCACCGATCTTCAAATGCCGCTAACTAGCGGAGAGGAAATGATCGACTGCATATCGCGCAATCCGGTCACCCATGCGACTCCCATTATCATCACAACTGGTAGAACTTCGGCCAAGTTGACTCATCGCTTGCGATGTCTGGGAGTTGTGGCCGTATTGAACAAACCCTTTCAATTCTCGGAATTGCTCCAAGCAATCAGTAACGTCCACCCACTCGAAAAGAAATAGGTCGAGATGGTCGGAGCCACAAATCCGTGCACTAGCGTTGTCCCTCTCGCCTGGCGGTCGACCGCCACTCCCTAATACACCAACGAGGTAACTATGAAGGGTGTTGTGATTACCGAATTCCTTGAACTTGTAGAGAATCGTTTTGGCATGGGAATGGCCGACAGGGTCATCTGCAAAGGCGGCTGCCCCTTTCACCTTGGCTATACGTCGGTTGGAACCTACGACTATCAAGAACTGATCGACATGGTCCGTGCGCTCAGCAATGAGACGGAAATTCCGGTACCGCATCTAATAAAAGACTTTGGCAAACACCTTTTCCACCAATTTCGACAGAGCACACCACACTACTTTGAAACCGTTTCTAGTACTTACGAGCTCATGACTCAGGTCGAAGAAATCATCCACGTAGAGGTGCTGCGATACACCCCCGAAGCCGAGTTGCCCCGTTTTGAATTCCCTGAGTCGGAACCAAACACAAAGACGATTGTTTATCGCTCGACCCGTCCTCTGGCTGACCTAGCTGAAGGCTTACTGCTTGCCTCGATTGAATTTTTTGAGGAGCAACTTACGTTACACCGCGTAGATCATGCAGGCGTTCCAGGGACCCATGCAACGTTTCAACTTGTATCAACAGCCCCATAAGGGACGCAAACTATTCCCATATTAAACGCGTTCTATGCGACTGCGACTGACGTACTTACAGCCTGCGCGTGTCGTTAGAGCAAATTTCACATAAGAGTAGCGTGTTTTCGCCCATTTGATCAACGATTTTCTTGAAAACACACGTGTCCGTGCGACTCGCACTAGATCGCGGCAGTACCCAATCTAAGAAGTGAACCAGTCATGTCCGACGATTCTGAGCTATCGATCGAAGTACTGCAAAGGTACGTACTACGAGAACGCACCGCCCGCAAGGAGGCCGAACGACTGCTTGAAGAACGTAGCCGCCAGCTTTATCAATCCAATGTGGAACTTAAACGCATTGCCCGAGCGCGGGAAGACGAAGCCCAACGCACTAAGGCCATCGTTGATACGGCAGCGGAAGGCATAGTCATTTTTGATGAGCTTGGAACCATTGAGTCTCTGAATCGTGCGGCTGCTGAGATCTTCGATATTTCCATTGACGCTGTGATAGGAAAGAACATTTGCGAGTACATACCAACCGCAACTTTCTGTTCTCGCGGGCAATGCCATCTATCTATTCTCGAAAGCCTCACCGCCAACGCCGCTGCAGGGGAGATAGTTGGCATTCGTGCCGACGGCGTCGAAATCCCGCTGGAAGTAGCTGTCAGCGAATTTATGCATGACGGAAAGAAGACGTTTACCACGCTTCTGCGAGATCTTTCCCGACGCCGCGCATTGGAGGCTCAATTATCCCATGCTCAAAAAATGGAATCCGTGGGTCAGTTGGCAGCCGGCATAGCCCACGAAATAAACACTCCCATCCAATACGTCGGGGATAATACGCGATTTCTCAAAACGTCCTTCGAAAGCTTTGAGGTCCTGCTTCAGCACGTCGACGATCTACTTTCCAAATGTATCGGCGTGGAGGCCGTCCAAGATATTGCGCAATGCATACAAGATTTATCCCAGGAATTGGATCTGGAATTCTTGCGGGCCGAGATTCCTGCGGCCATCGATCAAACGTTGCAAGGCGCAGAGTCTGTCGCCAGAATTGTTACCGCTATGAAAGAGTTCTCTCACCCCGGTGGAGAAGAACTTCAAGAAATCGACCTTAATCACGCTATTAATAGCACACTGACGGTATCCCGGAATGAATGGAAGTACTGTGCCGAATTAGTTACGGATTTCGCTTGCGACTTACCACTTGTGCCATGCTTACCCGGTGAATTAAACCAGGCCCTGCTGAATTTGATCATCAATGCCGCTCATGCCATGGCCGCCAAAGAAGGTTCTCCCAATGGCAAACTTAAGGTCTCCACGCGAACTCTTGGTGAGTACGCCGAGATACAAATCAGCGACTCGGGTACCGGCATACCAGAATCCATTCGTTCCCGAGTTTTTGACCCGTTCTTCACCACCAAAGGTGTCGGCAAAGGAACTGGTCAGGGGCTGGCAATTGCTTACAACGTGATCGTTGAAAAACATCACGGCAAGTTGACCTTTGAGTCTGAAATAGGGGTGGGCACGACTTTTTCAATCAAAATTCCACTCGCCTCCACAGAATCTGCTCTAGCCAACACATACGGCTTGGGAGACATCACAACCACCCCGCTTCTGAATCCCTCATGGTCAAATACGGCCTGAACGATTCCCACTTTGGAGGCGGCCACCAAGAAGTGACAGAACCCCTGAAATTAGGCCTTTGCGGCACAGGACACATACAACATGAATGATAAAGTCCTCCTCATCGACGATGACGCCAACGTATTGCAGGCGTTACGGAGAGGCTTGCACGGAAAGCACAAGTTGTTTGTTGCTGAGGGCGGCAAGACTGGGGTGGAGACCTTAAAACAAAAAGGACCTTTCGCAGTAATTGTATGCGATATGCAGATGCCGGAGCTTGATGGCTTGGAAGTGTTGCGTATCGCACGAAAAATCGCTCCAGATACGATTCGCATTATGCTAACTGGTAACGCAGACCAAAAAACGGCTGTCAACGCAGTGAATGCCGGGGCAATCTTTCGCTTTGTCAACAAGCCATGCCCCGCGGAAACACTAGGAGAGATACTGGTTGACGCGATACGCCAACATCAGGTTTTGATATCCGAGCGGCACCTTTTGAGCAAGACACTAACTGGAGCCATCGCGCTCATTAGTGAAGTAATGTCTCTTACAAATCCAAGCGCATTTGGTCGGGGCAACCACTTACGATTGATTGCTCGACATATGGCGCAAAAGCTGCAGCTCGACGATGCTTGGCAGTATGAAATTGCAGCCATGTTATCCCAGTTTGGCTGTTTGGGTGTGCCGCAAGAATTGATTGAAAAGTCGCGCTCGGGGAAGTTGTTATCCCAAGCCGAAGAATCACTTCTACAAAGCCAGGCTGATATTGGCAGCAAAATGATTGGCAATATTCCACGCTTGGAAACGGTAGCCCAAATGATCTCGCTTCAGTATCGAGAATCATTCGATCCGGCTACGCCTGCATGCGTCGTAGTTGGCGCTCAAATGCTTCGTATCCTCGGAGATTATGACCTCTTAAGCGGTTCCAACTCCGCGGCGCAGGCTATTGACCTAATGGAAAGAACAGGGAACTATGCCCCACAAGTTTTCCAAGAATTCAAAAATCAAGTACTTGGCACATTGGTGGTACGGGCTCTCCAGCTGCGCGACCTCAAGGAACATATGGTGCTAGATGAAGACGTATTGACCAGAAATGGCGAGATTCTCATTCGCAAAGGGCATGAGTTAACAGACACACTCATACATCGTTTGAAGGCATTCGAATACAATGCCGTAGGTATTCGACAACCGATTCGTGTTCAATGCAAAAGCTCAGATCTTCCGGACACAATGGAGGATATTAAGCAAGAGGCCGTTGGCTACAATGAGAATCCCTCGCATCTGGAAAAAGCAAAAGCCAACGCATAGTTGTCCAAGCACGAAAAACCGCGTTAACCTAGTGGACCGTTTCGATACTGGTAGGTCTGCGCAACACTCCTGCTACGACCATTAATGCCAAGCTTGCAGTATGCGTGAGCCAACAGGCATCGTCAACAAGAATTGTACGAATCGTTAAACTCGCTACCATCACCAGCGTGAACATAAATACCATTTCGGTAATGACACAATTAACGCCCGGTTTCTGAGTGAATAAGCACACGACTGCCCACAATGCGACGACTGGAACAGCACATGCAGAAACGCCTACTGCCATGATGATAAACTGCTCCACGCTCGACTCCTTTCGATACGTGCGGCGACATGATGTTCGGTGAGTAGTCTGAGATACCAGTTAAAGTAAACGAACGCAAGAGACATCGAATTCTCGGCGTTCGAGCAAACTGGCCATTCCATTATTGCCACTTACATGTTGGGGCAGCCAGGATCGAGTAGCAGCGTTTTCGAAAACGCTGCTACTGACGCTATCTTCTGTCGCCGCAACCATGTTCCGCGGCCTAGTCAGAGGGAAGCCTCCCGTCACTTGACCAACGATTCGATGACTTGCTCAAGTTCTGTCCAGTGCACGCCAGTCTTGACAACTTCACCTTTTGCGTTGACAACGAAATTGGCTGGCAGTGTCAGAATTCCCAAACCAACTGCCAATTCACCTTCCAATCCATCTTTGCCATACACGTGCACCCAGGGGTACGAGTTCTGCTTGAGAAACGCCTTGCCATACTCCGGGTTATTATCGAGGTTGATTCCTACAACTTTCAGCTTATTGGCGGCAAACTTATCCTGCAATTGCGATAGGGCCCGCATCTCTACCTTACACCCATCGCACCAACTGGCCCAACAGTGATAAACCACCGGGACCCCGCGGTAGGCGTCGGATTTGAAACCGCCGTCGACATCCAGACGTGGTGCCACCAATGTGAATGACTTACCAATCATATTTAACCGTTTGAGGGCACCGGCGGCTTTTCGGCCAGCAGAGGAATCACCATAGTCACTTGAAGCTTTGCCATACCATTGCTTAGCCGCATCCAACTCACCGGAAAATTCTGCTGCCAAGGCAATCTGCAGCATCGCGTCCGGAGCATCGTCCCCTTCAGGATATTTGCGAACGAACTTCTCCAGATCATCGATATAAGACTGCTGCAGTTTTTCGAAATCGGCTTTGGGTTCTTTCAATTTTTCAGTATGGGCCGCAGTGACAAACCGGTATTCAACGTAGGCCATCTCTTGGCTGGAGGCCTTTACGGTCGGCAACTTCGAAATAAAGTCATCCAGCCGCTTCACTCCCTGCGGATACTCGCCAATTTGGATGGCTGCACCCACTGTATCTGCGAATTGCTGGACCCAAGTCGTACGTTCCTCGGAACTCACCGACGCTGAAATGAGTTTTTCCAAGATGTCGGCCCGACTAGAATGCAACACGGGACGCTCATTGGACTTTGCGTTTACCAGCTTTTCGTCAATCGTTTGCAATTCCCCAACCAAACGCTCCATCGCTTTGCTGATACCTTCGGCTGCCCCGGCGCCTGCTCCTGCAGTCGATCGGGATGAAAATGAAGCCGGAAAGAACAGACTGCCGTTGGCCACTACGGCGCCATCCGTGATGGCTTTGGGAAGGTCCACCAATTTCCAGCTTTTGTCTATCTGCACGAGAGTGCCGATCATCAACTGCTTGGGGTTTCCCTCGTTGTCAATCAAAGCTACAGCGTTTTCGTAGACAACGATATCCTGTTTGGAACCGTCTGTGCCAGCCGGCACAACACCTGGTTTTTCCGCCCCAAAGTTGCTCCAGCGGCTCTCTCGTGTAACTACATTTTGCCCCTTGGCCCAAGCTTCGAATTGCTCTCGAGCATCGCGTACCCGCTGTTTGAGCTGGTCGACTTTTTCGTCCCCCAATCCCAAGTTGTCAATTTCGTCGTTGGTAAGTAACAGGCGGTCAAATCGCTGACTGTCCGCCGCTGAGGCGGCCCTAACAACCTCGGCGCTGACTTCTTCAGCTGAAATCATCTTCCACGAATCGATCACACCATCGCGATTTCCATCAACCCCCCAACGCAATCCTTCTGTACTCAACCAACGGTAGTCTTCCACTGAGCCGTCAAAATTAGTGTCTTGTTCCCGATAAACTTCGACACCGTTATTGAAGTAACACCAGCGATCAAGCTTGTTATCTGCATTGGTATCTACAAACCAACGCAAAGTTTGTCCGGCAGGTCCAGTGACCAGAAACCCTTCACCGTCCGGCTTTTTGATCCTCGCAAAAGAGCAATCCTTTTCTTGTTCAGGCGTGACCAGTTCGACGTTGACATCCGGCTGACGTGGCCGAAAGCTTAGAGCCTGAGAAACATCCTGAGCGGAAGCATCCGCTGCTGAGAAAATCGAAAATATGGCACATACCAACCAAGCCGAGTAGGTGGAAATGGAACCTTTCCCGCTCCACCGTTGAACCTCGCTCTTCCTAAATTCTTGCCCGTGGCATTTCATGCCGTTGCTCCCTGCAAAATCGACTCAATGCAAAAAAAACCACTACTCGACACCGAATAATGGCCAAAGATCTAACAACTTGGTGACTAGCTGGCTGTCTACCCGAATACAAGCTTTCCGGTCAACGATGCGCAGATTTATACCTTTAACGACGGCGGCGAAAATCCTTGGTTGACAGCTACGAACCAGTCGATACGATTTCCAGTCTAGCTGATTAGGTGTCGTCAAACCAAGACCAACCTAACTGGCTGGAACAACCCAACTTGCTGTATTTTGGGCGCGTAGCTCAGTTGGTTAGAGCGCGTCGCTGATAACGACGAGGTCCCAGATTCGAGTTCTGGCGCGCCCACTTACGTATTTTTGTATTTCAGTTTTTTTGGCCTTTCTAACTCTTAAAACGACTTCTACGGTCAAGTTGCCTTCAGAAACTGCCGAACTGTAGAATCTCGCAATTTAGCGGTTGGAAGCAGTCAAAATGCTTTGGATTGCGAAGGTCTTTAGGGACCTCCACCCGAAAAC